>CAZLBB010000036.1:0-41614 GCA_964557415.1 uncultured Rhodospirillaceae bacterium
GCGCCGGGGCCGGCCTGCTACGACCGTGGCGGCGCCGAGCCGACCGTGACCGACGCCAACGTCGTGCTCGGCTTCGTCAACCCGGTAGCGCTCGCCGGCGGCGGGCTGCCGATCCGCCGCGAGCTGGCGGCGGCGGCCCTCGACCGCGCCGTCGCGCGCCCGCTGGGCGTGGCGGCGGAGGACGCGGCCTGGGGCGTGCATCGCGTGGCCAACGCGACCATGGCGCGGGCGCTGCGCGCCGTCTCGACCGAGCGCGGGCGCGACCCGCGCGAGTTCGCCATCCTGGCCTTCGGCGGCAACGGGCCGGTGCATGCCGCGACGCTGGCGCGGTTGCTGGAGATCAAGCGCATCCTGGTGCCGCCGGTGCCGGGCCTGTTCAGCGCGCTGGGCATGCTGTTCCCCGAGGTCGAGCATCACTACGTGCGCACCTTCAAGCGCAGCCTCGACCGGATGGCGATGCCGGACTTCGAGGAGGCGTTCCGGGCGATGGAGGCTGAGGGGGAGGCGGCCCTGGGGGACGAAGGCTTCGACCCGGGGCATCGGCGCTTCGCGCGGCAGGTCGACCTGCGCTATGTCGGCGCGAACGCCGAGCTGACGGTCGCGTGGCCCGATGCGGGCGATGCGGCGGCGATGTTGCGGGACGCATTCGGCTCGGCGCACGAGCGGCAATACGGCTACCGCTCCGACGAGGAGGCGATCGAGACGATGAACCTGCGCGTTGTGGCGCGCGGCATCGCCGCGACGGCGCATGTGCCGCCGTCGCTGTCGGTGGCCGAGACGACGCAGGGCGCGGTCGCCGCGCGCAAGGTCTATTTCGGACCGGAGACGGGCTGGGTCCGTACGCCGATCTGCGCGCGCCGGGAGCTTGGCGCGGCGTGGCGGTCGGGCCCGCTGCTGGTCGAGGAATTCGACAGCACGACCGTGATCCCGCCGGGCGCGCGAGCGCGCCGCGTCGCCTGGGACACCATTGAAATCGAGCTGGGCGAGATCGAGCTGGAATAGGGCGATGGCGCAGATCCAGGCAACCGAGCGGCCGGAAGCGCGCGACCCGTTCGCGCTCGAGCTGGTCAAGAACGCGCTCGTCACGCTCGCCGACGAGATGGCGCTGACCGTGGCGCGCACGGCGCGGTCCTTCGTCGTCAAGGAGGCGATGGACTTCTCCACCGCCCTTTTCCTGGCCGACGGCGAGCTGATCGCGCAGGGGACATGCCTGCCGTTCCATCTCGGCGCCATGCCCTTCGCCGTTCGCTCGGTGATGCGCCAGTTCGGCGCGCAGATCCGACCCGGCGACCTGTTCATCACCAACGATCCCTACGACGGCAGCACCCATCTGCCCGACATCGTGCTGGTCAAGCCGGTGCATCACGGCGGGGTCCTGCGCGGGTTCTCCGTCGCGCTGGCGCACATGACCGACATCGGCGGGCGCATCCCCGGCGGCAACGCCAGCGATTCGACCGAGCTGTACCAGGAGGGGCTGCGCATCCCGCCATCGCGCCTGTGGCGCCAGGGCGAGCCCGACGAGAACCTGTTCCGCATCGTCGAGCACAACGTGCGCGTGCCGGACAAGGTGATGGGCGACATCCGCTCGCTGATCGCCGCCTGCACCGTGGGCGAGCGCGGGTTGATGCAGCTCATGGACCGCTACGGCGCCGCCGGCTTCGAGCGGCATTGCCGCGACCTGCTGGACTACACCGAGCGCTTCACGCGCGCGGAGATCGCCAAGCTGCCGAAGGGCACTTGGACCTTCACCGACCATCTCGACGGCGACGGCATCGACCCGCGGCCGATCCCGTTCGTCGCCACGGTCACGATCGGGGCCGAGGAGCTGACGATCGACTTCACCGGCACCTCGGCGCAGGTGCGCGGCGCGATCAACTGCGTCTACCCGTTCACGCTGTCCACGGCGCTGGCCTGCGTGCGCTCGGTCGTCGACCTGTCGATCCCGAACAACGCCGGCTATTTCCGGCCGATCAGGGTGATCGCGCCCGAGGGCACGATCGTCAATCCGCGCCCGCCCGCGGCGGTGGCCGCGCGCGGCATCACCGGCATCCGCATCGCCGACACGGTGTTCGGCGCCCTGGCCCAGGCCGTGCCGCACCTGATCCCGGCCTGCGGCGCGAACGCGCCGGAGGTCGGCGTGTCGTTCGGCGGCGTGGACCGCACGGGCAGGTCGTTCGTCTATCTCGAGTTCCTGGTCGGCTCCTGGGGCGGCGGGCCGGACCGCGACGGGATGGACGCCTGCACCGGCACGCTCGTGAACTACTCCAACACGCCGGCGGAGATGGTCGAGGCGGACCTGCCGATCGCGGTCGAGCATTACGGCTTCGTGCCCGACACCGGCGGGGCCGGGCGCTACCGCGGCGGCCTCGCGCTCGAGCGCCATCTGCGCTTCAAGGCCGACGATGCGGTGCTGCAGATCCGCTCGGACCGGCGCGACCACCGCACCTACGGCCTGATGGGCGGCGGGTCGGGCGCGCCGACGGACGTGACGATCCGCCGCACCGGCGGCGCGGTCGAGCGCTTCCCGGCCAAGTTCCTGACCCGCGTCGGCATGGGCGACCTGTTCCGCGTCCGCCTTGCCGGCGGCGGCGGCCACGGCGATCCGCTCGACCGCGATCCCCAGGCGGTGCTCGACGACGTGCTGGAGGAGAAGGTCTCCCCTGCCGGGGCGCGCGCGGCCTACGGCGTGGTCATCGCCGGCGCGCCGCCCGCCGTCGACGCCGCCGCGACCGCGTCCTTGCGCATGCAGATGCGGACGGCGCGCGCGTAGGCGGGGCCTGCCGTGACCATTGCCGGCATCGCGGCAGCGTGGCAATGGTCGGACCCGGGGGTGAGCGGTGCAAGCGGACCGATTGGCTTGGCGGGTCGAGGAGACCTGCCTCAAGGCATTTCCGGCCCTGCGGCAGGCGACGGTGGGCGACTGGCTGCTGCGGTTTGCCGGCGGCGTCAGCCGCCGCGCCAATTGCGCCAATCCGCGACACGCCCGGCCAGGCGCCGGAGAGGACATCGTTGCCGCATGCGGCGCCCTGTTCCGCGGCGAAGGCCTGCCCGTCATCTTCCGCATTCCATCGCTCGTCGACGCCGGCATGGACCGTGTTCTCGAGCGCCTGGGCTACACCGCCGAAGGCGAAACGCTCACGCTTCATGGCGCGCTGGACGGTGCTGGCGCTGGCGCCGACCCAGCGGTCGTGCTTCTGCCGCAGCCCGGCTCCGATTGGGTCGCCGCCATGGCGCGGCTGCAGGGCTATCGGGGCGAGAAGGCCGCGACCTATGGTCGCATCGTCGGCTCGATCGCGGTCCCGGCTGCCTTTGCCGCGCTCCGCCGCGACGGTGCGCTTGCCGCGCTGGCCTTCGGCGCGATCCATGACGGGCTGCTGTGCTTCGAGTCGGTCGTCACCGGCGCCGAGCATCGCGGGCGCGGCTATGCGCGCCGGCTGCTCGCGGCCCTGATCGCCTGGGGCGCCGGCAGCGGCGCGCGCGGCATGTGCCTGCAGGTCCAGGCCGACAACACGCCGGCGATCGCGCTCTACCGCAGTCTCGGCTTGAACACCGAGCTCTACCGCTACCATTATCGCCGCGAACCGGCCGCGCGGTGAGCAATTCCTGACACGCGAGGTTGCGAGGAGCCCGATGATCCCGATTGTCGATTTCGCCGGCGTGGCCGAAGGCAGCGATGCGGCTGTGAAGCGCGCGGCGGAGGCGATCCGCGAGTCCTTCACCACCGTCGGCTTCTTCTACATCAGCCATCACGGCGTGCCCGACGCGGTGACCGAGGCGGCGGTCGCGGAGGCGCGGCGCTTCTTCGCCGCGCCCGAGGCCGAGAAGCGCGCGGTCGCGATCAACATGCGCCACCGCGGCCTGAGCGCGATCGGCGACGCGCTGATGTACGAGGCGAAAAAGCCGGACAACAAGGAGTTCTACACGATGGGGCTCGAGCTGGCGGAGGACGATCCGGACGTCCGCGCCGGCGAGCCGCTGCGCGGCCCGAACAACTGGCCCGCCGACCGGCCGGCGTTCCGCGCGGCGCTCGAACGCTACTACGCGGCGATCGGCGCCTGCGGCGCCATGGTCATGCGCGCCGTCGCCGTGTCGCTCGGCCGGCCGGCCGACTTCTTCGCCGCCTCGTACCGCAAGCGCCTGCAGCGCACGCAGTTCATCCACTACCCGCCGCAGCCGCCGGAGCAGGGGCCCGACCAGTACGGCGTCGCGCCGCACACGGATTTCGGCTGCCTGACCCTGTTGTGGCAGGACGACAACGGCGGGCTCGAGGTCTACGACCGGCGCGCAAGGCGCTGGATCGACGCGCGGCCGATCCCCGGCACGCTGGTGGTCAATTCCGGCGACCTGCTGGCGCGTTGGACCAACGACCTCTATGCCTCGACGCCGCACCGCGTGGTCAACCGCTCCGGCCGCGACCGCTACTCGGTCGCCACGTTCTACGATCCGGACTTCAAGGCGGTGGTCGATCCCCGTGCGTTCGGCGCGTCGGACGACCCGCGCTATCCGGTGACCACCGCCGGCGCGCATATCCTCGGCCGGATCGAGAAATCCTTCGGCTACCGCAAGGCGCGCCAGGCCACGCTGTAGGGTGCCGGCAGGCGAGGAATCACGACGCGGTCGCCCGGCGCCCGGCGGGATCCTGCCGACTGACGATCTGCGCGAGCTCGCGCTTGAACTGCTCGATGAACTCCTGCGCCACGCCCGACATGGTGCGCTGGACCGAATGCAGCGCGGCAAACTCGATCTTGATGCGCGGGCGAAACGGCCGGATCGCCAGGCGGTCGCGGAACTCGTCCGCCATCAGCGGGTCCACGATCGACACGCCGACGCCCGCAGCGACGAGGCCGCAGGCAATCTCGGTCAGGTTGGTCTCGACCTGGATCTGGCGCTGTACGCGCGCGGCGGAAAAGGCGAAGTCGATGCGATGGCGCAGCAGCGTGAACTGGCCGAGCGAGATGAACCGTTCGCCGCGGAAATCCCTCGGCTGCAGCCAGGGCCGCGCGGCCAGCCTGTGGCCGGGTGGCACGACCGCGACCGCCGAGGCGTTCTGCATCATCTCCGCCTCGACCGAGGGGAACTCGAGCGCGTCGGACGCGAAGCCCAGGTCGCACTGCCCCGAAGCGACCCACTCCAGCACGATGCGCGAGCTGACGCCGTAGACCGCGATGTCGAGCCGCGGCCGATTGGCGAGGAAGCGCGCGACGAAGCGCGGCAGGAACGAGGTCGCGAGCGCGGGATACGAGGCGATGCGCAGCACGCCGGCGCGCCGGCCGCGCAGGTCGGTCGCCGCCCGGGTGATGCGGTCGAGCCCGGCGAAGGACTGCTCGACCTCTTGGTACAGCGACAAGGCCTCGGCGGTCGGCAGCAGCCGCGTGCCGCGGCGCTCGAACAACCGGAGCTTCAGCGTCTCCTGCAGGTCGCGGATCAGCCGGCTGACCGCCGGCTGCGTCACGTTCATCAGCTGCGCCGCGGTGGTCACGCCGCCCGTGAGCATCACGGCGCGGAATGCCTCGACCTGGCGGTGGTTGAGCGTGGGCATCGGCTTATAATATTCGCTTATGGATCGAAGCCACAATTCGATTTGACGCGCCCGGCGGGCCGGTAGAGCCTATTTGCGGGGCAGGAACCGATTGCATCGGCATTCGGCATGAACGGGGGTGGATCATGAAATACTCGGCAGTTCTCGGCGGCGTCGTGGCACTGGCGGTCGGCGCCGGCCCGGTCGCGGCGCAGAGCACGCTGACGCTGGGCCTCTACGGCGGCTCGTTCGAGAAGGCGATGCGCGAGACGGTCGTGCCCGCCTTCCAGAAGCAGCACAAGGTCGAGTTCAAGTATGTCGCCGGCAACTCGACCGACACGCTGGCGCGGCTGCAGGCGCAGAAGGCCAAGCAGGAGATGGACGTCGTCTTCCTCGACGACGGCGTCATGTTCCAGTCCGTCGCGCTCGGCTTCTGCGCGCCTTTGGCGGACGGGCCGGTCTACAAGGATCTCTACGACATCGCCCGCATTCCCGGAAACAAGGCGGTCGCCGCCGGCTTCGTCGCCACCGGCATCACCTACAACAAGAAGTATTTCGCCGAGAAGGGTTGGCCGGCGCCGGGTTCGTGGAACGACATCGCCGACCCGAAATACAAGAAGCTGCTGGCGATCTCGCCGATCACCGGCACCTATGGGCTGCACACGCTGGTCATGCTCGCGCGCGTCAACGGCGGCGGCGAGAAGAACATCGAGCCGGGCTTCAAGGCGATGCAGAAGGTCGGCCCCAACGTGCTGAGCTTCCCTCCCTCGCCGGCGAAGATGTCGGAGGCGCTGCAGTCGGGTGAGGTGGTGATCTCGGTCTGGGGCAGCGGCCGCACCGTGGCACTCGCCAACACCGGCTTCCCGGCCGAGTTCGTCTATCCCAAGGAGGGCGCGGTCGCGCTGATGGTCGGCGTCTGCCCAGTGGCGAAGCCCGACGCCTCCGACCTGGCGCAGAAGTTCATCCAGTTCAACCTGACGCCCGAGATCCAGGCGGTCTGGGCCAAGGAGCAGGGCTTCGGGCCGGTCAACAAGAACACCAAGCTCGCGCCGGACGTGGCGAAGCAGGTGCCCTATGGCCCGGAGCAGGTGGCCAAGCTGGTCGCGGTCGACTGGGACACGATGAACAAGGAGCGCGAGGGCTGGACCAAGCGCTGGCAGCGCGAGGTGGAGAAGTAAGAAGCCGATACGATCGTGCACTCCTTCTTCAGCCCCCCCTCCCGCGAGGGGAGGGGGGACGGATAGAGGCGGAAGCAGCTCCGTGCCTTTTCTTGAGGTCAGCGGCCTCGTCAAGCGCTACGGCGGCGTTGCCGCGGTCGACGGCGTCGATCTCGCGGTCGAGCGGGGTGAGTTCCTGTCGCTGCTGGGGCCGTCGGGCTGCGGCAAGTCGACCACGCTGCTGGCGATCGCCGGCTTCGTCGAGCCGACGGCGGGCAGCATCCGCATCGACGGGCGCGAAATGGCGTCGGTCAAGCCGAACCGGCGCAACATCGGCATTGTCTTCCAGTCCTTCGCGCTGTTCCCGCACATGACCGTGGCCGAGAACGTCGGCTTCGGCCTGGAGATGCGCCGCGTGGCCGCGGCGGAGCGCGGCCAGCGCATCGTCGAGGCGCTGGCTCTGGTGCGCCTCGGCGATCTCGCCGAGCGCTATCCCAAGCAGCTCTCGGGCGGACAGCAGCAGCGCGTGGCCCTGGCCCGCGCGCTGGTGATCCGCCCCGATCTGCTGCTGCTCGACGAACCGATGTCGAGCCTGGACGCCAAGCTGCGCGAGGAGATGCGGATCGAGATCCGCGACATCCAGCGCCGCGTCGCGATCACGACCATCCTTGTCACGCACGACCAGGCCGAGGCGCTGCTGATGGCCGACCGCGTCGCGGTGATGGACGGGGGGCGCATTGCCCGCATCGGCAAGCCCTACGAGGTCTACGAGGATCCCGGCAGCGTCTTCGTCTCCAACTTCCTCGGCCGTACCAACCTGATCGCGGCCACCGTCATCGGCCGGGCGAACGGACGGCTGCGCCTGCGCGTGGGCGAGGTCGAGATCGACGCCGCCGGCGAAGCGGCCGGCGGCAAGCTCATGCTGTCGCTGCGCCCCGAGCGCCTGAGCTTCGGCGCCGACGGCCTGCCCGGCCGGGTCGAGAGCTGCCTGTTCATGGGCGGGCAGTGGCTCTATCGCGTCGCCACGTCGATCGGCGAACTGGCGGTGATCCGGCCGAACGAGGGCGGCGCGCATGTGCCGGAGGGCGGCGCGGTGCGCGTCACCTGGCCGCCGGAGGCCGCGCGGGTGGTCCATGAGTGAGCGGCTGCCGATGGCGCCCTACGCGCTGAGCGCGCCGGCCACGGCGGTGCTCGTCGCCTTCATGGCGGCGCCGCTCGTCATGGTCCTGATGCTGAGCTTCAACAGCTTCACCATGGCGACCGGCATCCGGCCCGGGTTCACCTGGGCGAACTACGCCGAGGTGCTGGGCGACAGCTACTTCCACACGATCTTCGGGCGCACCTTCCTGCTCGCCGCCGTCGTCACGGCCGTCTCGGTGTTCATCGGTGCGCCTGAGGCCTACATCATCCACCGCATGCGGCCGCCCTGGCGCTCGATCTTCCTCCTGGTCGTGCTCGGGCCCCTGCTGGTGTCGGTGATCGTGCGCACGCTCGGCTGGGCCGTGCTGCTCGGCAACCGCGGCATCGTCAACACGGTCCTGATCCGCCTCGGCCTGATCGAGCGGCCTGTCGAGTTCATGTACACCTTCACCGGCATGGCCGTCGCGCTGGTGCACGTGCTGGTGCCGTTCATGGTGCTGTCGGTCTGGGCGAGCCTGCGCCGCCTCGATCCCGCGGTCGAGGCGGCGGGCCTGTCGCTCGGCGCCTCGCAGGCGACGGTCCTCAGGCGGATCGTGCTGCCGCAGGCCATGCCCGGGATCCTGTCGGGCAGCCTGATCGTCTTCACGCTTGCCGCCAGCGCCTTCGCCACGCCGGCGATCGTCGGCGGCCGGCGGCTCAAGGTCGCTGCCATGGCGGCCTATGACGAGTTCCTCAACTCGCAGAACTGGCCGCTCGGCGCCGCCATCGTCGTCGTGCTGCTGATCGCCATGGTGACGATCGTCGTGAGCTACAACCGGCTGATCGAGCGCCGCTTCCGGCAGGTGTTCCAATGACGGTCGGCAACGGCAGGCTGGCGCTGCTCTTCCACGCGATGTTCATCGCCTTCATCCTGGCGCCGCTGGTCGTCGTGGGGCTCGTCGCCTTCACGCCGGAAGCCTATCTGTCGATTCCGACCACGCGGTGGTCGCTGCGCTGGTTCGTGGCGATCTGGCACAGCGATTTCATTCCGGCCTTCTGGATCAGCCTCTATGTCGGCTGCGCCTCGGCCACGATCGCGCTCCTGGTCAGCGTGCCGGCGGCGATCGCGACCGCCCGCCACCAGTTCCCCGGCCGCGACGCGCTGGTCGCCTTCTTCCTTTCGCCGCTCATGGTGCCGCATGTCGTGCTGGGCGTGGCGCTGCTGCGCTTCATGGCCGAAGTCGGGCTCACGGCCAACATCTTCGGCCTGATCATGGGCCACGTGATCATCATCATGCCGTTCACGCTGCGCCTGGCGCTGGCGGCGCTCACCGGCATGAACCGGCATTGCGAATGGGCGGCTTGGTCGCTCGGCGCGCCGCTGCCGGTGGTGTTTCGCCGCGTGACGCTGCCGATGATCATGCCCGGCCTTGCCGGTGGCTGGCTGCTCGCCTTCATCCAGAGCTTCGACGAGCTGACCATGACGGTGTTCGTCGCCTCGCCGGGCACCACGACGCTGCCTGTGCGCATGTTCCAGTACATCACCGACAACATCGATCCGATGGTGGCCTCGATCTCGACCGCGCTGATGCTGCTGGCGGCCGTGATGATGGCGGTCATGGAGCGGGTCTACGGGCTCGAGCGGCTCCTGGCGGGCAAGGGGGACAATTGAACGGGCAGATATCAGCCGCGACGGATTTCATCGTCCTGGGCGGCGGGCTGGTCGGCAGCGCCATCGCCTACGGCCTGGTGCGCCGGGGCAAGCGCGTGGCGGTGCTGGACGAGGGCGACGTCGCCTATCGCGCGTCGCGCGGCAATTTCGGCCTGGTCTGGGTGCAAGGCAAGGGCCTCGGTATGCCCGAATACGCCGACTGGGCGCGGCTTTCGGCCGATGTCTGGCCCGAGTTCGCGGCCGAGATGAGGGAACGCACCGGCATCGACCTTAACTACCGCAAGCCGGGCGGCTTCCAGCTCTGCCTCTCCGACAGCGAGATGGCCGAGCGCGTCGCCTTCATCGACCGGCTGCGCGCGCAGCAGGGCGCCAAGGGCTACGACTGCGAGGTCGTCGACCGGCGCCGGCTCGACAACCTGCTGCCCGAGCTCGGGCCCGAGGTCGTCGGCGGCACCTACTGCCCGCATGACGGGCATGTCAGCCCGTTGCGCCTCTTGAAGGCGCTGCACAAGGCGCTGGGCGACGCCTATCGTCCGAACAGCAGGGTGACGGCGATCCGTCCCGCGGGCAGCGGCTTCCGCATCGAGGCCGGCCAGACCGTGCACGAGGCGCCGCGCATCGTGCTGGCGGCGGGCCTCGGCAACCTGCCGCTCGCCGGCATGCTGGGGTTCAAGCTGCCGGTGCGGCCGCAGCGCGGCCAGATTCTGGTGACCGAGCGGCTGCCCGCCTTCCTCGACTACCCGCTGTCGGGCGTGCGCCAGACCGAGGAAGGAACGGTGATGCTCGGCAGCTCGCGCGAGGAGGTCGGCTACGACAACGGCACCTCGCCCGATGTGATGCGCTCGATCGCCGCCAATGCGGTGCGCGTGCTTCCGCGCCTGAAGCATGCGCGCATCGTGCGTGCCTGGGGTGCGCTGCGCATCCTGGCGCCGGACGAGTTCCCGATCTACCAGACCGTGCCCGGCCACGACGGCGCCTTTGTCGCGACCTGCCACAGCGGCGTGTCGCTGGCCGGCGCGCATGCGCTGCGCTTCGCCGGCTATCTGGCCGAAGGCCAACTGCCCGAGCATTTCGCCGCATTCCACTCCCGGAGGTTCGATGTTCAGAAGGCTGCATGAGCCGGCAACGACCGTGACCATCACGGTCGACGGCGCGCCGGTCAGCGCCGGCGCCGGCGAGACCGTCGCCGCGGCGCTGCTGGCGTCAGGCAACCCCGTCTGCCGGCAGAGCCCGGCGAGCGGCCAGCCGCGCGCGCCCTTCTGCATGATGGGCGTCTGCTTCGACTGCCTGGTGGAGATCGACGGCGTGCCCAACCGCCAGGCCTGCCTGGTCGAGGTGCGCCCGGGCATGGCGGTGCGCCGCCAGGCGCGGCCGACGCCGGTGGCGCCATGAGCGCCGTCAACGGGGGCGGGATCGATCTCGCGGTCGTCGGCGCCGGGCCGGCCGGGCTGGCGGCAGCCACGACGGCGGCGGAGCTCGGCCTCGCCGTCGCCGTGTTCGACGAGAACGCCGCGCCGGGCGGCCAGATCTATCGCGGCATCGAGGCGGTCGCGTCCGAGCGCGGCGGCGACTTCGCGGTGCTCGGCGACGCCTATCGCGCCGGCGAGCGGATCGTGCGCGACTTCCGCGCTGGCAAGGCGGCCTACGCTCCTAATACCAGCGTGTGGCTGGTGCAGAAGGACCGCCAGTTCGGCATCGTCTGCGACGGCAAGGCCAGCATGGTCGCGGCACGGCGCGTGCTGATCGCGGCCGGGGCGCAGGAGCGCCCGGTGCCGATTCCCGGCTGGACCCTGCCCGGCGTGATGCTGGCGGGCGCGGCGCAGGGCCTGCTGAAATCCGCCGGCATGGTGCCGGCGGGGCCGGTGGTGCTCGCCGGCAACGGGCCGCTGCTCTACCAGCTCGCCGCCCAGCTCGTCGCCGCCGGAGCGACGATCGCGGCGCTGCTCGAGACCCGCACCGAGCGCGCGGCCGCGCTGCCGCATCTGCCGGCGGCGCTGATGGCGGGAAGCTATTTGGCGAAAGGGCTCGGCCTGATCGCCGCCGTCAAGCGCGCCGGCGTGCCGGTCCGGCGCGGCGTGACAACCCTGCGCGCGCTCGGAGGCGAGCGGCTGGACGCGGTCGAGTTCACGGCGGGCGGGCGCACCGAACGGATCGACGCTTCCCTGCTGTGCCTGCACCAGGGCGTCGTCGCCAACGTGCAGCTCTCGCTCGCGATCCCGCTCAAGCACGAATGGAACGAAGCGCAGCGCTGCTGGCGCCCGGTGGTCGACCAGTGGGGCAGCAGCGACGTCGAGGGCATCGCCGTCGCCGGCGACTGCGCCGGGATCGGCGGCGCGGAGGCCGCCGCTCACGCCGGGCGAATCGCCGCGTTCGAGGCAGCGCGCGCGCTTGGCCGCATCGACACCGCCACGCGCGACGCACGGGCCGCTCCCGACCTTGCAGCCTGGCGCCGGCATCTGCGCGTGCGGCCGTTCCTGGACGCGCTCTACCCGCCGGCCGAAGCGCTCGTCGTGCCGGCCGACGACGTGCTGGTCTGCCGCTGCGAGGAGGTGACCGCCGGCCAGGTGCGCGAGGCGGTGCGCCAGGGCGGCACCGGCCCGAACCAGGTCAAGTCCTTCACGCGCAGCGGCATGGGCCCGTGCCAGGGCCGCATGTGCGCGCTGACCGTGTCGGAGATCGTCGCCGACGCGTTGAACAAGCCGATCGCCGAGATCGGCACCTACCGCATCCGGCCGCCGATCAAGCCACTGACGGTGGGCGAGCTGGCGGCGCTGGAATGACGTTCCCGCGCGACTTCGACGTCGTGGTGGTCGGCGGCGGCCTGCACGGCTGCTCCGCCGCCTATCACCTGGCGCGCGCGGGCCTGAAGCCCGTCGTGCTGGAGAAGAACGTCGTCGCGCGGCACGCGTCGAGCGCCAGCGCCGGCGGGGTGCGCCGGCTCGGGCGCGACCCGGCCGAGATCCCGCTCGCCATGGCCTCGATCGAGCTGTGGCATTCGCTGCGCGACATGCTGGGCGACGACGCCGAGTTCCGCGCCACCGGCCAGGTGCGCGTGGCTGAGAACGATGCCGACATGGAGATGCTGGCCAAGCGCGCGGCGCAAGTGCGGGCGCTGGGCTACGACCACGAGGTCGTCATCGACCGCACGGAGTTGCGCCGCCTGGTGCCGGCGGTCGCCGAGCATTGCGTCGGCGGGCTGCACACGGCCCGCGACGGCTACGCCTTTCCCTACAAGGCGACAGCGGCGTTCCGGCGGAAGGCCGAGCTGCTCGGCGCCGTTGTCGAGGAAGGTGCCGGCGTTGTCGGTCTGGAGCGCACGGGCGAGCGATGGCTGGTGGCGACCAATCACGGCGCGTTCCGCGCGCCCGTGCTGGTCAACGCCGCCGGCGCCTGGGGCGCCGAGATCGCGCGCATGCTCGGCGATGTGGTGCCGCTGGAACCCGTCGCGCTGATGATGATGGTCAGCGCGCGCATGCCGCATTTCCTCGACCCGACCGTCGGCTGCGCCGGGCGGCCGCTGTCGTTCAAGCAGATGCGCAGCGGCACGATCGTGATCGGCGGCGGCCATCGCGGCCGCGTCGCGGCGGACGGGGAGCTGACCGAGCTCGAGTTCCGACACCTTGCGTCGAGCGCGCGCACTGCAGCCGACATCTTTCCCATCATGCGCAACGCCACGCTGGTGCGCTGCTGGGCCGGCATCGAGGGTTTCACGCCCGATGACCTGCCGGTCATCGGCCCGTCCAAGGCTTCTCCGGGCGCGTACCATTCCTTCGGCTTCTGCGGCCACGGCTTCCAGCTCGGGCCCGTCGTCGGCGGCATCACCGCGCAGCTCGTCACGCAAGGGCGCACCAACCTGCCGATCGGGCCCTTCCGCGTCGACCGATTCTCCGGCCAAGCGAGGGTCTAGAGGTCGTACGCTCCGGTTCTTCGGCCGCAGGGGCGGGGGCGATTGCACGGGCCGCCGCGCCCTTATGTCGGATACGGTTGCCGGTGTAATATCGCCAGTACCTTGAACATTGGTCGACCGAGGTGACGCCGTGCCGCGCCGCAGGCAGAACCGGGCTGGGGCCGACGCCGCCACCGGGACCCAGAGCATCGACCGCGCCGTCATGCTGCTCCGGCTCATCAGCAACCACGGCGCCCGCGGCGCGCGCTTGAGCGAGCTTGCCGGCGAGGCCGAGCTGGTGCCGCCGACGGCGCGCCGCATCCTCAAGCGCCTGACCGAGCACCGGCTGGTGGCGCAGGACCCAGTCACGCAGCGCTACTCGCTCGGCGCGCTGACCTACGAGCTCGGCCTTGCCAGCGGCTTCAAGCCGCCGATCATCGCGCAGGTCCGGCCGCTGATGGAGCGGATCGCCGCCACGCTGGGCGACACGGTCTACCTGGTGGTGCGCAGCGGCTTCGACGCCGTTTGCGTCGAGCGCATCGAGGGCAGCTTCCCGATCAAGACGCTGACGCTCGAGGTCGGCGGGCGGCGTCCGCTCGGCGTCGGGGCCGCCGGTTTGGCGCTGCTGGCGGCGCAGAGCGACGAGGACATCGAGCACATCCTCGCCGCCAATCGCGCGCTCTACAAGAAGATCAGCCGGCTGTCGGCTGACCAGGTGCGCGCCGACGTCGCCAAGACCCGGCTCCAGGGCTACGCGGTCCGCCACGACGGCATCACGGCCGGCGTCGCCGGCGTCGGCATGGCGATCCCCAATCCCGGCAGCGTGCCCTACGCCGCCATCAGCGTCGCCATGATCTCGCCTCGGCTGACCGAGGAGCGGCTGAACGACTTCGTCGGGCTGATGCGCGGGCTGCCGGCGCGCGCCGTGGCGCGGCGATAGCCCTCACGCCCCCTCGATCAGCACGCCCTTGCAGCTGGCTGCGGCCAGGCGGAGCTTCACGGCCTGCCGGTATTCGGGCGAGTGGTAGAATGCCTGCGCCTGCGCGAAGCTGGGAAACTCGGCCACCACGAGACGCTTCGGCGACCAGTCGCCTTCGACCGGCTCCGTGCGCCCGCCGCGCACGATGATCCTGCCGCCGTAGCGCTCGAGGATCGCCGGCGCGATCATGCGGTACTTGTCGTAGGCCACGGGATCGGTGATCTCGACCTCGACGATCAGATATCCTTTCATGCCGTCTTCCTCGGTCACCAGGCGGCCGGCGCGCCGGCGCGGCGTGCCGCGTCCTGCGGCGGCAGGGCGGGGTCCCAGTCCTTGCCGACGAAGCGCATGCCGGTGATCCCGTCGGACTCGGACGAGCACAGGAACAGCACCGGCGGCACCATGATCTCGGGCGGCATCAGCTTCGTCGCGTCCGCCGCCACGCCTTCGGCCAGGCGCGTGCGCACGCCCCCGCCGGGCAGCACGGCGTTGACCGTGACGCCGCTGCCGGCGAATTCGCGCGACCACAGCAGCGTCGCGGCCTCCAGGGCCGCCTTGGACGGTCCGTAGGGGCCGAATCCTTCCTTGGACAGCGTCGTGCGGCTGGTCACCACGTTGATGATGCGGCCCCAGCGCTGGCGCAGCAGGATCGGCGCCGCGGCGCGCATCATGAAGAACGGGCCGTTGACGTTGACGTCGACGATGCCGCGCCATTGCACCGGGTCGATGTCGATCGAGCGTGTCGGCCGCGGCACGAGCCGTCCGGCGTTGTTGACCAGCGCGTGCAGGCCGCCGAATCGTGCCACGGTCGCATCCACGGTGGCGACGCATTGCTCCGGATCGGTGACGTCGGCCGTGAGCGGCACCAGGCGCGAGGCGTGCCCGTTCTGCCGCGCCCATTGCACCAGCTGCTCCATGTCGCTGCGGCTGTCCGCCAGGTCGGCGGCGCCGACGCCGGCGCCTTGCGCCAGCAGGCCGCGGGCGATCGCGGCGCCCAGACCGCGCGCGGCGCCGGTGACGATCGCGACCTTGCCGACGGGCACGGCCTACAGCATCCGCCCGACGCGCTCGCCGTCGACGATCGCGTCGTCGATCCGGCGCGGCGCCAGGCAGTCGCCGATCCGATGCAGCTCGGGCCCCCGGCCCTGGAGGGCGAAGTACAGCGACGCCTCGGCTTCGTTGCCGGTGGACAGGATGACGCTGTCGAACGCTGCGCTGCGCCATGTGGCTCCGGTGAAGCTGTCGGCGAGCACGAGCGCCTGCGGCTCGATCGCCACCACGCACGTGCTCGCCGCGATCACAATGCCCTTGCGCCGCAGGCGGCGATACAGGTCGCCGACGAAGTTCACGTGCAGGTCGCGGCCGGCGTGCACCTGCGGCGTGACCAGCTCGACCGACTTGCCGAGATCGGCCAGGTGCTCGGCCGTGTAGACGCCAGCGAGGTGCGGATCGTCCTCGATCAGCGCGATCCGGCGGCCCAGGCGCTCGGGGGAGCGGAACACGTCCCAGACGGTCAGGACGTGCGGCAGGTCGACGCCGGGCAGACGCGCGACTTCCGGCCGCTGGCTGGAATAGCCCGTGCGGCCGGGCCGCGAGCCGGTCGCGACGATCACCGCATCCGGCGCTCCGCCGAGGACCAGCTCGACCGTCGCCTCGGTGCCGAGCACGACCGCGACGCCGTGCCTGCGCAGCTGGCGTTCCTGCCAGCGCGTGACCTCGGCGAAGCCGCGGCGCGCGGCGATCATGGCGGTCATGCGGTTCTGCCCGCCGAGCGCGGCGTCGCGCTCGATGAGCGTCACCGCGTGGCCGCGCTCGGCGGCGATGCGCGCCGCCGCCATGCCGGCGGGGCCGCCGCCGACCACGACCACCTTCTTGCGTCGTGGTGCCGGCACCAGCTTGCCGATGCCGATCGCCGCCTCCTTGCCGACCGCGACATTGTGCAGGCAGGCGACGCCGCGGCCCTGCGCCTGGCTCATGATGCAGGACTGGTTGCTGTAGGTGCAGCGGCGGATATCCTCGGGATCGCCCTTCAGCGCCTTGTTCGGAAACTCGGGATCGGCGATCAGGGCGCGCGCCATGCCGACCATGTCGGCCTGGCCCTGCGCCAGCACGCGCTCGGCGGTCTCGGGCGAGCCGATGCGCGACACGACGCAGACCGGCAATCGGGGCGCCGCTTCCTTGATCGCGGCCGAGAGCGTGGCGAACGTCGCCTCGGGCGCGGTGAGATCGGCGATCCAGCCGGGGAAATGCAGGCTGGTCATGCCGCTGACGTTCAGGTAGTCGACCAGGCCCGAGCGATCCAGCCGCGCGGCGATCTGGCGCGCCTGCTGCAGGTCGATGCCGCCCGGCGTGAAGTCGTCGCCGTTCATGCGCACGCCGACGACGAAGCCGCTGCCGGCCGCCTTGCGGATCGCCTCCAGCGCCTCGATCAGGAAGCGCATGCGGTTGTCGAGGCTGCCGCCGTAACGGTCGGTGCGGCGGTTTGAGCTCGGCGACAGGAAGGCGCTGATCAGGTAGCCCTGGGCCGCGAACAGCTCGACGCCGTCGGCGCCGGCCTCGCGCATGTTGCCGGTGGCCGCGGCGAAGGCGTCGACGAACTCCGCGATGTCGGCGGTTTCCATCTCCTTCGGGATCTGGCGCAGCTTGGGGCAGGGCAGCGGCGAGGGTGCGAACAGCGGCATGCCGTAGCTGAGCGCGCCCGGCGTCCAGTACTGCCGCCCCGTGGCGTTGAGCTGGGCGACGAAGACGGCGCCCTCGGCATGGATGCCGTCGGCGAGCCGCTTGTAGTGCGCGATCAGCGCCGGATCGGTTGCCATGTCGAGCCCGCCGAGCGGCGTCAGCCGCAGCGCGCCGCCCCAGCTGCCCATCTCGCGCCAGGATGGCGGCGTGACGAAACTCGACATGACGATCATCGCCGCGCCGCCGCGGGCGCGTTCGACGTGGTAGTCGACGATGCGGTCGATCGGGTTGCCGTGGCCGGGCAGGAAGGACACGCTGTGCGGCGCCATGACGATGCGGTTGCGCAGGGTGACGGCGCCGACCCGCAGCGGGCGGGCGAGATTCGGAAAGGCGCTCACCGCGCCTCCGCAGCCGCGCGGCCGGCGACGATCTGCAGCGGGACGACCAGCAGCAGCGAGCCGAGCACCAGCAGCATCGAGAGCGCCGCGGCGCCAGGCAGATCGGGGAAGTCCCACATCATCCACAGCGCCGAGGCGATCACCATGTTGCCGGCGGTCATCAGGGTCAGCGGGATGGTCAGGTCGCGCGCGCTGTGCGCCACCACCCAGAGCCAGCCATTGAGCAGATGCGGCCACACCAGCGGCAGCGTGATGCGCCGCATCGAGGTGAACCAGCTCGCGCCGCTGGTGAGTGCCGCGTCCGACAATTCCTTGTGCAGCTGCATGATGGCGGCGACCATGGTGCGGGCGCCGAAGGCGAGATAGATCGACACGTGCCCGATTACCAGCAGCCAGATCGTGCCGTAGAGCGGCGTCTTGAGGTAGAGCAGCAGGATGGCGACGACCATCACCACCGGCGGGATCGCCGTCGGCGCGAACGACAGCACGTCGATGAAGCGTCCGAGGGCGCGGCCGCCGCGCACCGAGAACCAACCGATCATTGCGGACAGCGCCATGACGATCGTGCCGCTCAGCAGCACCAGCAGCAGCGTATTGAGCGCCGCGCGCTGCACCATCGGGCTGGAGAGCGCCTTGGCATAGAAGACGAGGGAGGCATCCGGCAGCAGCGCGAGGCTCGGCGTGCGGTAGACCGGGAACAGGCTGGCCCACAGCAGCATGAGCAGCGGCAGCAGCATGACGAGGAAGTACAGCAGCACGCCGGCGAGCGCGGCGTGGCGCCAGGCCCCCAGGGCCAGGCGGCGCGGGCGGAAGCCCTTGCCGGTCACGACGCGGAAGCGCTCGCCGATCCGCGTCGCGTAGAGATAGCCCCACATCAGCAGGGAGGCGAGCAGCAAGAGGAAGATGCCGAAGGTCGACGACAGGCCGTAGTTCGGCAGGCCGCGATCGGGCGAGGAGAGCAGGTAGACACGCGTGCTCAGCACCGGGATGCGCGCGGTGATGCCGATGATCAGCGGCAAGTCGAAGGTCTGCACCACGGCCATGAACATGTAGATCATGACCGACAGGATGCCGGGCGTGAGCAGCGGCAGCGTGATGCGGCGGATGACGGACCAGGGGCTGCCGCCCAGCACCTTGCCGGCCGTCTCGAGCTGCGGGTCGATGTTGCGCAGGAGCCCGCTCACCATCACGAAGGCGGTCGGCACGGCGGCAAGCGCCGTGATCAGCACCAGCGCCCACATCGAATAGATGGTGAAGGGCGGCTGCGCGGCGCCGAGCCATGTCCGCGCCCAGACATTCAGCAGGCCCTGGCCGGGGTTGATCAGCAGGATCCAGCCGAAGCCCATGACCAGCGGCGGCACCGCCATCCACGAGAACATCAGGACTCGGATCAGCGTCTGCCCGGGCATGTCGGTGCGCTCGGTGAGCCACGCGATGCCGGTGGCGAGCGCGACGGCGACCGACACGCTGCCGACCGCGTAGACGGCGGTGTTCCACAGCAGCCGTGCCGTGTCGGGGCTGGCCAGCATCGCCCGATAGTTCTCGAGCGTGAGCACGCCGGACTCGAGCGGCGTCGTACCGGGCGGCGCGAAGCTGGCGCGCAGCAGCACGAGCAGCGGGCCGAGGACGAGCACCGAGACGAGCAGCAGCAGCGCGATCAGCGCCGCATTCTGCTGCGTCAGCCGGCTCGTGATGGCGCGAGCGTGGATCACGGCTCCTCGGCCGGCACGACGACACACCGCTCCGGGGCGATCTCGACCGTGAGCTCGCCACCGGTCCGCGCTTCCGCGTAAGGGCTCAGCAGCACGCGCAGCGACGCTTCGCCGATGCTCAGGTCCGCCTCGATCACGTCGCCGAGGAAGACCTGGGCCGTGATCCGGCCGCGAAACACGTTCGGTCGCGCGTCGGTGCCGGCGTGCGACGGCAGGATGGTGATGCCCTGTGGCCGGATCACGGCATAGACAGCGGTGCCGGCCGGCAGGCCGGGGGCCGATTGGCAGCGCAGCGGCCCGAGCGGCGTGTCGATCAGGACCTGCGGCGCGCCGACCACGAGCCGGCCCTTGACCATGTTGGTGCGACCCATGAAATCGGCGGCGAAGGCGGTTTCGGGCCTCAGGAACACCTGCTCCGGCGATCCCAGCTGCACGATACGGCCCTGACGCATCAGCGCCAGCCGGTCCGACATGGCCATCGCCTCGGTCTGGTCGTGCGTGACGAAGATCGTGGTGATGCCGAGCGACTTGACCAGCTGCCGGAGCTCCACGCGCATCTGGTCGCGCAGCTTGGCGTCGAGATTGCTCAACGGCTCGTCCAGCAGCAGCAGCTGGGGCTCGTGCACCAGCGCGCGCGCCAGCGCCACGCGCTGCTGCTGTCCGCCGCTCAGGAGCGGGGCGGGCCGGTCGGCCAGCGCCTCGAGCTTGACCCGCTCGAGTGCGCGGCGCACGCGCGGCGCGACCGCGCCCGCCGCGACCTTGCGCATGCCGTGCACGAGCGGAAAGGCGACGTTCTCGTACACGGTCATGTGCGGCCAGATCGCGTAGGACTGGAACACCATGCCGAGGTTACGGCGATTGGCCGGCACGGCGATCCGGTGCTCCGAGCAGAACACCACCGTGCCGCCCATGGCGATGCGCCCGGAATCGGGCGTTTCCAGCCCGGCGATGCATTGCAGAGTCGTGGTCTTGCCGCAGCCGCTCGGCCCCAGCAGGGTGAAGAAGTCCCCCGGCGGGACGTGGAACGACACCCCGTCCAGCGCCGCCGGCCCTTCGCCGGCGCCGGCGAAGCGCTTGTGGATGGAGTCGACGGTCAGCACGGGGCGCTGTCCGCGGGTGATACGGGCCTCGAATTTTGGTCCCCCTTCCCCTTGCGGTTGGGGGGACCAGAATTGCCTTCGAGCATCGACGACGCACCCGGGCGTCGACAGTGCGGCGGGTTCCCGCTACTTCGCCGCTGTCATCATGTCGGCGATCTTCTTGCGCAGCGCCTCGTGCTCCTTGACGGCGGCCAGCGACGGGGCGGCGACGATCTTGGAGCCCTTGGCCTGCGCCTCCTTGACCAGCTTGCCGAGCGGCCCGTTGGCATCGGCGGCGCGCGGCAGCATCTCGAACTTCTCCGCGACCGCCATGCCCTCGGTCACCATCCAGGCGGTGAAGAGGCGCGCGGCGTTCGGGTGCGGCGCGTTCTCCGGCACATAGAGATGAGCTGCGATGATCGGGATGTAGTCGCTGAACAGCTTGAAGCCGAGCGGCTTGTCGGCGGTGCCGGCGCGGGCGGCGGCATGGAAGGTGGTGACGCCGAGCGGCACCTGGCCGACGGCAACGGCGCGGGCGACGGGCGGCGTGCCGCGCTCGAGCACGGGCTTGTTGTCGAGCAGCTTGCGGACCATCGCCAACATGGGCTCCGGCCCGGTCGCATGTGCGGTGATGTCGAACGGGATCGTGAAAAAGGCGTTGACCGCGACCTTGCCGTTCCATTTGGGGTCGACCAGGTCGACGATCTTGTTGGGCACGTCGGCGTCCTTGATCAGGTCCTTGTTCCAGGCGAGTCCGTAGGTCGCGTCGAACAGCGGCAGGGCGATGTTCTTCAGATCCGGCATCGCCCAGCCGGCGACCGTGCCGATCTGTGGCAACTCCTTGCCGAACACGTCGGCCCAGGGGTAGGGCTTGACCAGGTCGCGTGCGAGAAGCACGGCGACCTCCTCGGCGCCGCCGGCGCCGACGATGTCGATGTTGCCCTTGCCGCTGCCCTGCTCGGCGACCAGGCGCGCGCCGGTCTGCACCGAGCCCGCCGGCGACCATTCGCCCTTGACCTGGAGGCCAAAGCGCTTGTTGAACGCCTCGAACAGCGCGGCATGCGACTCGGGTCGGCCCGGGCTGCTGACCCAGACGGTGAGAGCGCCTTCCTTGCGCGCGCCCTCCAGCACCGATTGGAACGTCGGCGTCTGCGCGACAGCGGCCGCCGGCAGCAGCAGGGCGATGGCGGAGAGAGCAGTCAGGGTCGTTCGCTTCATCTGATTCCTCCCGGAGGTTGGCTTGGTCCCCACTTCAGGCGATTTCGAACAGGCCGGCGGCGCCCATGCCGCCGCCGACGCACATGGTGACGACGGCCCGCTTGAGGCCGCGCCGCTTGCCCTCGATCAGCGCATGCGCGGTCATGCGCGCGCCGCTCATGCCGTAGGGATGGCCGATGGCGATCGCGCCGCCGTCGACGTTGAGGCGCTCGGACGGGATGCCGAGACGGTCGCGGCAATAGACCACCTGCACCGCGAAGGCCTCGTTCAGCTCCCACAGGTCGATGTCGTCCATCTTCAGGCCCGTGCGATCGAGCAGGCGCGGCACGGCGAAGAGCGGGCCGATGCCCATCTCGTCCGGCTCGCAGCCGGCCACGGCGAAACCGCGGAACATGCCCAGCGGCTTCAGGCCGCGCCGCGCGGCGTGGCCTGCCTCCATCACCACGCAGGCGGCCGCGCCGTCGGAAAGCTGCGACGCGTTGCCGGCGGTCACGGTCTTGTCGTCACCCAGCGTCGGCTTCAGCTTGGCGAGGCCCTCGGCGGTCGTGTCGGGCCGGTTGCCTTCGTCCTGCCGCAGCGTCACGGTCTCGCGGCGCACGACGTCGCTGCCCTTCTCGGTGATCGTCTTGACCGACTCGAGCGGCACGATCTCCTCGGCGAAGCGCCCGGCCTGCTGCGCCGCCGCCGTGCGGCGCTGGCTCTCCAGCGCGTAGGCGTCCTGCATGTCGCGCGTCACGCCGTAGCGCCTGGCCACGACCTCGGCCGTCTCCAGCATCGGCATGTAGATCGCGGGCTTGTGCTCGAGCAGCCATTCGTTGCGCAGCCGGTAGCCGTTCTTGTGCTCGTTCTGCACTAGGCTGATGCTCTCGACCCCGCCGGCGACGGCGACCGGCACGTTGTCGACGATCACCCGCTGCGCGGCGCTCGCGATCGCCTGCAGGCCCGACGAACAGAAGCGATTGATCGTGGTCGCCGCCGCGGTCGGCGGGATGCCGGCGCGGATCGCGGCCTGGCGCGCGATGTTGAAGCCGGTCGCGCCCTCGGGCATGGCGCAGCCGATGATGACGTCCTCGACCTCGCCCGGCTCGATGCCGGCGCGCGCGACGGCATGGCGGATGGCGTGGCCGGTCATGGTCGCGCCGTCCGTGTCGTTGAAGGCGCCGCGATAGGCGCGGCCGATCGGCGTGCGCGCGACGGAAACGATGACGGCTTCACGCATGCTCATGCCTTCCCCCTGATGGCCTTGCCGAGGCGGTGTTGGGATCGCGGCGCCAGAGCTCCAGCGTCAGCTCTTCGCTGGCCTCCGCGCTTTCGAGGCGGCGCAGGCCCAGCGGGTCGATCACCTCGCGGATGCAGCGGAGCTCTTCCAGCGTCGGCGCCGGCGTGACCGGGATGTCGCCGTCCGGGCGCGGCAGCTCGAATCCGGTTCTCTTCTGCGCCTGGTCGAAGGTCACGCCCGGGTGCAGCGACTGCACCCGCATCGACCCGGTCGCCGGGTCGAAGTCGTAGACGCCGAGATCGGAGACCACGATGCCCGGCTTGGCCGCGCGCGTGCCGTACCAGTCGCGGTCCGGCCCGTAGCCGAAGCCGCAGACGAAATCGACCTTTTCGACGAAGGAACGCGTCGTCTGCGCCCGCATGTGGTAGCACAGGCGCTCGCAGCCCCACAGGTCGTCCGGCACGCCGCGCGCGCCGACCAGCTGCACCTTGGGCTTTTCCCAGGGACCGACGACGGAAATGTTGGACGCCCCGTGGCGGTCGATCTGCACCGCGCCGATCCAGATCTGCAGCTTCCCCTGCGCGACGAGCTGGAACATCTCCTGCCAGTCCAGCGCCATGCGCGCGGAGGACGCGAGCGTCCATTCGTCCAGCAGGGACTTCGCGTGTACGTCGCAATCCGCCGCGGCGCGCGACTGGGTGGTCAGGTACAGCTCGGGCACATAGAGCGCCTTGGCCAGGCGCGCGGCGAGGTCGGACAGGATGGTGGCGCCGACGCCCATCGCCTCGCCGCGGAACTCCTTGGCCATGCGGGCGATCAGCAGCTCTTCCAATGTGTAGCCGTCGCTCATGCTGCCTCCGCGACGAAGCGATCGAGCCAGGCGCGGTCGGTCGCGCGCTTCTGGAACTCCAGGACGCGCGGCAGATCAAATCCGTAGTCGGGATAGACGCCGGTCGGCCCGCCGCCGCGCGGCGCTTCGATCACGCCCGCGATCCACATCCGCGAGATGAAGGTCGAGCGGCGGTGATGGTCGCTCGGCAGCCGGTCGACCACGCGTTCGGCCGTCAGGTAGGTCTGCTTCGCCGCACGCACCAGCAGCGGGTCGCCGAAGCCGTCGCCGTGGATGATCGCGTTGCCGGCCCGGTCGGCCTCGTTGACGTGCACGATCGCGACATCGGGGCGGAGCGCCGGCACCGCGACCAGGGTCTCGCCGGAGATGGGGCAGGTGAACGGCTTCATCGTCGCGGTGCGCGTGGCGAGGATCCCGGTTCCCAGGCCGAAGCGCGTGGGCAGGAAGGGCAGACGCTTGGCGCCGGCCTCGAAGGCGACGAGCATGGTCGCCTCGGAATACTCGACCACCTCGAGCGATCCTGATTCGCGCGCGCGGCGGAAGTTGGGCGCGAGGCCGTAGGCGTCGAAGCCGACGAAGGCGAAGGAAAGCCGGCCGACCTTGCCGAGCCCGATCAAGAGGTCGACCTCGGGCCCGCCGAGGAACGAGATCACGGGAATGTTCGTCAGCGCGGAAGCGGCGATGGCCTTGACCGCCGCCATCGGCTTGCGCTGCAGGCCGCCGCCGCCGAAGGCGATCGACTGCCCGGGCGCGATGCGGGCGACCAGCTCGTCGAGGGAAAGACGCTTGTCCATCGGTCCGGTCATGCGCCGCTCTTTCGCAGATCCAGCAATCGCTTCACCTTGTTCTGGCTGCCGAGTCCGGTGAACTCGGCCAGCGCGTCCGCCTCGACCACCTCGACGTCGACGCGCACGCCGAGGTCCCGATGCAGGGCGTTGCGCAGGTCGTCGGCCAGCGCGCCGGCGTCGATCGCCGGCGAGCGGCGCTCGACCCTGACGGTCATCTCCTCGCGCCGCGCCAGGCCTTCGCCGACGTGGCGCACGACGCACAGGAACTCGCCGGTGGTACGCCGGTCCTCGACCACGACGCTCTGGCAGGCGAGCGGATAGACGTTGGTGCCGCGCAGCTTGACCATCTCGTCGCTGCGGCCGAGGAAGGCCGACAGCTTGCGGGTCTCCAGCCCGCAGGCGCAGCGCGACCGCGCGCTGCCGACCAGGCAGTCGCGCATGTTGTAGCGGATGATCGGCGGCATGCCGCGGTGCAGGCTGGTAGCGACCAGGTTGCCGCGCGCGCCCCAGTCGAGCGATGCGCCGGTGTCGACGTCGGCGAACTCGATATGGACCGTGTCCTCGTTGATGTGCTTGCGGTCCTGCGCCTCGCATTCGAAGGCGATCAGCCCGACCTCGTGCGAGCCGTAATTGTCGTAGACCGGCGCGCCCCAGGCCTCCTCGAGCTGCCGGCGGAGATGGCCCTCGAGGTCGGGGCCGAGGAAGGAATGGATGTGCCTCGTGCCCAGGCTCAGCAGGTCGAACTTCATCTGGCGCGCAATCTCGACCAGCCGTGCCAGGTACTCGCCGCGCGCGAACCAGGCGTTCGTCCCCCAGGCCTTGGCGTATTCGAGCTGGCGCTCGCTCGGCGTGACCGCGCCCGAGCCCGTGGTCAGCGGCGTCGCGCCCAGCCAATGATGGATGCCGTCATGCGCGCACCAGCCGGCGTTGGGCAGCGCAGTGGTGTAGGTGATCTGGATGATGTCGCCGGGCCGCGCGCCCTGGGCATAGAGCGCGCGGGCGGTCTGGATGCCCTGCACCTCGATCGCGATCGGATCGAACAAGGTGACGCGCGGCAGCCCGGTCGTGCCGCCGCTGGTCTGGATCTTGATCGGCGTGCGCGCGAACCCGTCGCGCCCGATCGGGTGATGGTCGCCGAAGGGCGGCGCCGCGGCGATCGCGTCCTTCAGGTCGTCGCTGGTGAAGCTCGGGATCTTGCCGATGTCGTCGAGGCTCTTGATGTCGCCCGGCTCGAGCCCTGCGGCAGACCAGCGCCGGCGGTAGAACGGCGCCGACCAGGCCTCCGCCACGCGGGCGCGGAAGCGGCGGTTCTGCAGGTCGCGCAGCGCGTCGGCCGACATCCGGCCGGTGGTCGCGGCATAGGTCGGCGGCGGCGGGTAGTCGCGCATCAGCGCGTCCCAGTCCACCGCCTTCCAATAGTAAGGAATCGCCGCCATGGTCGTGTCGGCTCCCGGCTTCGGCGAGCGGTCCGTCATCTCAAGCACTTCCGGCCCCTTGATGAACGAGCGGGGCCGGCCGGGACAGGACGGACGCGACGAACCGGTCGACCAGCGCCTGGCGGAAGCCCTGGCTGGTGCCGAAGGCGGCGGCGAGCCGTCGCGCCCGCTTGAGGTGGAGATGCGCGTCGCTCTCCCAGGAAATTCCCATGCCGCCCTGCACCTGGATGTAGTCGCCCGCGGCCTTGAGCGCGGCTTCGGCCGCGAGCAGGCGCGCGGCCTCGACCGACGACGGATCGTCCTCCTCCTGCGCCGCATGACGGACCGCCAGTCGCGCGTTGGCGACCAGGACGAACGCATCGGCGAGACGATGCTTGATCGCCTGGAAGGCGCCGATCGGCTGGCCGAACTGCCGGCGCTCCTTGGCATAGGCGACCGCGCGGTCGAGCGCCGACTGCGCCACGCCGACCAGCTCCGCGGCGATGGCGACATGGACGGGACGGAGCAGGGCGTTCAGCGCGTCGAGCGAAAGCTCGATCGACAGCACGTCCCCGGCGGCGACCGCGGCGCGATCGAAACGGACGGCGGCGATCGGGCACGACACGTCGAGCGCCTGGCGCGGCACGAGCACGACGCCGCTCCCCGCGGGCACCGGCGCGGCAAGCAGCCCGACCCGGTTTTCCGCGCGCCGCACGATCTCGAGCGCGAGGAAATGCGTGGCGATCGCGGGATGTTCGACCAGTTCGCGCACGCCGCTCAACCGGGCGTCCGATCCGCTGGCGACGCCGAGGTCCGGCGCCATGCCGATCCGGAGCCCGCTCGCCGGCACGGCGGCGCCGGCTAGCACCGTGCCGCCCTCGGCGATCGCGCGGGCGAGGCCGGTCATGCGGCCGTGGCGGGCAGCGAGTCCCGCGATAGCCGGGCCGAGCACGGCGGTCGCCAAGTAGGGCCCGCAGAAGAAATGCATCCCCATTTCTTCGGCCAGCACCGCCAGGCTGCGGCAGTCCATGCCGGCGCCGCCGTCGGACTCGGCCACCATCAGCCCCGGCCAGCCCATCGTCTTGGCCAGCTGCCAGTGCCGCCGGGCGATCGCGGTCGTGTCGGCGCCACCGGCGCTGAGCTCCCTGAGCGGGCAGGCGTCGGTCAGGACGCGGCGCGCGGAGTCCTGCAGCAGTTGCAGATCGTCCTGCGCTGCGAATCCTCCGGTCATCCTGGCAGGCCCGTCATCTTGGCAGTCCGAGCCCGCGCTCGGCGACGATGTTGCGCATGATCTCCGACGTGCCGGCCAGGATGGTTTCGGCGCGGGTCCACAGATAGTCGCGCTGCCAGCGGCCCTCGCGCGGCGCCGTGGTCTCCTGCGGCCCGAGTTGCACATATGGGCCCATGATGTCCATTGCGAGGTCGAGCAGGCGCTGATGGCTCTCGCTCCACAGGAGCTTGACGGCCGAGCCCTCGGCGCCGGGCGGCGTGCCGCGGGTCGCTTGGCGCAGGATCTCCTGGATGTTCAGGCGCAGCGCGTGCACGTCGACCACGAGTCGCGCCAGGTGCTCGCGCACCGACGGGTGGTCGATGGCGCGCCCGCCCTCGAACGGCGTCGCGGCGGCCAGCCGCACGAACTCCTCGAGCTCGGCCTGCAGGCGCACGATGCGCGGCGCGAAATAGGTGCCGCGCTCGAAGCCGGCGGCAGCCATGGCGATGCCCCAGCCGTTGTTCTCGCCGCCGACCAGGTGCTCCGCCGGCACGCGGACGTCGTCGAAGAAGACCTCGTTGTAGTCGGCTTCGCCGGTGATCTGCCGGATCGGCCGTACGGTCACGCCCGGGCTGCGCAGGTCGACCAGCAGGACGCTGATGCCGCCGTGGCGCTTCTGCGCGGGATCGGTGCGTGCAAGCACGAAGCACCAGTCCGCCTCCTTGGCGAAGCTGGTCCAGATCTTCTGCCCGGACAGGCGGTAGAATCCGTCCCCGCGCACCGCGCGCGTCGTCAGCGACGCCAGGTCCGAGCCGGCGCCGGGCTCGGAATAGCCCTGGCACCAGACCTCGCGGTTGAGCAGCAGTGGGGGCAGGAAGCGCCGCTTCTGCTCCTCGCTGCCGTAGAGCAGCAGGGTCGGGGCCACGATGCCGTGGCCGATCATGTTGACCGGCAGGGGCGCCTGCAGGCGCGCGTATTCCTCGTGGAAGATCGCCTGGCGCGGCAGCGACAGCTCCTTGCCGCCGTAGCGCTTGGGCCAGCCGAGTCCAGACCAGCCGGCTTGGCACAGGTGGTCCTCCCATTGGCGGCGGAAGCCCATCTCGTGCATCGCGGCGCGGCCGAAGACCGGGCCGGCCAGCGCGCGCAGCGCGCGGTCGAGCCAGTCGCGCACCGCCGCGCGGAACGCGGCATCGTCGGGCAGGTCGACGATGGCCTGAACGCCGAGGCCGGCATGCCCCGACGCGGAGCCGGGTCCTGCTGTCTCCACGCAGGTCATGGCCGGATCTCGCGCCATGCGCACGTCGACAGGCGGCTCACCGGCCCTTGCCTTTCTCGATCGCCTTCGCCATGCCGGCGTCGCGCCGCTGGCCGAACTCCTCGGTCATGTGCGAGAGCTGGTGCGTGTCGAAATGCGCCTGCAGCGCGGTGCGCAGGCCCTGCGTGTCGAGCGTGCGGTTGAGCGAGCGCTTGAGCAGCTTCATGGCGAAGGGCGGCGCCTCGGCGATACGCTGGGCGAGCGCGAGCGTTTCTTCCTGCAGCCGGTCGCGCGGCACCACGCGGTTGACCATGCCGATGGCGTGCGCCTCGGCTGCCGTGACGCGCTGGCCGGTGTAAAGCATCTCCTTGGCTTTGCGCAGGCCCATGACCCAGGGATGGATCAGCACCTCGACCGCGGCCGTGGCGAGCGTGTGCGACACCGGGTCGGCGAAGAACGCGTCCTCCGATGCCACCACCAGGTCGCACATGTTCGCCACCATGAACCCGCCGGCGATGCAGGCACCCTGCACCTGGGCGATGGTCGGCTTGGGGCAGTCCCACAGGCGCAGCGCGTAGTCGTAGTAGCGCCGGGATTCGTACACCCAGCGCTGCTCGACCGTGAAGTTGGCGCGCTTGGCCTGCGCCTCCTTCAGGTCGTGTCCGGCCGAGAAGTGGTCGCCGCGCCCGGCGACAACCACGACGCGGATGGCGTCGTCCGCGGTTGCGCGCTGCAAGGCGTCGTCGAGCTCGTCCAGCAGCGCCTGGTTCTCCGCGTTGCGCGCCTCGGGCCGCGCGTGCCAGAGCCGGGCGACCGCGCCGATCGTCTCGACCTCGATGCAGCCGTAGGTCGGCATGGTATTCCAGTTCATGGAATTGAAGCCCTCGCCAATGAAGTTTAGCCGCGCCTGGCCGAAACGCCAATCATCTTTCCCGGCCTGCGCCGCTTCATCCATATCGTGGAACACAAGCGCCGCTGGCGCGCCGCCCGGCGTCCGACAAGATCATCCAATACGCTTGCCCGGCCCGCCGCTAGCTTCGGACGAAAGACCTTCAAAGCTGGACAAGGGTGAGCTTCATGACCGGGACGAGCAAGCCGGAGCGGGTGCTGGGCGCCCATGACGTGGCATCGATCCAACGCGCCCTGCGGACAGGCGCGACGCGGCGCGAATTGATGTCGTGGCTGATGGCCGCCGGCATGAGCGCCGCGGCGGCCGGCAGCGTCGTCGCCAACGCTACCGGGGCTCTGGCGCAGACGCCGAAAAAGGGCGGCCGCATCCGCGTCGCCGGCAACTCCACCTCGACGGCCGACACCGTCGATCCGGCGAAGGGGTCGCTGTCGACCGACTATTCGCGCTGCACGATGTTCTACAACGGCCTGACCGTGCTGGACGAGAGCCTGACGCCGCAGCTCGAGCTGGCTGAGGCGATCGAGAACTCCAAGGCGACGGTCTGGACCATCAAGTTGCGCAAGGACGCCGCGTTCCACGACGGCAAGAAGCTGACCGCCGACGACGTCGTGTTCTCGCTCGCGCGCCACATGGACCCGGCCGTCGGCTCGAAGGCCAAGTCGCTGGCGCAGCAGATGAAGGAAATCAAGGCGACAGGACCCAACGAGGTGACGGTGACGCTGGCAGCACCGAACGCCGACTTTCCGGTCGTGCTGGGCACGTCGCATTTCCTCATCGTCAAGGCGGGCACGACCGATTTCAGCAAGGCGGTCGGCACTGGGCCCTACACCTGCAAGGAATTCACGCCCGGCGTGCGCTCGGTCGCGGTGCGCAATCCGAACTACTGGAAATCGGGCAGGGCGCATGTCGAGGAGATCGAGTTCATCGGCATCCCAGACGAGAACGCGCGCACCAACGCGCTGCTTTCGGGCGACCTGCATCTCGCCGCGGCGGTGAGCCCGCGCTCCACCAAGCGCGTGCTGTCGACTCCCGGCTACGCCATCTTCGAGACCAAGTCCGGCAACTACAACGACCTGATCATGCGCCAGGACGCCGACCCCTCGAAGAACCCCGATCTCGTCCTGGCGCTGAAGCACCTGTTCAACCGCGAGCAGCTGCGCAGCGCGGTGTTCCAGGGCCACGCCGTGGTGGCGAACGACCAGCCGGTCGACCCGTCCAACCGCTTCTTCGCGGCCGGCGTGCCGCAGCGGCCCTACGACCCGGACAAGGCCAAGTTCCATCTGCAGAAGTCGGGCCTGGCGAACACGTCCCTGCCGGTCTATGCCCAGGCCGGCTCGACTGCGCTCGACACCGCGCTGGTGCTGCAGCAGGCGGGGCAGCAGATCGGCCTCAACCTCGACGTCAAGCGCATGCCGTCGGACGGCTACTGGTCGAACGTGTGGATGAAGCATCCGCTGACCTTCGGCAACATCAACCCGCGGCCGAGCGCCGACATCCTGTTCACCCTCTTCTTCAAGTCGGATTCCCCCTGGAACGAGAGCGGCTGGAAGAACGAGCGCTTCGACCAGCTGCTGCTCGAGGCCCGCGCCGAGACGGACGTTGCCAAGCGCAAGCAGATGTATGGCGAGATGCAGACGCTGGTGCGCGACAAGTGCGGCATCGGCATCCCGCTGTTCATCAGCTTTCTCGATGGCCATAGCTCGAAGCTGAAAGGCCTGCGGCCGATCCCGACCGGCGGTCTCATGGGCTACAACTTCGCGGAGCATGTCTGGCTCGAGGCGTAGCCCGCTGATGTTCTCCCTCCCTCCTGAGTTTGGCGCAGGGGCGGGAGGGGGGACTCGGGTTCGAGCCGGCTCATGAACGCCGTCATGGCACGGCTTGTCGGCGCGCGGGTCGCCGTATGCGCGCTGAGCCTGTTGATCGTGTCGGCCCTGGTGTTCATTGCCACGAGCCTGCTGCCGGGCGACGTGACGCAGGAGATCCTGGGTCAGAGCGCCACGCCCGAGGCGGTCGCAGGCCTGCGGCGCGCGTTGAACCTGGACCGTCCGGCGCCGGTGCGCTACCTGGAGTGGCTCGGCGGGCTCCTGGCCGGCGATCCGGGCATCTCGCTCGTCAACCGCCTGCCGGTCGCCGAGATGATCGCGAGCCGCCTGCCCAATTCCCTGCTGCTCGCGGGCATGGCGGCGGCGTTCTGCGTGCCGGCGGCGCTGTTCCTTGGCATCACCTCGGCGATCTGGCGCGGCACGGCCTACGACCGCGTCGTCAACACGGCAACGGTCACGACCGTGTCGGTGCCGGAGTTCCTGGTCGCCACGCTCGCGGTCCTGATCTTCGCGGTGCACCTGCGCTGGCTGCCCGCCATGTCCTATGCCAGCAAGATCGAGTCGGTCGGGCAGCTGCTGCGTTCCTTCGCGCTGCCCGTGGCGACACTCAGCTGCGTGGTCATGGCGCAGATGACGCGGATGACGCGCGCGGCGCTGCTGACGGTGCTCGACACGCCCTATATCGAGATGGCGGTGCTCAAGGGCGCGCGGCCGATGCGGGTCGTATTGCTGCATGCGCTGCCCAACGCCGTGGGCCCCATCGCCAACGCCGTCGCCTTCAGCCTGTCCTACCTGGTCGGCGGCGCCATCATCGTTGAGATCGTCTTCAGCTATCCCGGCATCGCCCGTCTGATGGTCGACGCGGTGGCGACGCGCGACATGCCGCTGGTCCAGGCCTGCGCGATGATCTTCTCCGCCGCCTATCTCGTCCTGGTGCTGGTCGCCGATCTCTGCGCCATCTTCTCCAACCCGCGTCTGCGCTACCGTTGAGGCCGCGGCGATGACGAATGCGACCGCAGAAACGCTTTCCCGCCGGCGGGGCTGGCGCGTCTCCGCCTCCGGCGCCGTCGGCCTCGCCGTGGTGGGGTTCTGGCTGCTGATGGCGCTGGCCGGCCCGTCGATCGCGCCGCACGGCGCCGGGGCGATGGTGGGAAGCGAGATCCTGGCGCCGATGAGCCGGGAGTTCCCGCTCGGCACCGACTACCTCGGCCGCGACATGCTGAGCCGCATCCTGTGGGGCACGCGCTATACCGTCGGCGTGGCCCTGGTCGCGACGCTCCTGGCCTGCGTCATGGGCGTCGGGCTCGGCCTGTTCGCGGCCGTGCAGGGCGGCTTCGTCGATGCGGCGATCAGCCGCGTGCTCGATGCCTTCATCTCGATGCCGAGCAAGATGTTCGCGCTGGTGATGGTGGCGGCGCTGGGCTCGTCGCTGCCCGTGCTGATCGGCACCGTGGCGGTGATCTATACGCCCGGCTGCTACCGGCTGGCGCGCTCGATGGCGGTCAACATCAACGCCATGGATTTCGTCACCGTGGCGCGAGCGCGCGGCGAGCGCGCGGCCTTCATCATGCGCGCGGAAGTGCTGCCGAACATGGTGCTGCCGGTGCTGACCGACTTCGGCCTGCGCTTCGTTTTCGTCGTGCTGCTGCTGAGCGGATTGAGCTTCCTCGGCGTCGGCATCCAGCCGCCCGACGCCGACTGGGGCTCGCTCGTGCGCGAGAACCTCGAGGGGCTGCGCGACGGCGCGCCCGCCGTCATCATGCCGGCCGCCGCCATCGCGTCCCTGACCATCGGCATGACGCTCCTGATCGACAACCTGCCCGGGCGGCGCCGATCGACCGTGGAAGGCCACTGACATGGCCGCGGTCGTCGACGTCCGCGGCCTTTGCGTCTCCGCGCGCGACGAGCAGGGTGCGGTGCGCCTGATCGTCAAGCAGGCGGCGTTCACGGTCGAGCGCAACACGGTTCTGGCGTTGATCGGCGAGTCCGGATCGGGCAAGACGACGATTGCGATGGCGCTGATGGGCTACGCGCGGCCCGGCTGCCGCATCGCCGGCGGCAGCGTGCGGGTCGGTGGCACCGACGTACTGGCGCTGCCGCCGCGCGCGCTCGCCGACTTCCGCGGCCGGCGCGTCACCTACATCCCGCAGAGCGCCGCGGCGGCGTTCAACCCGTCGCGGCGGATCATGGCACAGGTGGTCGAGGGCGCCGGCATCCACGGCCTCATGCCGCGCGCCTCGGCCGCGGCCAAGGCGGTCGAGTTGTTCCGCGCGCTCGCGCTGCCCGAGCCCGAGACGATCGGCCGGCGCTTTCCGCACCAGGTTTCGGGCGGCCAGCTGCAGCGGCTGATGGCGGCCATGGCGCTCCTGTCCGATCCCGAGCTCGTGATCCTGGACGAGCCGACCACGGCCCTGGACGTCACCACCCAGATCGAGGTGCTGCGCGCCTTCAAGAAGGTGGTGCGCGAGCGCGGCATGACGGCGATCTACGTGTCGCACGACCTCGCCGTGGTCGCCCAGGTCGCCGACCGCATCGTCGTGCTGCGCGACGGCGAGATTCAGGAGCAGGGGACGACGGCGCGGATCCTGGAGGCGCCGCAGCACGCCTATACGTCGAGCCTGCTGCGGGCGGCCGATCCGACGCGGCGCTCGTTCCGCCAGGCGGCGCGCCGCGGCGAGTCCGAGCCGCCGCTGCTCGAGGCGCGCGACCTCGTCGCGGGCTACGGGCCGGCCGGCGCCGACGGCCGGCCGGCGGCCCCGGTGCTGACCGGCATCAGCTTGGCGATCCGGCGCGGCTCGGTGCTGGGCGTGGTCGGCGAATCCGGTTGCGGCAAGAGCACGCTGGCCCGCGTCGTCGCCGGCTTGCTGCCGGCGGCGCGGGGCCGGCTGGCGCTCGACGGGGAGGTGCTGGCGCCGGCCGCCGCCGGGCGCACGCGCGACCAGCTCAGGCGCGTCCAGATCGTCTTCCAGATGGCCGACACGGCGCTCAACCCGGCGCGGACCGTCGCGCGCATCCTCGGCCGGCCGCTCGAGCTCTATCACGGCATGGACGCCGAGCGGCGGCGGCGGCGTGTCGGCGAGCTGCTTGATATGGTGCGCCTGCCGCGCGACCTGGCCGAACGCTATCCCGACGAGCTGTCGGGCGGGCAGAAGCAGCGCGTCAACTTGGCGCGCGCGCTCGCGGCCGAGCCGGACCTGATCCTGTGCGACGAGGTGACCTCGTCGCTCGACACCGTGGTCGGCGCCGCCGTTCTCGAGCTGCTGGACGAGCTCCGTCGCGAGCTCGGCGTGGCCTACATGTTCATCAGCCACGACCTGTCGACGGTGCGCGCGATCTGCGACGAGGTGATGATTCTCTATGCCGGCCGCAAGGTCGAATCCGGTCCGCGGCAGACCATGTCGATGCGGCCGCTGCATCCCTACACCGACCTGCTCATCGCCTCGGTGCCCGAGCTGCGCACGGGCTGGCTGGAAAGCGTTCCGCCGGTGGTGGGCGAGGGACCGGGCATGCCGCGCCACGCCGAGGCCGCGTCCTGCGCCTTCTACGGGCGTTGCGGCTTGCGCCTCGAAGGGACCTGCGACCGCCGCGCGCCGGACACGCGGCGACTAGCCAAGGGCGCCGAAATCCTGTGTCATCGCACGGAGCGGGAGCTCTTGGCCGCCCAGGCGGAGCGCGGCATGACCGCCTCCGTTCCCGTGACCGTGTCCTGAACCGCCCGAGAAGGTGACAGACCCATGGCAACCCCGACGGCGCCGGATGCCGCGAATGCATCGACCCCGGCGCGCCCTACCTCCACCCGGAAGGACGATCCGTTGCTGCGCCCGCTGGCGATCAAGGGGCTCACGCTCAAGAACCGGGTGATGAGCACAAGCCACGCCTCGACCCTCGACGACGGCGGCCTGCCGAAGGAGCGCTACCAGCGCTACCACGAGGAGAAAGCGAGGGGCGGCTTGGCGCTCACCATGTTCGGCGGCTCGTCCATGGTGGGTCACGATTCGAGCTGGGGCGGCGGCCAGCTCAACGTCGCCACCGACGAGATCATCCCGTACCTCCGGGAATTTTCGCAGCGCATTCATCGCCACGGAGCGGCGCTGATGTGCCAGATCTCGCATCTCGGACGACGCGCCGACGCGACGGTGATGAACTGGCTGCCGACGCTCGGTCCCTCGCGCGTGCGCGAGACCCGGCATCGCAACTTCCCGCGCGAGATGGACGAGACCGATATCGCGCGCATCGTCGGCGAATACGCCGCGGCGGCGCTCCGCTGCAAGGAGGGCGGGCTCGACGGCATCGAGACGGTGACGGGCGGGCACCTGATCGGCCAGTTCTTCTCGCCGCGCACAAACAAGCGCACCGACAAGTACGGCGGGTCGACCGAGAACCGCGCCCGCTTCGGCCTCATGGTGCACGACGCCATAAGGCGCGCGATCGGCGACGATTTCCTGGTCGGCATCCGTTTTGTCGTAGACGAGGGCACCGAGGAAGGCATCGATTTCGAGGAGTGCGTCCGGATCGCGCGGCTGTTCGAGCGCGAGGGGCAGATCGACTTCTTCAACTGCATCTTCGGCCGGATGGATACCGACCTGGCGCTGGCCGAGCACAACATGCCGGGCATGTCGCAGCCGATCGCGCCGTTCCTGAAGCCGGTCGGCGCGTTCAAGCGCGAAACCCGGCTGCCGGTGTTCCACGCCGCGCGCATTCCCGATATCGCGACGGCGCGTCATGCCATCGCCGAAGGCCTGCTCGACATGGTGGCGATGACGCGCGCGCACATGGCCGACCCGCAGATCGTCAACAAGCTCGCCCGTGGCGAGGAAGAGCGAATCCGACCCTGCGTCGGCGCGTCCTACTGCATGTACAAGAAGACCAACTGCATCCACAACCCGGCCACCGGCCGCGAGCAGTTCATGCCGCAGGTCATCCAGAGATCGTCCCGCCCCGGCCGCAAGGTCGTGGTGGTCGGCGGCGGGCCGGGCGGGCTCGAGGCGGCGCGCGTCGCGGCCGAGCGCGGCCACAAGGTCGTCCTGTTCGAGGCCGGCGCCCGGCTCGGCGGCCAGCTCCTGACGGCCGTGCGCGCGACCTGGCGGCGCGACCTGATCGCCATCGTCGACTGGCGCGCGGCGGAGCTGGAGCGGCTCCGCGTCGACGTGCGCCTCAACACCTTTGCCGAGGCCGCGGACGTGCTGCGCGAGGAGCCCGACGCCGTGATCGTCGCGACCGGCGGCGTACCCGACATGGACTGGCTCGAGGGCGCCGAGCACTGCGCCAGCGTGTGGGACGTGCTGGCCGACGCGACCAAGGCCAAGGACGACGTGATCGTCTATGACGGCACCGGGCGGCACCAGGCCGTATCCTGCGCGCTGCACCTGGCCGAGAACGGCCGCGATGTGCGCTTCGTCACGATCGACGACAACATGGGCCTGGAGATGGAGTATTCGGCGCGCGTCGTCTATCGCAAGCGCTTCGCGCAGAACAACGTGCGCATCACGATCGACCACGAGCTGAGGCGCGTGCGCAAGGCGGGCAACCGGCTGGTCGCCACGTTCCGCCACGAGCTGACCGGGAAGGACATGGAGATGGAGGCGGCGCAGGTCGTGGTCGAGCACGGCACGGCGCCGGTGGACGAGGTGTTTCACGCGCTGCGCGCGGCGTCGGCGAACGGCGGCGTCACCGACATCGAGGCGTTGATCGCCGCCCGTCCCCAGGTGGCCGGGCTCGAGCCTGGCCGGTTCGAGCTGCACCGCATCGGCGACGCCGTGACCAGCCGCAACGTGCACGGCGCCATTTACGACGCCATGCGCCTGTGCATGGTGATGTAGCGCCGGCGACGAAGGCGGGATCTACCCCAGCGCCTGGCTGACAAGGGCGAAGCGGCGCGGACTTGGATCGGCGGGCTCGGGCCAGGCGCCGCGCCGCATGACGGTGACGGTATCGACGGCATGAAGGCCGGAAGCGGCAAGGGCCGCGGCGAGTCGCGTCGCCTCGGCGGGGATGTCGACGCGCAGGAAGCCGGGCTCGAGCAGCGCTCCCACCAGCGCGATCGCCACGTCCTCGTCACGGGCGACGACCGGCCCGATCGCCCGGCCGCGGCCGAACGCCCGGCTGAGCGCGAAGCCTTCGAGCCCCTGCGCGGTCTCGATGGTCGCGGCCGGGTTGCCGTCCAGGAGCCCAGCCATCAGCGCCGTACGCGGCGCGCCGAACGCGCGCGCGTCCAGCGCGACCGCGGCATCGCGCCGGGCCGCGGCGATCGTCGCCGGCGTGTCCGCGCCGCGCCTGGGCGCGATCCGGCCCTGATGCTGGCGCACTTGCCCGACCGCGCGAAGTCCCAGCCGCTCGTAGAGCCTGAGCCCCGCGTCTGTGGCGTGCAGTAGTAGCCGCCGCGGCCCCAGGGCCGCCAGCGCCGCCCGCATCATCTTCAGGCCGATTCCCCGGCCCTGGACCTGGGACGCCACCAGGACCATGCCGATCGTCGCGACGTCCTTGCCGTAGGGCCACCACATCGCGGTGCCGAGCAGGCTTTCGTCGTTGCCGACGGCCGCGATGCCTGCGCCGAGGTCGAGAAGCTGGCGCCAGTCCTCGCGCCGGTGCGGCCAAGCGGCTTCCAGGGACAGGGCATGCGCTGCGCCGAGGTCGTCGGCCCGCAGCGGCCGGAGGGCGATCGCGGTCAACAGGCCAGCGCGGCGAACCGGCCCGGGGTCACGCCGCAGAACCGCTTGAAGTGGCGCGACAGGTGGCTTTGGTCGAAGAACCCGGACTCCATCGCGGCGGTCGCTGGCGACGTGCCCTGACGCAGCAGCGCCTGCGCGTGCAGGATGCGCAGGCGGCAGAGATACTGGTGCGGCGGCACGCCCATCTCCTGCCGGAACACGGTGGCGAAGCGGTAGACGCTGAGATCGCATATGCGGGCGAGCTGCGCCAGCGTCAGCGGTTCGGTGAAGTTCTCCTCCATGAAGCGCAGGACGTCCTGGATGACCGGCGAAACGGTGGCGGAGGTCGTCATGGCGTTGGCCCTTTCGTGATCTTCATTCCCTGTTCCGCGCCGAGACGGTGTCGGGCGTCGCTCTCCCTACGAGACGGCGATTTGCGGATAGGCCCGCTTCACGGCATCGAAGGCCGAGAGCACCGACAGCCGATTCGATCCGGCCGTGGCGCCGGCCGTCCCGTATCGGGGCATCAGCTCGAAGATCTTGGTCTTGACGAAAAAGCGCCAATGCACGGGCAGGGCCGCAAGGATGCCGGTCAGCGCGTCGTAGTTCTCGCGCGTCCACACGGACTCGAATTCGTCGCGTTCGGGACCGTAGTCGAAGTGATGTCCGTTCTCGTGGCGGCGCATCGCCGCGCGGCGCGCCTCGGTGGCTGGCGCATCGACCATCCCGTCGCGGACGACGACGCCGTAGTCCCGCTCGGCCGCCTCCACGGAGACGTAGCCGCGCTCGACGTCGAGCAGCACTTCCTCCGTCGGACGGTCGAGCGGGCTGCCGCGCCCGGCGCCGCCGGGGGAGTGGATGTGGATCACGTCGCCCGGCTCGGCCGCGACGATGTCGGTGTTGCCGAGGATGCGCTCGCGCGCGGTGCCGGGATTGAGGATGAAATTCGACGGCGAGCCCGCCTTGCCGCCGAGGATGCCCCAGGGGCGGAAGCGCGAGCGGTCGCGGTTGCGCGCCGTTATGCGCGTGTCGGGCGCGAAGACCTTGAACTGCAGTACGGACGCCAGTCCGCCGCGCCGCCGCCCGGCGCCGCCGGAGTCCGGCTTGAGGCCGTAGCACAAAATGCGGATCGGCACCTCGGCCTCGTTGACCTCGACCGGCGTGTTGCGCAGATACGCGGCGTCGGCGCCCGAGCCGTTGGTGCCGTCGCGGTGCGGCATGCCGCCGCCGCCGCCGACGATCGGATCGATCGCCGCCAGGATGGTGCGATGCGTCCGGTTGTCGGTCGTCATCACGTTCATGATCGAGCTGGAGCCCGCCGGCGCCGCCGGCATGCGCTCGGGGATCGCCTGCGCGAAGGCACCGAAGATGAGGCTGCGCAGCCGGCCGCAGGTGAGGCTGCGCATGCCGACCGCGGCCGGGAAGACCGGGTTCAGCACCGTGCCCTCGGGCACGATGCAGGTGAAGGGCCGCGTCAGCCCGGCGTTGAGCGTGATCTGCGGGTTGATCGTGCACAGCACGTAGTAGACGCCGACCAGCAGCAGCGTGTGGCGCGGGTCGCCGCCGGTCGGCACGTTGAGCGCCGAGGTCAGCTGCGGATCGGTGCCGGTGAAGTCCAATACGGCACGGTCGCCCTCGATGCGCAGCGTCAGCGCCAGGCGGCACGGGTTGCCGTTGACGGAATCCTCGTCGGCATAGTCGGAGAAGAAGTACTCGCCGTCCGGGATCGAGCGCAGGATGTCGCGCGCCTGGCCCTCGGCGTAGTCCAGGAGATCGGCGAGCCCCTCTTTGAAGGTGCCGGCGCCGAACTTCTCCAGCATGGCGCGCACCTTGCGCTCGCCGGTGTTGAGCGCGCCGACGAAGGCCTTGAGGTCGCCCAGGTTCTGGTCCGGCTTGCGCACGTTGAGCAGCATGATCCGGAGGGCGTCCTCGTTCAGCACGCCCTCGCGATAGAGTTTCATCGGCGGGAAGCGCACGCCCTCCTGGTGGATCTCGGTCAGCGAGCGCGAGAGGCTCGCCGGCACCGCTCCGCCCATGTCGGTGTTGTGGATGTGGCCGCCCGCGAAGCAGACGATCTCCCCTTCGTGGAAGATCGGCTTCCACAGGTGCAGGTCGGGCACGTGGGTCGCGAGGTAGCCGCTGTACGGATCGTTGGTGAAGGCGATGTCGCCCGGCCGGTACTCCGGGATCATGGCGATGGCGCCGCCGTAGTTGATTCCCGTGTACCATGTGGCGCCCAGGTCGGTCGGCACGGCGACGGTGAGTCCCGTGCGGTCGGTCAGCATCATCGTGAAGTCGTGCGTCTCCTTCACGAAAGTCGAGTGCGCGGTGCGATAGAGCGTGTAGGCCATGTTCTCGGCGGTCGCGCGGGTATGGTTGGCCAGGATCTGCAGCGTGATCTTGTCGACGGGCATGATCGTGGCCTCAGGGTTTCGCGGTCAGGTGCAGGTTGCCGAAGGCGTCGACGCTGCCGTGCATGCCCGGGGGGATGCAGACGGTCGTATCCTCCTGCACCACGACGGCCGGGCCTGCGATCCGGTGCCCGTTGCCGAGCGCGTCGCGGCGGTAGAGCGGCATGCGGCTGGCGGCGCCGTCGCACCACGCTTCGATCTCCGATTCCGGCATGGGCTCGCCCTTCGCCGGCGGCGTCGCCACGAAGGCGGGCGGCATCGTCGCGGCGCTCACGACCAGGCGCAGGTTGACGATATGCACTTCTGCCGCCGGGTCGCTGAAGTCGTAGAGCGCGGCGTGGCGCGCATGGAAAGCAGTCTTGATCGTCGCGACGTCGCCCGCGTCGACCCAGGCCTGCTCGATCGGCACCTCGATCTCGAAGGACTGACCGCGATAGCTCATGTCGGCCGACAGGCTGTGGACCGCCGGGCCGTCGAATCGCTGCTCGTGGCGCAGCCAGCGCTCGGCCTCGGCGCCGAGCGCGCCGTAGACCTCGCGGATCAGGCCCGAAGATGCCGGCACGGCGTCGATGAAGACCGTGCGGATGAAGTCGTTCTTGATGTCGGCGATCAGCCCGCCCAGCGCGCTGACCACGCCGGGTCGGCGCGGGATCAGCACCCGCTCCATGCCGAGTTCGCGCGCAAGGAAGCAGCCGAGCATGGGTCCGGCGCCGCCGAAGGGCAGCAGGGTGAAGTCGCGCGGATCGACGCCGTAGCGCGCTACCAGCTTGTTGACCTCGGCGAACATGCCCGAAACGGCGACCTTGACGATCGCCTCGGCGGTTTCGCGCAGGTCCATTCCGAGCAACCGCGCCAGCTCGCCGACCGCCGCCGCGGACTTGCTGCGGTCGATGCCGATGGAGCTGTAAGCGAGTGGCGCGTGGCCGAGAAAGCCGCACACGACCATGGCATCGGTCAGGGTCGCGCGCGTGCCGCCGCGCCCGTAGCAGGCCGGTCCGGGCGAGGAGCCGGCGCTCTCGGGGCCGACCTTCAGGACGCCGAAGCCGTCGACCCAGGCGATCGAGCCGCCGCCGTCGCCGATCGAGGTGACGGAGATCGAGGGCACGTAGAGCGGGAAGTCGCCGATCGTCTCCCCGGTGCCGAATTGCGGCCGGCCGTCGATCACCAGCGCCACGTCGGCGCTGGTGCCGCCGATGTCGAGCGTCAGCGCGTTGCCGATGCCCGCCTGGCGCGCGAGGAACGACGCGCCCATTACGCCCGAGGCCGTTCCGGACAGCAGCATGTTGACGCAGGCCGTCTTGCCCAGCGCGCTGTTCATGACGCCGCCGTTGGACTTGGTGATCATCGGCGCCGCCGACACGCCGCGCGCCCTCAGCGCGCCTTCCAGCGAGTCCAGATAGGCGGCCACGCGCGGGTGCACGTAGCCGTTCAGGATCGCCGCCGTGCTGCGCTCGTATTCGCGGATCACCGGCCAGACCTCGGTCGAGCGGAACACGAACAGCTCCGGCGCCGCGCGCCGGATCAACGCCTGCGCCTGCTGCTCGTGCGCCGGGTTGCGGTAGGCGTTGATGAGGGCGACGACGATGCCGTCGACACGCTTCGTCCGCGCGCGCGCGACGGCCGCACCGAGCGCGGCCGCGTCGAGCGGCGTATCCTCGCTGCCGTCGGC
>CAZLBB010000037.1:0-24568 GCA_964557415.1 uncultured Rhodospirillaceae bacterium
CACGGCAAGTTGCCGGACGCCATCGCCGCCTATCGGCAGGCGGCCGCGGCCAATCCGCGTTCCGGCGGGGCGTTGGCCAATCTCGGGGGGGCGCTGATCCGCTCCGGCCAGCCGGGCGAGGCACTCGAGGCGCTCGAGCGGCTGCTGGCCCAGGAGCCGCAGCACGTGCGCGCCGTCGCCTACAGCGCGATCGCGCTGCGCGAGCTCGGCCGGCACGAAGAAGCCGACCGGCTGGAGGACACCGCACGCCTCGTCGCCGTCGTCCGCCCGGCGCCGCCGCCCGGCTTCGACTCGATCGCGGCCTTCAACGACGGGCTGATCGCGGAGATCCGCGCGCATCCGACGCTGAAGAAGGACTGGGACCCGTATCAGCGCGCCGCGCGGCACGGCTCGGTCGCCGTCGACCTGCTGGCGCACAAGACGCCGGCGATCGCCGCGTTCGAAACCATGATCCGCGGCGAGATCGACCGCTTCGCCGCCGCGCTGCCTGACGAGCCGGGTCACCCGTTCCTCTGCCGCAAGCCCCGGCGCTACGGGCTGATCGTCTGGGCCAACATCCTGGCGGAGGAAGGGCACCAGGCCGCGCACATCCACAATCTCGGCTGGCTCAGCGGCGTCTACTATCCGTGGATTCCGCCGGTGGTCCGCGCCGACGACCCGGACCGCGAGGGCTGGATCGAGTTCGGCCGCCCCGGCTACGACCTGCCTTGCCGCTACGAGCCGCGCGTCACGGCGATCCGGCCCGAGATCGGCATGGCGCTCCTGTTCCCGAGCTATTTCTGGCATCGCACGATCCCGTTCCGCGGCGCCCCGGAGCGCATCAGCGTCGCGTTCGATCTGCATGTGCTCGAATAGCGCGAGGATGCCCGCTTGCGGCCAAGCCGACCGATGACCGCGCCGCAGCCGAAGGTCGAGGTCGTCAGCTCCACCACGGCGCGCGAGGTCGAGCGGATGCTGGCGCGCATCGAGGGGCCGGTGCTGCAGATCGGCAGCCGGGCACAGGTGGTCGACCGCCAGGAGAACCGCTGGCGCGTCCTGTGCAGCGGTCGGGAGTTCACCGGCGCCGACTTCGAGGCCGGCGAGAACGTCGACGTCGTCGCCGACATCTGCGCCGAGTTCGACGCGCTCAGGCCCGCGCTCGGCGAGGCGCGCTGGGGCTTCGTGATCTGCAGCCACGTGCTCGAGCACACGCGCAAGCCGTGGCTGGCCGCGGCCAACATCGTGCGCCTGCTGCGGCCCGGCGCGCACGCGTTCATCGCCGTGCCCTGGGTGCAGGCCTATCACGGCTTCCCGCGCGACTACTGGCGCTTCTCGTTCCACGGCCTCGTGGAGCTGTTCCCCGAGCTCGACGTGCTGGACATGTATTACAGCGCCAGCGGCACCGGCTACGACGTCGCCTACAAAGTGCTGGTCGACGGCAAGGTGGACCTGGCGCGCACGCCCTTCGAGATCGAGGCCTCGCTGTTCCAGCTGCTGTTCGAGCGCGAGCGCAATCGATCCTTGGTGGCGGAGGCAGGACGCAGCGAACGGAAGTTGATCCTGGCTCGCGGATATATGCCGATCACGCTGGTGAACATCCTGGCGCGGCGCCCGGCCTGAGCGCGCGTGACCTGCTTCACAGCGCAGCCGGCCGTCCGGCTGCACGCTTCGGCCACCTGCAACCCAAGGGCAGGAGGCGAAGCCATGCTAGCCGACGACCGTTCCGCCGATTCCAGCCATATGCTGTCCGGACACCGCCTGCACCGCGCGGTCGACGCCGCGCGCCAACCCGAGCCGGAGTTCGTGCACGACCGCGCGGGGCATGCTTCCCTCCGGCTCGCCGTCGGCGGCCTCGTCGTGTGGCTCGGCTGCATGACGCTCCTCAGCTGCGTCGGCAGTGTGATCTCGGTCACAGAAGTTTGTGGCCGGTGAACGTATCTTGCCGGACAGCGGACATGTATCTGGGGGATCAGACCATGTTCACCATCGCTGCCAGCTACCGATCGTCCAATCCGTTCGACCTGACCCGCCGGACCGCGCCGGTCGTGATCGGCGGCATGGTCGTGTGGAGCTTCTGCCTTCTGCTGATGCTCTGAAGCGCCACCGTTTCAGGGGTGGCCGCGTCACGGCGCGGCATGCCGTATGCAAGCGCTGGATCGACGACGTCGTCGCCGGCGACGCGCAGTTCGGCGTATCGCCGCTCGCGCTGAGCGCCGTCGTGCGGATCACGACCAATCCCCGGATATTCAAGCGGCCCAGTGCGATCGGCGAAGCGCTTGCGTTTTGCGGCAATCTGCTTGGCCAGCCCCATTGCGATATCGTGCGGCCCGGCGAGCGACATTGGGGAATAATTGCCCGCCTGTGCGTCGAGGCGGACACGAGAGGCTCGCGGGCCGCGGAGGCCTGGTTTGCCGCCCTCGCCATCGAGCGCGGCTGCACCTGGATCACCTGTGATCGCGACGATGCCCGCTTCCCGGGCCTGAGTTGGCAGGAATCGTCGGCCTGAGTGCGGGGCGGCGATGCCGGAACGAGAATGGGGCCGGACGCACATCGGCGCCGGCCCCATGGATTGGCTCCCCGGGACGGATTCGAACCATCGACCAACCGGTTAACAGCCGGTTGCTCTACCGCTGAGCTACCGGGGATCAGGGTGCGCGGGTTATAGCAAAGGGCCCCGCGCCGTGAAAGACCAAGTTGCGCGCCGGGCGGTGGACTTCAAGACCGGCAATGGCGCCGCAGCGCGCCGTGGCGGCGCCCTCCTTCACCCCAGGAGGGCTTCGGCGGGCACCCTTCGCTCGCTGCGCGGCGAAGGGTGGAGGCCGGGGCCGGAATCGAACCGACGTACGGGGATTTGCAGTCCCCTGCATGGCCACTCTGCCACCCGGCCGGGATCGAAACCCGGGCGATCCTCTGGTGGAGGCGCGACATTAGTCGCGGGCACCGCCGCGTCAAGCCTCATGCGGCTGGTCGAAACCGTGGTCGGCCGACTTCGCTTTCCGTCCCTTCTGCGTCGATCGCGCCGCGCCCGCTGCCCGGGCCATCGACGGCGGCGCCGCCGAACGGCCGGCCGGCGGCGCGGCGATCCTCGCCGACGCGGCGGCGGCAGGGCGTATCCGCGAGCGCCATTCGGTTGCGAATACGTTCGCGAGCACCCACGCGTTCGCGGTCCGCATGCCGATGGGCCGGCCATACACTTGAGGTACCGCGCAAGTGCCGCCCCAAGCGCGGCGGCGAAGGCCTGGGGATAACTCTGCCGCGACTACTCGACATGGCCCTGTGGCAGCGTTGCATCGCCCGCGGCAATCGCGCCGCAGCCTTGCCGCGCAAGGTTGCCACTGCCGGATCAAGCCCTTATAACCGCTGACGACTCAGTGTCGGGTGCGGGGTAGGCGGCGTGGCGCGGAACGGAGCGGCGCGCGGCCGCGAAAGCCAGGTCATGACGGCAACGACATACGCCGAAGCGCGCCAGAACATGGTGGACAACCAGCTGCGCGCGAACAAGGTCGTGGACGAGGCGCTGCTCGCCGTGATGGGGCGCCTGCCGCGCGAGCTGTTCGTGCCCACGCAACTGCGTGGCGTTGCCTATATCGACGAGGACCTGCCGCTCGGCAACGGACGCTACCTGATCGAGCCGATGGTGCTCGCGCGGCTGATCCAGGCGGCGGAGCTCAAGCCCGGCGACAAGGTTCTCGATATCGGCTGCGCCACCGGTTATTCCACCGCCGTGCTGGCCTCGCTCGCCGGCTCGGTAGTCGCGCTCGAACGCGATCCGGCCCTTGCGGATCGCGCGCGCGCCAACCTGTCCGAGCTGGGCGTCGCCAACGCGACCGTGGCGACCGGGCCGCTCGAGGCCGGTCACGCGGCCCTCGGGCCCTACGACGTCGTGCTGATCGGCGGCGCGGTGGAGCGCCTGCCCCGCGCGATTCTCGACCAGCTGTCGCACGGCGGCCGGCTGCTGGCGGTCTTGCGCCGGCGCGACCGCGTCGGCGAGGCCGTGCTCTGCCGGCGCAGCCCGGCGGCGGAGGTGCCGCTGTTCGATGCCGCCACCCCGCTCATGCCCGGCTTCGCCGCCGAGCCGAGCTTCGTGTTCTAGCGCGAGGACGGGCGACGGCATGGCGTCGACGACCAGCGATCACGCGGCCCCTCCGGTCCCGCTCGAGATCGGGCCGCAGGAATTCGACCGCATGCGGCGCGAGGGCGAGCGCCACGTGGCCGTCGACGTGCGCGAGAAATGGGAGCTCGAGATCTGCCAGCTCGACAACACGCTGCACGTTCCGCTCGGCGATCTGCCGAAGCGGGTCGGCGAGCTGCCGACCGACGTGCCGGTCGTGGTGATCTGCCGCTCGGGCCGGCGCAGCATGGACGCGACCAACTGGCTGCGGTCGCAGGGCTACGCCAACGCGACCAACCTGCGCGGCGGCGTCCTGCTGTGGGGCCAGGAGATCGATCCCACGATGAGGGGCTACTGATGCGCCGCGCGCGGCATGCACGGCTTGCCGTCGCGTTCGGCATCGCGCTCGCCCTTGTGCCGGCGAGCGGAGCCTCGGCGCAGACGCTCGAGCAGGCGCTGGCCGAAGCCTACATGAACAACCCGACCCTCAGGTCGCAGCGCGCCAACCTGCGCTCGATCGACGAGAACGTCTCGATCGCCGAGTCGGGCTGGCGTCCGAGCGTCAGCGCCAACGCCGCGGCCGGCCCGCTCTATTCCGGCGTGCGTTCACGCCAGCGCGAGACGCAGCTGGTCGGGCCGCACTCGCAGTCGATCACGGTCACACAGCCCGTGTTCCAGGGCTTCCGCACCGTCGCCGGCATCCGCCAGGCCGAGAACCAGGTGCTGGCCGGGCGCTCGGCCCTGCAGTCGACCGAGCAGACCGTGCTGCTGGACGGCGTGACGAGCTACATGAACGTCGTGCGCGACCAGGCCGTGCTGGACCTCAACATCAACAACGAGCAGGTGATCCGCCGGCAGCTCGAGGCGACGCAGGACCGGTTCCGCGTCGGCGAGGTGACGCGCACCGACGTGGCACAGGCGCAATCGCGACTGGCGCTGGCGACCTCGCAGCGCATCGCCGCCGAAGGCACGCTGCTGACGTCGCGCGCCACCTATCAGCGCGTCATCGGCTCGTACCCGGGCAAGCTCAACGCGCCGCTGTTGACTCTCGACCTGCCGGCATCGCGCGAGGACGCCATCGCGCTGGCAGCCGGGGACAACCCGGCGGTCGCGACGGCGCAGTACAACGAGAAGGCGGCGCTCGCGAACGTGACGGTGACGACCGGCCAGCTGCTGCCCGAGATCAACATCCTGGGCGAGCTGTTCCGCCAGGATACCATCGGCGGGCTGAACAATGCGCTGCAGGAAGGCGCGCAGGTCACCGCCGTTCTCACCATGCCGCTCTACAGCTCCGGCTCGGTCGAGGCGCAGGTGCGCCAGGCCAAGCAGGTCGCGGGCCAGCGCCGGATCCAGATCGAGGAACAGCGCAACCTCGCGGTCGAGTTCGCCACCAGCGCCTGGGAGAACTGGACCAGCGCCAAGGCGCAGATCGTCTCGTTCAAGGAGCAGGTGGAGGCGTCGCGGATCGCGCTCGACGGCGTGCGCCAGGAGAACCTGGTCGGCAGCCGCACCGTGCTGGACGTGCTCGACGCCGAGCAGGAGTACCTCAACGCGCAGGTGAGCCTGGTGCGGGCCGAGCGCGACGAGATCGTCGCCCGCTACCAGCTGGTGTCGGCGATCGGCAAGCTGACGGCGCGCAACCTGGCGCTCGATGTGCCGCATTACGACGAGACCGATCATTACGAGAAGGTGCGCGACAAGTGGATCGGGCTCGACGGCTACCGCGGCTACGACAAGGCGACGCAGCAGCCCGACAAGGAGTAGGCCGAGGGCACCGCCCGCGCGCGGCGCCGAGGCCGGAAATCCGCCATTCCCATCGCGGTCCTATGCTAATATGACTTGCAGGTGCTCGCCGCGGACCACATCGCCCGCGGCAACCGCGCCGAAGGAATCGACCGGACAATGACCGATCCCGCGTCCACGCAAGCGCCGCAGCAGGAGCCCTCGATGGAGGAGATCCTGGCGTCGATCCGCCGGATCATCTCCGAGGACGGCGACAAGCCGCCGGCCCCCGCGGCGGCGGCGCCGCCGCCCGCGAAGCCGGCGGCCGCGCCGGCGAAACCGCCGCCTCCACCCCCGCCTCCGCCCCCGCCCGCCGCGGAAAGTCCAGTCGCGGCCGAAGAGGACGTGCTCGAGCTGACCGAGGTCGCCCCGGAGCCGCCGCCGGCCCCCGCGCCGCCGCGCGCGCCCGAGCCAGCACCCGCCATGGCGGCCGACGAGGGGCTGGTGTCCAGCGGCACCGCCAGCGCCGCCGCCTCGTCCTTTGCCTCGCTGGCCGCCCTCGGCGCGCAACAGACGGTCAGCGCCGGCATGGCGATCGGCAACGGCAGCCGGACGATCGAGGACATCGTGCGCGAGCTGCTGCGGCCGATGCTGCGCACCTGGCTGGACGAGCACCTCCCCGGCATGGTCGAGCGCATGGTCAAAGCCGAGATCGAGCGGCTCGCGCGCCGCTGATCGGACTTGGGCCCGGCCGCGCGAGCGTCGCGAGCGGCGCTCGCCGCGGCCCGCTTCTTGATTTCACGCCGTTGGCCGCTATCTTCCGCCAGCCCCAGCATGGCACCTGAGTCCATGGAGGGCCGGCGACGGAACCAGCTCATGCTCGAAAAGACCTACGACCCGGCCGCGATCGAGGCCAAGCACTACGCCGCTTGGGAGAATTCCGGCGCGTTCGCCAGCGACGCGGCGTCGAACCGCCCACCCTACTGCATCATGATGCCGCCGCCGAACGTCACCGGCAGCCTGCATATGGGCCATGCGCTGACCTTCACGCTGCAGGACGTGCTGATCCGCTACTGGCGCATGCGCGGCCGCGACGCGCTGTGGCAGCCCGGCACCGACCATGCCGGCATCGCCACGCAGATGGTGGTCGAGCGCGAGCTGGCAAAGCAGAACGTCACGCGCCAGCAGCTCGGCCGCGAGAAGTTCGTCGAGAAGGTGTGGGAATGGAAGGCCGAGTCGGGCGGCACGATCACGCGCCAGCTGCGCCGCCTCGGCGCCTCGGCCGACTGGCCGCGCGAGCGCTTCACGCTCGACGAGGGTCTGTCGGCGGCCGTGCGCAAGGTGTTCGTCGATCTCTACCGGCAGAAGCTGCTCTACAAGGACAAGCGCCTGGTCAACTGGGACCCGAAGTTGCACACGGCGATCTCGGATCTCGAGGTCGAGCAGAAGGAGATCAAGGGCCAGCTCTGGCACTTCAAGTATCCGGTCGAGGGGCGGGCGGACCGGTTCATCGTGGTGGCGACGACGCGGCCGGAGACGATGCTGGGCGACACCGCGGTCGCCGTGCATCCGGACGATGGTCGCTACAGGGATCTGGTCGGCAGGCATGCCGTGCTGCCGCTGGTCGGGCGCCGGATTCCGATCGTGGCCGACGCGTACGCCGATCCCGAGACCGGGTCCGGCGCGGTCAAGATCACGCCGGCGCACGACTTCAACGACTTCGAGGTCGGCAAGCGGCACAAGCTCGAGATGGTCAACATCTTCGACCGCGACGCCCGCACCAACGACAACGTGCCGGAGGCCTATCGCGGCCTCGACCGCTATGTCGCGCGCAAGAAGGTCGTGGCCGATCTCGAGGCGCAAGGGCTGGTCGAGAAGATCGAGTCGCACACGCACATGGTGCCGCATGGCGACCGCTCGGGCGTGGCGATCGAGCCGTGGCTGACCGACCAGTGGTATGTCGACGCGGCGACCCTGGCGAAGCCTGCGATCGAGGCGGTGGAGCAGGGACGCACGGTGTTCGTGCCCGAGCACTGGACCAAGACCTATTACGACTGGATGCGCAACATCCAGCCGTGGTGTGTGTCGCGCCAGCTCTGGTGGGGGCATCAGATTCCGGCCTGGTACGGCCCGGACGGCGCGGTGTTCGTCGAGGAGGACGAGGCGGCGGCGAAGGCGGCGGCGCAGAAGCACTACGGCAGGGAGGTCGCGCTCGAACGCGATCCCGACGTGCTCGATACGTGGTTCTCCTCCGGCCTGTGGCCGTTCTCGACGCTCGGCTGGCCGGAGAAGACGCCCGAGCTCGGGCGCTACTATCCCGGCGACGTGCTGGTCACCGGCTTCGACATCATCTTCTTCTGGGTCGCCCGCATGATGATGCTCGGCATCCATTTCATGGGCGACGTGCCCTTCCGGCAGGTCTACATCCACGCGCTGGTCCGCGACGAGCGCGGCCAGAAGATGTCGAAGTCCAAGGGCAACATCATCGACCCGCTCGAGGTGATCGACAGCTACGGCTGCGACGCGCTGCGCTTCACCTTCGCCCAGCTCGCCACGCCCGGGCGCGACATCAAGCTCGCCACCAGCCGGGTCGAGGGCAACCGCAACTTCGCCACCAAGCTGTGGAACGCGGCGCGCTTCGCCCAGATGAACCAGTGCGCGCCGGTAACCGGGTTCGACCCGGCCGCCAACCAGCAGACGATCAACCGCTGGATCGTCGGCGAGGCGGTGTCCGTGGCGCGCCGCGTCGGCCACGCGATCGAGACCTACCGTTTCGACGAGGCCGCGGCGGCGCTCTACCAGTTCGTCTGGGGCACGTTCTGCGACTGGTACCTCGAGTTCACCAAGCCGATCCTCGCAAGTGCGGACGTGGGCGCCATCGCGGAAACGCGCGCCACGACCGCCTGGGTGATCCGGCGCATCCTGCGCCTGCTGCACCCGGTCATGCCGTTCGTCACCGAGGAGCTGTGCGAGCAGTTCGCGCTGCCCGGCGACCAGAAGCTGATCCGCGAGTCCTGGCCGGAAGACGCCGACAGCCTGCTCGACGCGGGCGCATTGGCGGAAATGGGCTGGGTGGTGCGCGTGATCGAGACGATCCGCTCGGTCCGCGCCCAGTACAACGTCGAGCCGGGCAAGGCGGTTCGCGTGATGTGCCGGTATGCAGCCGGGGACGCAATTCACCGGCTGGCCCGACACGGGGAGCTAATCAAGCGGTTAGGTAAAGTGGCGGACTTGACCATCGCTCAAGAGGATGCCTGGGACCCGAAGGGTATGGTCGAGGAAGTCGTGGACGGCATGGGCCTTGGCGTAAGGATTGGTGAGGCAATCGACAAAGCCGCCGAGGCTACGCGGTTAAGAAAGGAGATTCGGCAACTCGATCAGGAAATAGCCAAGTACGAAGCCAAACTGAGGAACGAGGGATTTTTGTCGAAAGCGCCACCCGAGGTAGTCGAAGACCTTAGGGAGCGTTTGGATGAGGCAAGAACGGCGCAAGAGCGCAAGACTCAGGCGGGTGTGTATTTGGAGAACCTGTAGCGGGTGGATCGCGGCATCGCTTTCGTGCGAGTTCTAGAGCCGAAGCAACTGCTACAGTTCATCCTAGGTGGTTGGTCCTACCCTCCCACTTTCGTCATGCCCGGGCTTGTCCCGGGCATCCACGTCGGGGCAGCGGCAGTAGTCAGGCGAGGGTGTCGTGAAGGTCCAGCCAATCCGGATTTTTCGCGATGATCAGGTTGACCTTCCACGCTCGCGACCAATGCTTGATTGTCTTTTCGCGTTGGATCGCAATTCGGATATCATCGAAGGTCTCATAGTAGACAAGCGTCTTGCGGCCATACCGTTTGGTAAACCCATCAAGCAGCCTTTCGCGATGCTCGTACACGCGACGCGGCAAGCCGCTCGTCACGCCGACGTAGAGCGTGCCGTTTGGTCTGTTGGTCATGATGTAGATCCAACCGCCGGCCATCCCGCCACTGTGGTCGACGTGGATGCCCGGGACAACCCCGGGCATGACGATTCATGTCATGTCGAGAGCTGTTGCGCTCGCCCGAGTCAGCGGCGACCGCCGATGGATGTCCTCGTGCGATCGGCTGCGTAGATCATGCGAAGAGGGGTTCGCGCAGCCTTCGTCATCCTCCTGGTCACGCTCGCGCTCGACGTCGCCCTCGCGCAGGTCGCCAAGCGCATCCTGCCGACCTGGCCGGCGACGATGCCCGCCAGCAACCCGCGCCAGCCTTCGCCGATCTTCCATCACGGGCTGCGCCCGATGATGGCGGTGCACAGCCGCGCCGGGCCCATCGTCTATCCGTTCAGCACCAACTCGCTCGGCATGGTCGACGCCGCGCCGCGCCGCGTCGACCCGCGTGGCGGCGGCTGCCGCGTGCTGGTGATCGGCGACTCCTTCACCGAGGGCTTTGGCGTCGGCTGGGACAAGTCCTTCGCCGGCATCCTGGCGCGGCGCTGGGGCGGGCAGGGGATCGAGCTGCTGAACGCCGGCGTGGTGACCTACAGCCCGTCGATCTATTACCGCAAGGTCCGCCACCTGATCGAGGAGGTCGGGCTGCGCTTCGACGCGGTGCTGGCGTTCATCGACATGAGCGACGCCAGCGACGAATGGCACAGCTACGACCTCAACGCGGCCGGCAACGTCGTCGCCATCGGCGGGGTGGCCCAGATACCGCCGATGCGCGAGCCCAAATGGCTCGACCACGTGTGGTACAGGGCGCAGGACAACTCGCTTGTGCTGCATCTCGCCAAGGACCTGTACGGCGCGCTGACGCGAAAGGCCCCGTCGCAGCCGCCGCCCATGCCGAGCCAGCCGCACCTGCCGCCGCTGCCGCTGCCGCTCGGCCAGATCGCGGTGCCGGCGCCGATCGACGTGCCGCCGCCGCACGTGCCGGAATTCGACGGCATGATCAACATCGGCAACGGACGCTGGACGGTCGATCCGCACCTGTGGAACGAGTACGGGCGCGACGGCGCGCTGGTCGGGGCCGAGCGCATGGACCGGCTGCTGCTCCTGCTGCGGGCGCGCGGCATCCCGCTGGCGATCGCGGTCTATCCCTGGCCGGACCAGCTGTTCGCCGGCGACCGCGATTCGGCGCAGCGCCGCTTCTGGGGCGAATGGGCGCGCACGCGCGGCGTCGGTTTCATCGACCTGTTCCCGGCGTTCTTCGCCGAGCCCGACACCAGGGCGACGATCCATCGCTACTACATTGCCGGCGACTTCCACTGGAACGCCGCCGGCCACGCGCTGGTGGCTGACGCGGTCGACCGCGCCTTCAGTCCGCGCGGATCCTGCCGGTGACGGCGCGCGCCTGGACGGCGGCGGCGGGCTTCTTCGCGGTCCTCGCCGCGGCCGACCTCGCCGGCGCCCAACTTGCCAAGCGCGTCCTGCCGCAGTGGTTCAGCGACATGCCGGGCAGCAATCCGCGCACGTATTCGCCGATCTACCATCACGGTTTCCGCCCGCTGGCGGATACCATGCAGCGCTTCGGGCCGCTGCTCTACCCGATCCGAACCAACTCCCTGGGCTTGGTCGACGCCGCGGCGCGCGTCGTCGACCCCGGCGCCAAGGGTTGCCGCGTCGTGTTCGCCGGCGATTCGTTCACCGAAGGCGTCGGCAACGCCTGGGCCGAGACTTTCGTCGGACGCGTGGCGGCGCGCTGGGCCGCGCGCGGCGTCGAGGTGCTGAACGAAGCGGCCGTGTCCTACAGCCCCACCGTTCACTACCGCAAGATGAAGCACCTGATCGAGGACAGGGGCCTGCGTGCCGACGCCGTGCTGCTGTTCCTCGACCCCGGCGACATCGCCGACGAATGGGAGCAGTACGGTCTCGACGCGGCCGGCAATGTCACCGCGCGGGCGCGCGACTGGATCATGCGGCACCAGCGCGGCAACCCCACGGCATGGGACCGTCTGTGGTTCCTGGCGCAGGACAACTCGATGGTCCTTCACGTGCTGCACGACGTGTCGCGGCGCGTCGGGCGCGCCTGGCACGGCCCGACTCGCGATCCGCCACGCCCGCCCGATCCGGCCCCGTTGCCCGCGCCCGAACCGCCGCTCGGGCCGATCGCGCCGCCGCCCATCCTGCTCGGACCCGAAGCGGTTGCGCGGCGGCTGCCGGGCGCGTGGGAGGACCATCGCGCGCGCTGGACCTTCGACGCGGGTCTCTACGACAAGTTCGGTCGATACGGCCTCGTGAAGGCGGCCGTGATGATGGATCGGCTGGCGCTCCTGCTGCGCGAGCACGACATCTCCCTGACGCTGCTCGTCTATCCCTGGCCCGACCACATCGTCGCCGGCGACCGCGACTCGGTTCAGGTCCGGTTCTGGCGGCAGTGGGCGCGGACGCGCGACGCCGGCTTCGTCGACCTGTTCCCGCTGTTCCTGGACGCGGGGGAAGCGAAGGACGTGCTCGACCGCTACACGATACCGCGCGACTTCCACTGGAACGCGGCCGGTCATGCGCTGGTGGCCGATGCGGTCGGCCGCGCGATCGATCCGCGCCGGCTCTGCCGGTGACTGTCCGGCGAGTCCCATCACATCGACGCGACTTTGCTTCATTCCGGACCGGCTTGCGCCGTATAGTGGCGGGCGAAACCGGATTTGCTCGAGGACCCATCGCCCATGAAACGTCGTCACTTTCTGGCCGGCGCCGGCGTGGCCGCTGCCACCGCGCCCCTGGCCGCCCCCGCCCTGGCGCAGGGCAAGATCGAGTGGAAGATGGTCACCGCCTGGCCGAAGAACGCGCCGGGCGTCGGCATGAATGCCCAGCGCCTGGCCGACCGCATCACGGCACTCAGCGAGGGTCGGCTCAGCGTCAAGCTGTTCGCCGCCGGCGAGCTGGTGCCGCCCTTCGGCGGCTTCGACGCGGTCGCCTCGGGCGCCGCCGACATGTGCCACGCCACGCCGTACTACTGGCAAGGCAAGACCAAGGCGGTGCACTACTTCACCGGCGTGCCGTTCGGCATGACCGCGCCCGAGATGATGGGCTGGATCTATTTCGGCGGCGGGCAGGCCCTTTGGGACGAGGTCTACGACAAGTTCGGCCTCAAGGGCTTCTATGTCGGCTCCAGCGGTGTGCAGTCGGGCGGCTGGTTCCGCAAGGAGATCAAGTCGGTCGCCGATCTCAAGGGCCTCAAGTTCCGCATCGCCGGCCTGGGCGGCGACGTGTTCAAGAAGCTGGGCGTGGTGGTGACCCTGACTCCGCCGGGCGAGATCTTCGCCGCCATGCAGTCGGGCGCGGTCGACGCGGCGGAATGGGTCGGCCCGTGGAACGACCTCGCCTTCGGACTGCATCGCATCGCCAAGTTCTACTACCAGCCCGCCTTCCACGAGCCCGGACCGGCGCTGGAGGCGATCGTCGACAAGAAGAAGTTCCTGGCACTGCCGCCGGCGCTGCAGAAGATCGTCGAAAGCGCCTGCCAGGCGACTGCCGCCGAGACCCTCGCCGACTTCACCCGCCACAATATCGAGGCGATCGAGCCGCTGGTGCGCGACCATGGCGTGCAGCTGCGCCTGTGGCCCGGCGACATCGTCAAGGCGGCCGGCGCCGCGTGGAAGGAGGTCCAGGCCGAGGTCGTCGCCGGCGACCCACTGACCGCCAAAGTCAACGACTCCTTCGTTGCCTACCTCGCCAAGGCGCGGCAATGGGCCAGGTGGTCCGACCTTCCGATGCTGCGCATGCGCGACGAGGCGCTCGGCGGGTAGAAAGAAACGCTATTCGCCGGCGCAGCTCCGGCCGGCGCCGGCAGGATCGGACATGCCCGCGGCAGGCGCGGTGTCCGTCGCCGCCTCTGCGGCCGCGATGTGGCCGCTCAGCGCGGCGTTGACCGAGTCGGCGTGCGTCAGCGGCCCCATATGGCCGGCGCCGGCGATCACGCCCAGCCGTCCTGCCGGGAGGAGCGCCGACACGTATTCGGCGAGCAGGCGCGACGGAAGCGGTGCATGCTCGCCTCGCAGGACCAGGGCGGGGAAGCGCAGTCCGGTATAGAGGGCGGGTGGCGTCGTTTCCTCGATCAGGGCGGTGAAATCCAGCGGCGCCTTGGGCGCCCAGCGCGCGAGCGCGTCTTGCGCCCCTGGCCGCAGAGCGTCCCACGCGCCCTGGCCGCCCCAGTATTCGACGAAGGATGCCGCCGCGCCGCGGTAGTCTCCGGTGATGACGCCGTGGCCGGCCATGCGGGCGACGGCCATGATCTCGGCCAGCGCGGCGGCGCCGGCCTCGCCCATCGACCTCAGCAGGTGGAAAGACGAGGGCTCGTACAGCGCCAGGCTGGCAATACGCTTCGGCCGCGTCAGCGCGACGTGCAGCGCGACGCCGCCGCCGTAGGAATGCCCGACGAGGTGCACCGGCCGAGGCTGCCGGTCGATCAGTTCCAGGGTCCGCGCCGCCTCGTCCGCCAGGGTGAAGGCGTGCGCGCCGCACCACGGGCCCACGCCGTCGCAACCATAGTGCTCGGGTGCGGCGAAGTCGTAGCGGTCGCCCAGCGCCTCGGCCAGCGTCCGCCATTGCCACGCGCCGGCGCCCGAGCAATGCAGCGCGACGACGGTCCGCCCCATCGCCGCGCCCACCCGTTCAGCAGAACTGCGGCGCCAGCCCGGCGAGGCGCTCGCCCTGTGCCGGGCTCAACGCGCCGACGCTGGCGAGGAAGTTGGGGTGGCTCATGCCCGAGCCGATGAAGGTCCAGCGCTGCGCCTGGTGCTGCTGACGTGCCAAGGCCTCGCGCTCGGCCTCGGCCAGTCGCCGCCCGGTCGCCCGGGTGAAGGCGTCGAGGTCGAACGCGACCTGCTGCCTGAGGCCGCCGTCGATCATCGCGCCGAGGGCGAGGTAGCCTTCGACCGCCGCGTCGATCTCGGCCCCGGGCAGTGCGTTCGCCAGCTCCTCGACCATCAGCGTGTCCAGCTTGGCGTGCTGCGCCTCCTCCATCCAGTGATGCCGAAGCAGGCTCTTGAACTGCGGATCGAGCGACGCGTCGTCCTTGATGCTCTCGACGTAGTGGCGCTGCGTCATCCACTCGATATGCAGGATCAGCAAGGCGACCGAGAGGGAAGGCTTCGCCAGCACCGCGCCTGCGATCGCCTCGGGCGGGCCGATCACGTCGCAGCGCGTGCCGAAACCGGCTTCGAACTCGGCGCGGAAGCGCTTGAACAGGTCGATGTGCTTGGCCTCCTCGCCCGTGAACTGCAGGAAGGCGCGGGCGCGCGCATCGTCGCCGGCGATGCGTGGCCTCGCATGGTCGACCACGAACGGCAGGATGAACTCCTCGACCAGGCCGAAGATGTAGAGATAGCCGTTGCCGCGGATCTGGTTCAGCACCAGCTTCTCGTCGTCGTCCAACAGGCCGATCGACCCGGTGCGCGCCAGGGATTCAGGCAGGAACGGGCGCGCGAAATCGAGCCGCTTTTCCCCGCCGATGATGTCCTCGATGCGCCAGTTCGCACGCTGCGAAGCGGCCAGTGTCGCGGCGTAGCTGTATCCATGCTGCATGGCGAGGCTCCTTGTCGTGCGGTCCGGTCCGGGTTGTGGCCGCACCATGGCCGCTTCGCCCGCCGCGCGCTTGCAGGACTCGTGCAGATTTCCTGAAGGCGTGCTGGATTCTCGCCCCGAATTGCCAAACCGCGTGGAATTCGCGATAGATATGCCCGTGCTGGTTCGACGCGGAGGGGGCTCGTGTCGACGCCATCCCGCATCATCCGTTTTGCCGATTGCGAACTCGACTTGGATGCATTCGAGCTGCGACGCGCGGGTCAGCCGGTTTCGGTCGAGCCGCAAGTGTTCGAATTGCTGTCCTATCTCGCCCGCCATCACGGCCGGCTGGTCGGCAAGGACGAGCTGATCGAGCAGGTCTGGGGCGGCCGCAACGTGTCCGACGCCGCGCTGTCGAGCCGCATCCGTTCGGTGCGCCGCGCCATCGGCGACGACGGCGAGCAGCAGCATCTGATCCGCACCGTGCACGGCCGTGGTTTCCGCTTCGTGGCGACGATCGGGGACAATGGCGGCGCTGCCGCCGCGGAGGCGCCGGCGCCGCCGGCAGGCGCCGTTCCGGCTGCACCGCTGGCGCTGCCCTGGCGTCTCGGCCGGCGCATCCGCGCAAGGCCGGTGGCGGCCGGCGCGGTTGCCGCCGGGCTGAGCGTCGTGCTCGTGGCTTCGGCCGCTCTTGGTTGGCGGCTGTGGTACGCGCCGCCCGTGCCGCCGCGCCTGTCGATCGTCGTCCTTCCGTTCGCCAACCACTCCGGCGGCGCCGTGCCGGAATACGTCGCCGACACCCTGGTCGAAGGCATCACCGCGCGGCTGTCGCGCCAGCCGGAGATGTTCGTGATCTCGCACGGCACGGCGCGGACCTACAAGGACCGCTCGATCGACCAGCGCGTGGTCGGACACGAGCTGGAGGTGCGCTACGTCGCCTCGGGCAGCCTGCGTCATGGGGACGACGGCACGGCCGTCGCCGTCCAGCTTGCCGAGGCCGAGCGCGGCGCGCAGCTGTGGGCCGAGACCGTGGTCTATGGCCGCGCCGAGCTGATCTCGGCGCAGGACCAGATCGCGGCGGGCATCGCGCGGGCGCTCGGGATCGAGATGGTCTCCGCCGAGAGCGAGCGCAGCCGGCGCGAGCGGCCCGACAATCCGGATGCACTCGACCTGGCGATGCGCGGCCGCGCATTGCATCTCGGCCGCGTCACGCCGGAGGTCAACCGGCAGGCACTCGAGCTGTTCGAGGCCGCCGTGGCGCTGGATGCCGATTGCGTCTGGGGGCTGATCGGCATCGCACGGGCCCACCTGAGCCATGTACTCAACGAGTGGAAGCCGAGAGACGATCGGGCAGCGCGTCTCGACCGCGCGGAGCAGGCGATCAACCGCGCAATCGCGCTTGCCCCTATGGACAGCTTCGCCCAGCGCACGCGCGGCGCACTGCTGCGCGCGCGCGGCGATCCGGAGCAGGCGATCGCCGCCTTCGAACGCGCCATTGCGATCAATCCGAACGATTCCTTCGCCCGGGCGGAGCTCGGCCGCACGATGATCGACGTGGGGCAAGCGGCCCAGGGTCTCATGCAGATCGAGCGGGCGATGCGCCTCAGCCCGCGCGACCGCTTGATCGGCGTCTGGTACTTCTGGGCGGGCCAGGCCGCGGTCCACGCCGGCGACGGCAAGGTCGCGTCGAAGTGGCTGCGCAAGGCGATCGAGGACAATCCGGCCTATCTCAACCCGCTGCCCTGGTTGGCGGTCGCGCTTGCCTTCAACGGCCGCGAGGACGAGGCGCGGCCCTACATGGACGAGTATCTGCGCCGGCGCCCTCATTGGCGGCTGGCCAACTGGGATTCCGCCTATGAGCGCCGTCATCCGGTCGTCCTGGTCCAACGCGAGCGCATCGTGACCGCGTTGCGGCGCCTGGGCGTGCCCGAATAGGCAGCGCGGCTGCCCGGCACAAGCATCGAGCGTGTTCGAGCCGGAGCGCCGGAAGCTCCCGGGGCATGGTTGGGCATCGGCCTGTCGCGTACGGTCGCCCAGCCGATGCCGCGCGGACTGCCTGCGGAACAGGCAGGCAGCCTTGCCCGCGCCGGGGCATAGGCGTGCGATTCTGGCGCAGGACGGGCTGTAGCAGGCGGGGTAGCTTCCGGCGCCTCGAAAGGCCGGAGCCGGTGCGTGCAGAAGAAGCAAGGGAGTCTCGTCGTCATCCTGGGTGCGCTGATCGCCTGCGCGCCGATGGCGATCGACCTGTACCTGCCGGCCTTTCCCGCGCTCGAGCGCGCCTTCGCGGCGGACACGGCGCGCGTGCAATGGACGCTTGCAACCTTCTTCGTCGGTTTCTCGCTCGGCCAGGCGCTGTACGGGCCGGTTTCCGACCGGTTCGGGCGGCGGCCGCCGCTCTACTTCGGCATGACGCTGTTCGCGCTCGCGTCCGTCGCCTGCCTCTTCGCGCCGAACATCGAGGCGCTGATGGGCCTGCGCTTCCTGCAGGCGATCGGCGCCTGCGCCGGAATGGTGACGGCACGCGCGATGGTACGCGACCTGTTCGACCTGCGCGATTCCGCGCGCGTCTATTCGGCGCTGATGCTGGTGACCGGACTGGCGCCGATCCTGGCGCCGCTCGCCGGCGGCTACCTTCTGGTGTGGTTCGGCTGGCAGTCGGTCTTCCTGGCTCTTGCGGCGTTCGGCGTCGCGTGCCTCCTGGCGGTGCATTTCGCCTTGCCGGAAACGCGCCTGCCGGCGCCCGCCGGCTCGCTCGCGACCGCCAACGTGCTGATCGTCTACCTGCGGCTGCTCGCGCACCGGCGCTTCGTCGGCTACGCGCTGTCCGCCGGGATGTCGGTCGCCGGCATGTTCGCCTACATCGCGGCCTCGCCCTTCGTGTTCATCCAGCTGTTCGGCGTGGCGGAGGAGCAGTACGGCTGGCTGTTCGGCGTGAACGCGCTCGGCTTCGTGCTCGCGGCCCAGGTCAACGGCAGAGCGATGCGCGGCGCCGAGCCCGGCCGCGTGCTGCGGATGGCGCTCCACGTCCAGGCCGTCGCCGGGCTCGCCCTGCTGCTGGCGGCCCTGACCGGCGTTTTCGGCCTCGTCGGCATACTGGTGCCGCTGTTCGTCTATATCGCCGGCCTGGGATTCGTCATGCCGAACGCCAGCGCGTTGGCGATGGCCCCGCATGGCGAGAACGCCGGCGCCGCCTCGGCCATGCTCGGCGTCATGCAGTTCGGCCTGGCTGCGGTCGCCTCGACCGTCGTCGGCGCGATCCACCAGCCGAGCGCGATGCCGATGGCGATCGCCGTCGCCGCATCCGGCGTGCTCGGGCTGCTCGCCAACAGGGTATTGGTCGGACGGAGCGGGTAGGTCCGGCTACTGCCTGAGCGTCAGCGCGCCGTCGCGCACCTCGTAGCCGCTCAAGCGGCCGAGGAAGCTCATGCCGAGCAGCGAAATGCCGCCCTCGACCTGGCTGACCGAGCCGTGCACGTTCTCGACCTCGATGGGCCCGACGCTGACGCGCGTCAGCACGACCGGCGCGCCGAGGGCGATGCCGTTGGCCGTCTGGTAGCGGCGCGAGTAGTTGAGGGCGTTGGGGTTGATGCCGGCGCGGCGCGCGTCGCCCGCGGTCAGCATCACGTCGCTGGCGCCGGTATCGACCATGAAGCGGATCGGCGTGCCGTTCACCTGCGCCTCGACGACGAAATGCCCGCCCTGGCGCGTGCGGAACGTGATGCTCGGCGGCTCGCCCGCGCGCATGGCGGCGGTGGGCGGCGCTGTGCCGCGATGCGGCAGCAGCTCGGCCACCACGCGGTCCTTGAGGAAGGCGAACTGCTCGCGGAACGAATAGGCGGTCAGCAGCCCCAGGCCGATGGCGCCCCAGATGACCAGGTTGCGCAGCAGCAGCCCGATCCCGCCGGCCGCCGCGCGCGACGCCACGGCTGTGCCGACCAGGGCGAGCCACAGCACGGCGATGACCAGGCGCAGCCGGTTGTCGTCATCCTCCAGCGTGTCCGGAAAGCGCACGCTCAAATAGGCGACGAGGGCGCCGACCACGACGGCGCCGTTCAGCCACGCGATCCAACTGGTGCCGCGACCGTTGCTCATGTTGCTGACCGGCCTTCCTGGCGCATGCGGCTGTCCTGCCGCGCCATCCTGGACGCTACGGGCACAAAGGTTACTATCCGGTGAACGCCTGGATGCCGGTCTGCGCACGGCCGAGGATCAGCGCGTGGATGTCGTGCGTGCCCTCGTAGGTATTCACCGCCTCGAGGTTCATGACGTGGCGGATCACGTGGAACTCGTCCGCCACGCCGTTGCCGCCGTGCATGTCGCGCGCGACCCGGGCGATGTCGAGCGCCTTGCCGCAGTTGTTGCGCTTGATCAGCGAGATCATCTCGGGCGCGGCGCGGTGCTCGTCCATCAGCCGGCCGACGCGCAGGCAGCCTTGCAGGCCGAGGGCGATCTCCGTCTGCATGTCCGCGAGCTTCTTCTGCACCAGCTGGTTGGCCGCAAGCGGCCGGCCGAACTGCTTGCGGTTCAGCGTGTATTCGCGCGCCGCCATCCAGCAGAACTCGGCGGCGCCCATCGAGCCCCAGGCGATGCCGTAGCGGGCGCGGTTGAGGCAGCCGAACGGTCCCTTGAGCCCCTTCACGTTGGGCAGCAGGTTGGCCTCGGGCACCTCGACGTCGTCCATCACGATCTCGCCGGTGACCGACGCGCGCAGCGAGAACTTGCCTTCGATCTTCGGCGTGCCGAGGCCCTTCATGCCGCGCTCCAAGATGAAGCCGCGGATGTCTTCGGCGTCGTCCTTGGCCCAGACCACCATGACGTCGGCGATCGGCGAGTTGGTGATCCACATCTTGGCGCCCTTCAGCACGTAGCCGCCGGCGACTTTGCGCGCGCGCGTCTTCATGCCGCCGGGATCCGAGCCGTGGTCCGGCTCGGTCAGGCCGAAGCAGCCGGCCCATTCGCCGGTGGCGAGCCTGGGCAGGTACTTGCGGCGCTGCTCCTCGCTGCCATAGGCGTTGATCGGATGCATGACCAGCGAGGACTGCACGCTCATGGCCGAGCGGTAGCCCGAGTCCACGCGCTCGACCTCGCGCGCCACGAGGCCGTAGCAGACGTAGCTGACGCCGGCGCAGCCGTAGCCCTGGATGGTCGAGCCGAGGAGGCCCAGCGCGCCCATCTCGTTCAGGATCTCGCGATCGAAGCGCTCGTGCCGGTTCGCCTCGAGCACGCGCGGCATCAGCTTGCCCTGGCAGTAGTCGCGCGCGGCGTCGCGCACCATGCGCTCGTCCTCGCTCAGCTGGTCGTCGAGGAGGAAGGGGTCCTGCCACTGGAACGGCCCCAGGTCGGAGCCCCCCTTCTCGGACGTGCTGGCGGCGCTCGTGCCCTTGCGCGCGGCGGAGGCGGTCATGGCGGTCTGCCTGTCTGGTTTCGGAGCGGGCTCCGGGCGATTATAGGGACATGGACGACGGGGAGGAACCCGGCGTGAACCAGGGCCGACCCAGGGGCGAGGTCTATTTCGAGTTCCAGCGCATCGGCGCCTATGTGAAGGTGACCGCGATCGACCCGGACACGCTGGTCGAGGTGTCGGTCACCGGCGCGGCGACGGCGACGGAGGCGCAGTTGAAGCAGCTGGCGCTGCGCCGGCTCGAGTTCGTGCTGGCCAAGCGCCGCGGCGGCCAAGGAACGGGCGGGGGGCGCGGAACGACCGTCTGAACCGGATGCGGCGCTTCGTAACGGGTCTGCGTCATCGCCGGGCAAATGGTTGTCATACAAGCATTCCCGCGCCGGCAAATTCGCCATCGGCTCTCTTGCGGCCGGCAGGGCGGCAGGCTAGGGTCACGGCCGCCAAATAAATGCAAAATGCCGCAGGCGAAGACCTGCCGGCAGGCTTGGGGGCAGTCCGGGGGTCGATGGCGTATTTCCTGCAGCAGCTGATCAATGGCCTCACGCTGGGGTCGATCTTCGGCCTGATCGCGATCGGCTACACGATGGTGTACGGCATCATCGGCATGGTCAATTTCGCCCATGGCGACATTTTCATGATTGGCGGCTTCGTCACGCTGATCGCGTTCATGGCGCTCGGCCTCGTCGGCATCTCCTGGGTGCCGTTCGCGCTGCTGCTGATGCTGGTGATCGCGATGGCGTTCACCGCGCTGCACGGCTGGGCGGTCGAGCGGGTTGCCTACAGACCCTTGCGCAGCTCCGGGCGCCTGGCGCCGCTGATCTCCGCCATCGGCATGTCGATCTTCCTGCAGAACTACGTGCAGATCATGCAGGGCGCGCGCAACAAGGCGGTCGGGCAGCCGCTGATCAGCGGCGGCATCACGGTGATGGAGAGCGACGGGTTCACCGTGCAGCTCAGCTACATGCAGATCATCATCGTCGTGCTCACCGTCGTGCTGATGGCCGGTTTCACGCTGTTGATCAGCGGCACGGCGCTCGGGCGCAACCAGCGCGCCTGCGAGCAGGACATGCGCATGGCGCGGCTGCTCGGCGTCGACGTCGACCGCACCATCTCGCTTACCTTCGTCATGGGCGCGGCGCTGGCCGCGGTCGCCGGCATGGTGTGGCTGCTGTACTACGGCATCATCGACTTCTATGTCGGCTTCCTCGCCGGCATCAAGGCGTTCAGCGCCGCCGTGCTCGGCGGCATCGGCTCGCTGCCGGGCGCCATGCTCGGCGGGCTGCTGATCGGGCTGATCGAGGTGTTCTGGTCGGCCTATTTCAGCGTCGAGTACAAGGACGTCGCGGCCTTCGCCATCCTGGTCCTGGCGCTTGTGTTCCGGCCGACCGGGCTCCTGGGCAAGCCCGAGATCGAGAAGGTCTGACATGGTCGCCGTCGCGCAACAGGCCACCGCGCGGGCCGCCATGTCGCTGCCGGCGATGGTCAAGGACGCCGCGATCTTCGCCGCCGTCGCCTTCACCCTGGCGCTGCCGCTGCTCGGCTTCCGCATCCAAGACAGGGGCGCGACCAGCGTCCTCGAGACCCGGTTCGGCCACCTTGGCTATGCCGTGCTCGTGCTGTTCGTCGCCAAGCTGCTGATGTCGCTGATCAACGGCGGGCTGGCGCGCCCGATCGCGGTGGTGACGGGCGTGCTGTCGCTCGCGTGGATCGTCGCGGCGCTGGTCGGTCCCGTGGCGCCGGACTACCAGGTGCATGCCTGGTTCACCTGGCTGGTCGTGGCGTCCGTGGCGATCCGCGGCTGGGTCGTTTGGCGCGCCGAGGCCACGGCGGCCAAGGGCGTCGTGGCGGGAGTCATCGGCGGCCAGGACTCGCACGGCACGCAGATCGGCCATCTGGTCGCGCGGATGGGCCGGCAACTCGGGCCGGCGTTCTTCGTCGTCGCGCTGATCATGCCGTTCTATGCCTATTTCGCCGACGACAAGCGCCTGGTCGACCTCGGCATCCTGATCTTCACCTACATCATGCTGGGGTGGGGGCTGAACGTCGTGGTCGGCCTGGCGGGGCTGCTCGATCTCGGCTACGTCGCGTTCTACGCCGTCGGCGCCTACACCTACGCGGTCTTCTCCGTGAAGCTGGGCCTGAACTTCTGGGAGACGCTGCCGGTCGCCGGCCTGATGGCGGCCAGCTTCGGCGTCCTGCTCGGCTTCCCGGTGCTGCGGTTGCGCGGCGACTACCTGGCGATCGTGACGCTGGGCTTCGGCGAGATCATCCGCATCATCCTCTTGAACTGGGCCGAGCTCGCCGGCGGCGCGCAGGGCATCGGCGGCATTCCGCGCCCTAGCTTCTTCGGCCTGCCGTTCGCGCCCTCGGCGCCGGAAGGCCAGATGACCTTCGCCCAGTACTTCAATCTCGATTTCTCGCCGTTCCACCGGCAGATGTGGCTCTACTACATCATCCTGGTGCTGGCGCTGATCACCAACTGGTTCACCTTGCGCGTCCGCAAGCTGCCGATCGGGCGCGCGTGGGAGGCGCTGCGCGAGGACGAGACCGCCTGCCGCGCGCTCGGCATCAACCCGACCAACACCAAGCTGACCGCCTTCGCGATCGGCGCCATGTTCGGCGGCTTCGCCGGCTCGTTCTTCGCCACGCGCCAGGGCTTCATCAGCCCGGAGAGCTTCAACTTCCTCGAATCCGCCATCATCCTCGCCATCGTCGTGCTGGGCGGCATGGGCAGCCAGATCGGCGTGGTGATCGCCACCATCGTCCTGATCGGCGGCCCGGAATGGTTCCGCGACCTCGAGCTCTACCGCATGCTGGCCTTCGGCGGCTTGATGGTGCTGATCATGATCTGGCGCCCGCAGGGCCTGCTCGCCCACCGCGAGCCGACGATCATGATGAACGGCGGCCCGGCCGGAGCAAAGGCGAGATGACGGCCGCGGTTGCCGCGCCGATGCACGACCCGGCGGTGCCGCTGCTGGGAGTCGAGCACCTGTCGATGCGCTTCGGCGGGCTGGTCGCGGTGGACGACGTGTCGTTCCAGGCGCGCAACGCGCAGATCACCGCAATCATCGGCCCGAACGGCGCCGGCAAGACGACGGTGTTCAACTGCCTGACCGGCTTCTACAAGCCCTCGGTCGGACGTCTGACCCTGCGTCCGCCCGGCGGGGGCGAATACCTGCTCGAGCAGATGGAAGGCCATCGCATCGCGCAGCACGCGCGCGTGGCGCGCACGTTCCAGAACATCCGCCTGTTCCCGCGCATGTCGGTGCTGGAGAACCTGATCGTCGCTCAGCACAACAAGCTGATGCGCGCCTCCGGCTTCACGGTGACGGGCCTGTTTGCGGCCAGGGGCTACGTCAAGGCCGAACGCGCGGCGGTCGAGCTGGCGCGCTACTGGCTCGACCGCATCGGGTTGACGCCGCGCGCCGACGAGGACGCCGGCAACCTCCCCTACGGCGCGCAGCGCCGGCTCGAGATCATCCGCGCCATGTGCACCGAGCCGCGCCTGCTGTGCTTGGACGAGCCGGCCGCTGGCCTCAACCCGCGCGAGTCGGCGGAGCTCAACGAGCTGCTGCTGTTCATCCGCGACGAGCACAGGATCGGCGTGCTGCTGATCGAACACGACATGAGCGTGGTGATGAAGATCTCCGATCATGTCGTCGTGCTCGACTACGGCCGCAAGATCAGCGACGGCACGCCGGCGGAGGTGCGCAGCGACCCCGCGGTGATCCGAGCCTACCTGGGCGAGGCGGAGGAGGACGCGCTTCCGCCCGAGGTCGCCCAGGATCTGCAAACCATCGTGAAGGCTTGAAATCCCGTGCTGGCGGTCCAGGGCGTCCACACCTTCTACGGCCACATCGAGGCGCTGCGCGGCGTCGACATCGAAGTG
>CAZLBB010000037.1:24578-34497 GCA_964557415.1 uncultured Rhodospirillaceae bacterium
GGGCGTATGAGCGCGGCGCTCCTCTCCGTCCGCGGCGTCACGACCTATTACGGCAAGATCGTCGCGCTCCGCGGCGTCGACATCGAGGTGCGCCAGGGCGAGATCGTGACGCTGATCGGCGCCAACGGCGCCGGCAAGTCGACGCTCTTGATGACGATCTGCGCCACGCCGCAGGCCGCGGCCGGGCGCGTTCTGTTCGAGGGACGCGACATCACCCGCGTGCCGACGCACCTGATCATGCGCAGCGGCATCGCCCACGCGCCGGAGGGAAGGCGAATCTTCCCGCGCATGAGCGTGCTCGAGAACCTGCAGATGGGCGCGCTGGCGGCCGACCCGAAGCATTTCGGCGAGGACCTGAAGCGGGTGTTCCAGATCTTCCCGATCCTGGAGCAGCGCCAGGGCCAGCGCGGCGGCACGCTGTCGGGCGGGGAGCAGCAGATGCTGGCGATCGCGCGCGCGCTGATGAGCCGGCCGCGCCTGCTGCTGCTGGACGAGCCGTCGCTCGGCCTCGCGCCGATGATCGTCAAGCAGATCTTCCAGATCATCCGCGAGATCAACAAGACCACCGGCATGACCATCTTCCTGGTCGAGCAGAACGCCTTCCACGCGCTGCGCCTGGCCCATCGCGGCTACGTCATGGTGAACGGCAAGATCACGCTGTCGGGCAGTGGCGCCGAACTGCTGGCCAACCACGAGGTGCGCGCGGCCTATCTCGAGGGCGGCATCGACGAGGCGGCGGCGAATAGGGCGAGCGCATGAGCCCCTTCGCCGAATCCTGGCTCGGCATCAGCATCTCGGCCTTCGTCGTCTTCGGCGGGTTCGCGCTGATGACCGGCCAGGCGCTGGGGCGCACCTGGCGCCCCTGGCCGCAGAGCATCGGCTATGGCGTGCTGCTGTCGCTCGGCGCGCGCCTGACCGAGTTCGTCTTGTTCATCGGCCGCGCGCAGAACCTCGACGCGTACATCATCGACAATGCCGTCTTCGCGCTCGGCAACACGGTCTATCTCATCGCCGTGACCCTGCTGGCACACCGCATCACGCTGGCGCGCATTATGGTCACGCAGTATCCATGGATGTACGAGCGCAGCGGGCTGTTCTCCTGGCGCGCCAAGGCATGACAGGGGGCGGCAGCATAGGTCGGAGGCGACGGCGGGCTTGCGCCAAGTTGGGCATTGCCAGCCCGCGGGCGCGGCCTCAAAATGCTGCCAGGGCTGGGAATTCGAACCTCTCCGGCCCGCAGTTTCGGGGGATTATCACCACACAGGGAGAGATGCATGCGTAGGTTCACTGGGTTCCTCATGGCCGCGGTGGCGGCGACGGCCTTGGCCGCCGCGGCCCACGCGCAGGACGTCGTGGTCGCCACGGCCGGCCCGATGACCGGCGGCGACGCCGTGTTCGGCGAACAGATGAAGAAGGGCGCCGAGATGGCCGTCGCCGACATCAACGCGGCGGGCGGTCTGCTGGGCAAGAAGCTGAAGCTCGAGTTCGGCGACGACCAGTGCGAGCCCAAGCAGGCCCTGCCGGTCGCCAACTCCTTCGTGCAGAAGAAGGTCGTGTTCGTCGCCGGCCACTACTGCTCGGGCGTGTCGATCCCGGCCTCGGCGGTCTATGCCGAGAACAACATCCTTCAGATCTCGCCGGCCTCGACCAATCCGCGATTCACGGACGAGCCGGCGAAGAAGGGCATCAAGACCGTATTGCGCACCTGCGGGCGCGACGACATCCAGGGCGTGATCGCCGGCAAGTGGATCGCCGAGAAGTACAAGGGCAAGAAGGTCGCCGTCCTGCACGACAAGACCCCGTACGGCCAGGGCATCGCCGACGAGGTCAAGAAGGCGATGAACGCCAACGGCCTCAAGGAAGCGATCTACGACTCCTTCCAGAAGGGCGACAAGGACTTCACCGCGTTGATCAGCAAGATGAAGGCGCAGAACCTCGATGTGGTCTATGTCGGCTCGTACCACACCGAGGTCGGGCTGATGGTGAAGCAGGCGCGCGAGCAAGGCTTCAAGGCCCAGTTCATCAGCGAGGACGCGCTGGTGACCGAGGAGTTCTGGAAGATCGCCGGCCCGGCGGGCGAAGGGCTGCTGATGACCTTCGCGCCGGATCCGGTCAATAACCCGGCGGCCAAGGCGATCGTCGACAAGTTCATGAAGGGCGGCTACAAGCCCGAGGGCTACACGCTCTACACCTACGCGGCGTTCCAGGTCTATGCGGCGGCGGTGAAGGCGGCGAACTCGTTCGACGCCCAGAAGGTCGCGGCGCAGATCCACGGCAAGACCTTCGAGACCGTCCTCGGCAAGCTCATCTATGACAACAAGGGCGACGTCTCGAATTCCAACTACGTCTGGTACACGTGGACCAAGGACGGCAAGTACAAGCAGCTCTGAGCCCGTCTCCTTCGGGAGTTCGAGCGACGGCCCGGCGGCGACCCCGCCGGGCCGTTTTGTTTTGCGGTGCGCCGGACTATCCTGCGCGGCACGAACGTAAACCCGGGGAGAGAGGCGCCCGATCCATGAGCGCGAAGACCAAGCCGACCGCGAAGGCCAACCCGAAGTTCGACAAGGCGAAGCTGCCCAGCCGGCACGTCTCGGTCGGGCCGACCAGCGCGCCGCACCGCGCCTTCTACTACGCCATGGGCATGACCGAGAAGGAGATCAAGCAGCCCTTCGTCGGCGTGGCGACGACCTGGAACGAGGCGGCGCCCTGCAACATCGCGCTCGCGCGCCAGGCCCAGGCGGTGAAGAAGGGCGTCAAGGCCGCGGGCGGCACGCCGCGCGAGTTCACGACGATCACCGTCACCGACGGCATCGCCATGGGCCATGCCGGCATGAAGTCGTCGCTGGTCAGCCGCGAGGTGATCGCCGACTCGGTCGAGCTCACCATGCGCGGGCACTGCTACGACGCGCTGGTCGGCCTCGCGGGCTGCGACAAGTCGCTGCCGGGCCTGATGATGGTCATGGTGCGGCTCAACGTGCCCTCGGTCTTCCTCTACGGCGGGTCGATCCTGCCCGGACGCTGGCGCGGCAAGGACATGACCGTGGTCGACGTGTTCGAAGGCGTCGGCCGGCACTCGGCCGGCGCGATCACGGACAAGGAGCTCAAGGAGATCGAGATGGTCTCGTGCCCGTCCTCGGGCTCCTGCGGCGGCCAGTACACCGCCAACACCATGGCCTGCGTCAGCGAGGCGATCGGCCTGGCGCTGCCTGGCTCGTCCGGGCCGCCCGCGCCCTATGACGGCCGCGACGCCTTTGCCGAGGCCTCGGGCGAGGCGGTGATGAACCTCATCAAGCTCGGCCTGCGTCCGCGCGACATCGTCACGCGCAAGTCGCTGGAGAACGCCGCAGCCGTGGTCGCCGCCACCGGCGGATCGACCAACGCCGCGCTGCACCTGCCCGCCATCGCCAACGAGGCCGGCATCGCGTTCGACCTGTTCGACGTCGCCGAGATCTTCCGCCGCACGCCCTATATCGCCGACCTGAAGCCGGGCGGGAAATACGTCGCCAAGGACCTCTACGACATTGGCGGCGTGTCGGTCGTGATCCGCGCGCTGCTCGACGCCGGCCACATCCACGGCGACTGCATCACGGTCACTGGCAAGACCATCGCCGAGAACGTCAGGGGCGTGAAGGTGCCGGCGGGGCAGGACGTGGTGTACCCGGTGAAGAAGGCGCTGAGCCCGACCGGCGGCGTGGTCGGTCTCAAGGGCTCGCTGGCGCCGGACGGCGCGATCGTCAAGATCGCGGGCCTGAAGCGCCTGCAGTTCGCCGGCCCGGCGCGCGTGTTCGACTGCGAGGAGGATGCGCTGACGGCCGTCTTGACGCGCCAGTACAAGGACGGCGAGGTGCTGGTCATCCGCTACGAGGGCCCGAAGGGCGGGCCGGGCATGCGCGAGATGCTGTCGACCACCTCGGCGCTCTACGGCCAGGGCGCTGGCGAGAAGGTGGCGCTGGTGACCGACGGCCGCTTCTCCGGCGCGACGCGCGGCTTCTGCATCGGCCATGTCGGGCCCGAGGCCGCCGTCGGCGGTCCGATCGCGCTGGTCAGGAACGGTGATACGATCCGCATCGACGCCGCGAAGGGCACGATCGACCTCGACGTGCCCAAGGCCGAGCTCGACAAGCGGCGCAAGGCCTGGAAGCCGCGCGCGACGGATTTCCAGTCCGGCGGCTTGTGGAAATACGCCCAGACCGTGGGCGCGGCGCGCCAGGGCGCAGTCACGCATCCGGGCGCCCGGGCCGAGACGCACGTTTTCGGCGACATCTGATCGCCGGATGGAAAGGCGCCGGCAGAGGCGATATCTTGGTGCGACATTCGCGGATTGGTCGGGAGCTGGAGACATGGCGGCACGCAATCTATTGGTTTCCCTGGCGCTGGCGTCGCTGTTGATCGCCGGCGGCGCGTTCGCGCCTGCCGCGGCGCAGACCCAGCCGGCCCCGGCAGCGAAGCCGGCGCAGGCCGCGCCGGCCAAGGCGCCCGCGCCCTATCCGACCGCCGTGGTCGACGCCTTCATCGGCGGCTGCGGGCGCGAGAGCGGCGGCCGCACCGAGTTCTGCCGCTGCCTGATCGACGGCCTGCAGAAGAAGCTGCAGTTCACCGAGTTCAAGCGCTGGGAGACCGCCGGCGCGCTCGGCATGCAGGTGCCGCAGGCGATCAACGAGAGGGTGCTCGACGTCGCCACGCAGTGCCGCTGGCCGGACTAGGCGGCCGATGATCCGGCCGCCAAGGTCAAATGCTGGGGCGCGCGGATCAACACGCGCCTAGCTGCCCGGCCCCGTGTACGACCTGGTCGTCTTCGACATGGACGGCGTGCTGGTCGACAGCGAGCCGATCGCCTGCCGCATCTTGCACCGGCATCTGGCGGCGCTCGGCGTGCCGATGACGCTCGACCAGTTCATGCGCGACACGATCGGGCTCAGCACGCACAGCACGCGGGCGCTGATCCGCGACCGCTATGCGATCGAGGTGCCCGACGACGTCGTGCTGCGCGCGCGGGCCGCGCTCGACCGGGCCTACGAAGCCGAACTCGTGGCGGTCGCCGGCGTCGAGCGGGCGATCCAGGCGGTCGACCGTCCGCGCTGCGTCGCCTCGACCAACAGCCCGGCGCGCATCGCCTTGAGTCTCCGAATCACGGGCCTCGGACGCTATTTCGGCGACGATCTGTTCAGCGCCAGCATGGTCGAGCGCGGCAAGCCGCATCCCGACCTGTTCCTGCACGCCGCCGGCACCATGGGCATAGAGCCCGCACGTGCCGCCGTGGTCGAAGACAGCGTGCCCGGCGTCACCGCCGGCGTCGCCGCCGGCATGAAGGTGTTCGCCTATGCCGGCGCGCCCTATACCGACGCCGCGGCGCTCGAACGCGCCGGCGGCAAGGTGTTCACCGACATGCGCGACCTGCCGGGGCTGCTGGGCCTTTGAAACCGCGGCGGAGCCGCCTGTGAAGCTGTTTTCCTGACCTTCGTGTACTTCCTTCGAGCTTCGTGCCCTTCATGTCCCTGCGAAAAGATGAACCACGAAGGCACGCCCTTCGTCAGGCTCAGGTGACATGAAGGCAAGACGAGAAGCGGGTTTTCCGGCCTTCGGCCGCGGCATCGGCTCTATAGGGCTAAAGCGCGATCCAATACCGCCTGAGCGGGCCGCCGCCGTTGATGTCGTCGACGATGTTCTCCAGCACGCCGCCATTGGCCTCGATTACGTGCTGCGAGGCGAGATTCCACTCGTGCGTCGTCAGCAGGACGCGCGCGAGTGCGCGCTTTCTCGCCTCGTCCAAGGTCAGCCGCAGCATCGTCTTGCCGTAGCCCTTGCCCTTGAACGATGGGCGGATGCCGTAACCGATGTTGCCGCCCGACTGCAGCAGGCGATCGTTGAGGACGTGGCGGAACCAGGCTTCGCCGATGAAGGTCTCGCCCGCGACGAGCCAGTGCATGGAGAGGGGCACGGACTTCACCTCCGTGCCGTCCGGCAGCGTGACCGTGCGGTTCTGGTCGCGCAGCCGCTCGAGGAACCCGTCGGCGTCCGCCGCGATGGCGGCGATGCGCTCGGGTGTCATCGGCGGCTCGGTGCCGCGGCGGAAGCCCTCGCGCAGCGCCTCGATATAGGACGGCACGACGCGCGACGCGGGTGTGGCGAGCACGGGCTCAGCCAAGTTTCGCCGCCAGCTTGCGCTCCCGCAGCCAGACATAGAGCCCGCTCGCGACGAGGATCGCGGCGCCCGTCCAGGTCCAGCGATCGGGGAAGTCGCCGAACAGGAGATAGCCGATCGCGGCCGTGGTGACGATCTGCCAGTAGGAGAACGGGGCCAGCAGCGACGCCGGCGCGCGCTCGTGCGCACGGATGATGAGGTAGTGGCCGCTGGCGGCGATCGGGCCCATCGCCGCCATCAGCGCCATCTCGAGCGGCGTCGGCCAGCGCCAGACGAAGGGCAGGATCGCGCTGAGCACGACGGCGCCGGTGAGGGCGGTATAGCCCAGGGTCACCATCGGCGGCGCGCTGCCGGCGAGCTTGCGGGTCGCCAGCAGGTAGCCCGCGTAGCAGAAGCCCGAGGCGAGCGGGAACAGCGCGTGCCAGCCCATGGCGCCGCCGCCCGGGCGGATGATCACCAGCGCGCCGAGAAAGCCGGCGGCGACGGCGGCGTAGCGCCGCCAGCCGACGCGCTCGCTCAAGACGAACGGCGCCAGCGCCGTCACCACCAGCGGCGCCACGAACAGCACGGCCACGCTGTCGGCCAGGGGCAGGAAGCGCAGGCCGTAGAAGAACGACAGGCTGGACATCACCAGGAACACACCGCGGATCGCCTGCCGCGCCGCCACGCGCGGCGCCACCGCGCGTCGGCCGTGGCCCATGAGCGCAAGCGGCGTCACGACCGCGAAATGGAAGAAATAGCGCGCCCAGACCACCTGCAGCACTGGCACGCTCAGGGTCAGGTATTTGCCGATGCTGTCGGACACCGGCAGCACCGACAGCGCCAGCACCATCATGGCGATGGCGGGCAGGGTCGAGCCGGCGAGCGACGGGGCGCCGGCGGTTGCGGCGGGGGCGGCGGGCGAGGTCATGGCGCCCGGCCATCATAGCGGCCGGGGCGCATGCGAGCCGCGCAGGGCGCGCATGGGCGCGATGTTCCGGCAGGGCGGGCGGCGTGCTACGGTCCGGCCGCCATCCACTCAGTCGGACATATCCGTTTCATGGCCAAGCGCATGCGCATCGCCGTCGCCGGCTTCCAGCACGAGACCAACACCTTCGCCCCGGTCAAGGCGGCCTGGGACGATTTCGTCGCGGGCGGCGGCTGGCCCGGCCTGTCGCGCGGGCCCGAGATCCCGGAGGCGGTCAAGGGCGCCAACCTGCCGGCGGCGGGCGCGATCGCGGCGCTCGCGGACATGGGCCACGAGGTCGTGCCGCTGACCTGGGCGGCCGCGTCGCCCTCGGCCCAGGTCACGCGCGACGCGTTCGAGCGCTTCTGGTCCATGCTGGGGGAGGACCTGCGGCAGGCCGGCGGGTTCGACGCGCTCTATCTCGACCTGCACGGCGCCATGGTGACCGAGCATCTCGACGACGGCGAGGCCGAGCTGTTGGCGCGGCTGCGCACCGTGGTGGGCGAGTGGCTGCCGATCGTCGCGAGCCTGGACCTGCACGCCAATGTCGGGCCCGAGATGGTGCGCCACGCCGACGCGCTGGTCGCCTACCGCACCTATCCGCACATCGACATGGCCGCGACCGGCGCGCGCGCGGCGCGCCTGCTGGCCGAGATCGCCGCGACCGGCAGGCGCCCGGCCAAGGCGTTCCGCCAGGTGCCGTTCCTGGTGCCGCTGACCTGGCAGACCTCGTTCACCGAGCCGGCCAAGGGCATCTACGAGCAGGTGATCGCGGGCGAGGGCGGGCCGGGCAAGACGGTCGCCGGCCTCTCGCTCAACATGGGATTCCCGCTCGCCGACATCGCGCATTGCGGCCCCTCGATCCTCGCCTACGGCGCCGAGCAGCGCGCCGCCGATGCGGCGGCGGACGAGGTGCTGAAGCTGATGCTCGACAACGAGAGCGCCTTCGCCGGGCGGCTGTACGACCCGGACGAGGCGGTGAAGACCGCGATGTCGATCGTCGCGCGCGGCGCCACGCGGCCGGTCGTGCTGGCCGACACGCAGGACAATTCCGGCGGCGGCGCGCCGTCGGACTCCGTGGGTCTGCTCGAGGCGCTGGTGCGCCACCGCGCGCCGGGCGCCGCGCTCGGCCTCTTGTGCGACCCGGATTCGGCGCAGGCCGCGCATCGCGTCGGCGAGGGCGCCGAGATCCGGCTCGAGCTCGGCGGCAAGCGCGTGCCCGGCCACAAGCCGCTCGAGGCGGTGTTCAAGGTGCTGCGGCTCGGCGACGGCAGGTTCACCGGCACCGGCCCGTTCTACGGCGGCATGCGCATGCAGCTCGGTCCCATGGCGCTGCTCGAGCTCGCGGGCGTCAAGGTCGCCGTGTCCTCGCGCAAGGTCCAGCTCGCCGACCAGGCCATCTTCCGCCATCTCGGCGTCGAGCCGACCGAGCAGAAGATCCTTGGCCTCAAGAGCTCGGTGCACTACCGCGCCGACTTCCAGCCGATCGCCGAGGAGATCCTGGTGGTCGAGGCGCCGGGCGTCGTGCATGCCGACCCGGCAAAGCTCACCTGGACCAAGCTCCGCCCCGGCGTGCGCACCAGCCCGCGCTTTTGACGGCGCGGACGTAAGCCCGGCGCGGCGGGGCTGCGCCGCCCGGTCCGCAGCCGCGTCGGCGGTGGCGAATGCCGGCCGCTACACCAGCACGTTGGTCGCCGTCAGGTCGGCCAGCAGCGTGGCGTTCACCGTCAGCGTGTCGCCGGCGCCGAAGGTGAACACGACGTTGGCGCCGGCCTGGCTCGCGTTCGTCATCGCCGTGGCGAAATCGGCGAAGCCGTAGGCGGTCAGGTCCAGCCGGTCGTGGCCGGGGTCGAAGTCCAGCACGACGTCGGCACCCGACAGCATGCCGTGCCGGAACACGTCGTCGCCGAGCTCGCCGGTCAGCCGGTCGTTGCCGTCGCCGCCGTCGAGCGTGTCGTTGCCAAAGCCGCCGACCAGCGTGTCGTGGTCGAGACCGCCGAACAGCGTGTCGTCGCCGTTGCCGCCGTCCAGCACGTCGTTGCCCGCGCCGCCGTCGAGCAGGTCGTTGCCGTCGCCGCCGGCGAGGCTGTTGTTCGCCGTGTTGCCGGTGATGAAGTCGTTGAAACCGCTGCCGACGACGTGCGTGAAGCCCAGCAGCGTGTCGGAGCCGAAGCCCTTCGACGCGTTGTTGAAGAGGAGGTTGACCCCGACGCCGGTGCTCAAGCCGGAATAGTCGACCGTGTCGAGGCCGGTGTTGCCGAAGACACTGGTGCCGGCGATCAGGAAATCGAACCCGTCGCTGCCGTAGAACGTGTCGTTGCCGCCGAGCCCGATCATCAGGTCGTTGAAGAAGCTGCCGTCGAGCTGATCGGCGGCGCCGGTGCCATAGGTCAGCACGCCGCTCGCATCGGAGAACTGCGCGAGCTCGATGTTGCCGAGCCGGTCGATGCCCTCCGGCCCGGTGACGACCAGCGTCGCGCCGCTGGCGGCGAAGCTGACGCTGCCGATGGACGAGCCGACCAGGAAGGCGGTGTCGTTGCCTTCGCCGCCGTCGAGCAGGTCGTTGTGGGCGCCGCCGATCAGCGTGTCGTTGCCGCCGCCGCCGTTCAGCGTATCGTTGCCGTCGCCGCCGATCAGCGTGTCGTTGTCGGCGTCGCCGTTGAGCACGTCGTTGCCCAAGCCGCCGTCGAGCAGGTCGTTGCCGTTGCCGCCGGCGAGGCTGTTGTTCGCCGTGTTGCCGGTGATGAAGTCGTTGAAGCCGCTGCCGACGACATGGGTGAAGCCCAGCAGCGTGTCGGAGCCGAAGCCCTTCGACGCGTTGTTGAAGAGGA
>CAZLBB010000037.1:34597-40964 GCA_964557415.1 uncultured Rhodospirillaceae bacterium
GCGAGGCTGTTGTTCGCCGTGTTGCCGGTGATGAAGTCGTTGAAGCCGCTGCCGATCACGTGGGTGATGCCGGTCAGCACGTCCGACGGCGAGCCCAGGAGCGCGAACTTGACGACCGTGTTCGTATCGAGGTTCGCCGCGATGCCGCTGGCGAGCCCGGCATAGCTCACCGTGTCGACGCCGGCCGCGAGGCCGAAGCCGTTGCCGCCGACGATGACGTCGGAGCCGGCGCTGCCGACGAACGTGTCGTTGCCGGCGAGACCGACGAGCAGGTCGTCGCCGTCGCTGCCCTTGAGCAGGTTCGCCGCCGTGGTGCCGTAGACGAGGTTGTAGGTGGCGGCGGGGCCGATTCCGTTCTGGAAGGTGACGCGCTCGACGCCGGAGAGCTTGTCCACGTCGTCGCGGCCGCCGATGAGGTCGGTCGCCTGCAGCAAGCCCGCGCTGTTGGCGAAGCTGTATTCCTGCCAGAAGCCCTGGAACACCGCGGTGTCGACGCCCGCGCCCCCGACCAGGCTGTCGTTGCCGGCGCCGCCCGCGAGCGTGTCGTCGCCCGCGCCGCCCTCGAGCCGGTCGTTCCCCGCGCCGCCTTCCAGCGTATCGTTGAGCGCGAGGCCGAAGATGGTGTCGTTGTCGACGCCGCCGGTCAGGCTGTCGCTGCTGGGTCCGAGGCTGTCGCCGGTGATGATGGCCATGGCCGGAAGCACTCCCGATGCTCGCGTTCGCCGGCCCGTTCCGCCCGGGCGGCGCGCCTCCTCATCGGGAGCGCGGACACGCGCAGGACGGCAAGGGGCTGGCCCCTCGCACGCCATCCTGGCGCGCTATCCAGAAAGGCAAGATTTAGCACATAGTTATTGCCTATGGGTAGAGAAGAAAACGGCCGCGGCGCCGGCCGATGGGCTCACGTGGTCAGCGTGCACCACACCGGCGTGTGATCGGACGGCTTATCCCAGCCGCGCGGGGTCTTGTCGATGCCGCTGTCGGAGAGGCGGTCGGCGGCGCGCGGGCTCAACAGCAGGTGGTCGATGCGCAGGCCGTGGTCGCGCTCGTAGCGGTTCTGGAAATAGTCCCAATAGGTGTATTGCGGCCCATGCGGGTGGAGGGCGCGGATGGCGTCGGTCCAGCCCTGGTAGACGATGCGGCGGAAGCCGGCGCGCGACTCCGGCTGCACCAGCGCGTCGCCGGCCATGGCCTTCGCGTCCCACACGTCCTCGCTGGTCGGGCAGACGTTCCAGTCGCCCGCCAGCACCGTCGGCACCTCGCTCGCGAGCAGGGATTGCGCGTGCTCGGCCAGGCGCTCGAGGAACTTGAGCTTGTAGGCGAACTTGTCGGTGCCGACCGGGTTGCCGTTGGGCAGGTAGATCGAGGCGACGCGCAGGCCCGCGACCGTGGCCTCGATGTAGCGCGCCTGCTCGTCCAGCTGGTCGCCCGGCAGCGACAGGAGCGGCTGCTCGATCCTGCCCCTCGCCAGCAGCGCGACGCCGTTATAGGCCTTCTGGCACACGACCGCGGCGTTGTAGCCGGCCGCCTCGACCTCCAGCCGCGGGAAGCCGTCCTCGAGGCATTTCAGCTCCTGCAGCATGACGATGTCGGGGGCGAACTCCTTCAGCCAGCGCGTCAGGTGGCCGGTGCGCGCCTTGACGGAATTGACGTTCCAGCTGGCGATTTTCAGCATCGTGACGGCGTTCACTCCCACATGCGTTCGATCTTGTAGGCGTCGAAGATCGTCTCGTTGCTGATGATCGGCATGTTTTCGTCCAGCGCCTGGGCGATCAGCATGCGGTCGAACGGATCGCGATGCGGGCCCGGCAAGGCGCCGGATCGCTGCGCCTGAGCCATGGAGATGTCGAGGGGATAGAAGCCATGGCCGAGGATCGTGCCCAGCACGTCGGCTGCGATCTCACGCGCTCCAGGCAGCTTGCCAAGGCGGAACTTCGTCGTGATCTCCCAGGCCGTCGCCGCACTGACGACGACGACGTTCGATTCCTCGTCGATGACGCGCCGCATGCGGACCGGCAGCTGCGTGTCGCCCGCAAGCCACCAGAGCAGCGCGTGGGTGTCGATGAGAACGCGCACGCCTCATTGTTCCCAGGCGTCCAGTTCCTCGGGCGGGAGCGGCTCGAAGAAGGAGTCGTCGACCTTGATGACGCCCTTGAGCGAGCCGAACTTGCGCTTCGGGCGTGCGCCCGCCACCGGCACCAGCCGGGCGACGGGCTCCTTGCCGCGCGCGATGATGATCTCTTCGCCGGCGCAGGCCTGCTTGATCAGGCGCGACAGGTTCGTCTTGGCTTCGTGGATGGTGACCGTTTTCGCCATGGCTATTCTCGCTTAGCTAACCCACCTTAGCTAAGCTGTGCCAAAGCCGCAACGGCGGACGCGCGATGCAGCGTCAGACCGCGAAGGAGTTGCCGCAGCCGCAGGACGACTTGGCGTTGGGGTTCTTGATCTGGAAGGACGCACCGACCAGGTCCTCGACATAGTCGATCTCGGCGCCTTCGAGCAGGCCGAGCGAGGTCTCGTCGATCACGACCTTGGCGCCGCCGCGCTCGAACAGCCGGTCCTCGTCGCCCACCGTGTCGTCGAAGGCGAAGCCGTACTGGAAGCCCGAGCAGCCGCCGCCGCTGACCGAGATGCGCAGCATCAGGCCCTTGTGCTCCTCCTGGCTCATCAGCCAGGCAATGCGGCCGGCGGCGCTCTCGGAGAGCGTGATGCCCGAGGGGATCCTGTCGGCGGCTTGCTGCGTCGGGGTGGCGACCTGCGCCATGGCGGCGTCTCCGAACTCGACGTTGAGTATATCGGAATGTAGGTGATCGCCTAGGGAAGTCAAACCAGCGCGCGCCCCGCCCGGAAATCAATGGGTTGCCCCGGGCGGCCCATAGCTGTAGTGTGCGGATCATGCCCGCCCTACTGAATCTCGCGGTATATGCCTGCCGCGCGGAGCAGAGTCGGGGTCGCCGCTATGCCGAGCCGGAAAGCCGGATGCGCTCCGCGTTCCAGCGCGACCGCGACCGGATCATCCACTCCGCGGCGTTCCGCCGGCTGAAGTACAAGACCCAGGTGTTCGTGTACCACGAAGGCGACTACTACCGGACGCGGCTGTCGCACAGCCTGGAAGTGGCGCAGATCGCGCGCACCGTCAGCCGCGCGCTCGGGCTGGACGAGGACCTGGCGGAGGCGCTGGCGCTCGCGCACGACCTCGGGCACACGCCGTTCGGCCATTCCGGCGAGGACGCGCTGGACGCGGCGATGAAGCCCTATGGCGGCTTCGACCACAACGACCAGACGCTGCGCGTGCTGACGCTGCTCGAGCGCCGCTACGCCGAGTTCGACGGGCTCAACCTCACCTGGGAGACGCTGGAAGGCGTGGTCAAGCACAACGGCCCGCTCGACGACCCGCCGCCCTCGATCCGCGCCTATGTCGCCGAGCACGACCTCGAGCTCGGCACCTGGCCCGGCGCCGAGGCGCAGGTGGCGGCGCTGGCCGACGACATCGCCTACAACAACCACGACATCGACGACGGCCTGCGCGCCGGGCTGTTCGACGTCGCCGCGCTGGCCGAGGTACCGCTGGTCGGTCCGGTCTTCGCCGAGCTCATGGCGCGCCATCCGGGCCTGGAGCGCGGCCGGCTGATCCACGAGGCCGTGCGCGCGCTGATCGGCCTCATGGTCGAGGACCTGCTGGCGGAGACGAACCGCCGCCTTGCCGCCGGAAAGCCACAATCGGCTGACGAAATCCGCCGGATGGACAGGCCCGTGGTCGCCTTCTCCGACGCGATGCGCGCGAACGACGGGGCGCTCAAGCGCTTCCTGTTCCAGCGCATGTACCGGCACTACCGCGTCAACCGCATGACCAGCAAGGCGCGGCGCGTGGTGCGCGACCTGTTCGACCTGTTCCTGGCGGAGCCGGAGACCCTGCCGACGGAATGGCGCGAGCAGACCACCGGCGCGGCGACGCCGACCACGGCGCGGATCGTGGCCGACTACATCGCCGGCATGACCGACCGCTACGCGCTGGACGAGCACAACCGCCTGTTCAATCCCTACGGCGCAAGCTGACGCGCGACGCCCCGAGCAATGATGAACATTCCTCGCCCCATGAACCTGCGCCCATGAATGTCTTCAAGGAATTCAGCGCCGTCGTCGGCAAGGCGGTCGCGGCCGAGGCCGAAGCGGGCGGCCTGCCGGCCGGGCTCGACCTCGCGCGCGTCGCGCTCGAGCCGCCGCGCGACCCGAGCCACGGCGACATGGCGACCAACGCCGCCATGGTGCTGGCGAAGCCCGCGGGCATGGCGCCGCGCGCGCTGGCGGACAAGCTGGCCAGGCGGCTGGCGGCGCATCCCGACGTGACCGAGGCGGCCACTGCCGGCCCGGGCTTCATCAACCTGCGCCTCAAGGACGCGGTATGGCGCCGTCAGCTCGGCGAGATGCTGCGCGCCGGCGCCGATTATGGCGATAGCGACCTCGGCCAAGGCCGGCCGGTCAACGTCGAGTACGTCTCGGCCAATCCGACCGGCCCGCTGCATATCGGCCACGCGCGCGGCACCGTCGTCGGCGACGCGCTGGCGAACCTCTTGGCCAGGTCCGGCTACAAGGTGACGCGCGAGTACTACATCAACGACGCCGGCGCCCAGGTCGACGTGCTCGCGCGCTCGGTGCATCTGCGCTACCGCGAGGCGCTGGGCGAGGCGATCGGCGAAATCCCGGAGGGCTGCTACCCGGGCGACTACCTGAAGCCGGTCGGGGCGGCGCTCGCCGCGCGCGACGGCAAGAAGTGGTTGGGTCGTCCGGAGTCCGAATGGCTCAGGCCGCTGCGCGAGTTCGCCGTCGCGAAGATGATGGACCTGATCCGCGACGACCTGGCCGCGATCGGCGTGCACCACGACGTCTTCACCTCGGAGCGCGCGCTGGTCGAGGCGGGCGCGGTCGACGCCGCGTTGAAGGACCTCGAGGACCGTGGCCTGGTCTATGTCGGCATGCTCGAGCCGCCCAAGGGCATGAAGCCGGACGACTGGGAGCCGCGGCCGCAAACGCTGTTCCGCTCGACCCAGTTCGGCGACGACATGGACCGGCCGCTCAGGAAGTCGGACGGCAGCTGGACCTACTTCGCCGGCGACATCGCCAACCACTTCGACAAGTACCGGCGCGGCTTCGCCGACATGATCGACGTCTGGGGCGCCGACCACGCCGGGCACATCAAGCGCATGGTCGCGGCCGCCAAGGCCATCACCGGCGGCAAGGGCGCGCTCGACGTCAGGATCTGCCAGCTGGTCAAGCTGATGGACAAGGGCCAGCCGGTCACGATGTCGAAGCGCGCCGGCACCTTCGTCACGCTGCGCGACCTGGTCGACGCTGTCGGCAAGGACGTGGTGCGCTTCGTCATGCTGACGCGCAAGAACGACACGCCGCTCGACTTCGACCTGACGGCGGTCCGGGAGCAGTCGCGCGACAACCCGGTGTGGTACGTGCAGTACGCGCATGCGCGGGCGCATTCGGTCCTGCGCAACGCGCAGCAGGAATTCCCCGGGCTCGACGTGGCGCCGTCCGCGCTGGCCGCCGGACCGCTGGAACGCTTGACCGACGCGGACGAGCTTGCTCTGATCCGGCAGCTGGCGAACTGGCCGCGCGTGCTGGAAGGCGCGGCCGAGGCGCATGAGCCGCATCGCCTCGCCTTCTACATGTACGACGCGGCCGGCGCGTTCCACGGTCTGTGGACGCGCGGCCGTGACGAGAGCGGCATTCGGTTCCTGGTGCGCGAGGATCGCGCGCTGACGACAGCCCGGCTGGCGCTGGTCGCGGCGGTGGCCACGGTCATCGCTGCCGGCCTCGCGGTGTTCGGCGTCGAGCCCATGAAGGAGATGCGCTGATGGCAGCCAACGAGGATATCCGCGCCGAACGCCAGCGCGGGCCCGAACCCTACGACCCCGACCGGTTCGAGGGCGAGCCGGCGGACGACTACGTCGATGACGAGCCGGCGCCGCGCCGCTCCGGCCGCGTCCTGCCGATCGTGGTCGCGAGCCTGGCGATCTTCGGCTTCGTGGTGATCGTCTACTACGCCTACCAGCAGGGCATCCGCGCCGGCACCGAGCAGAACCCGCCGATCATCAAGGCGGAGGAGGGGCCGAGCAAGGTGCGCCCCGCCTCGCCCGGCGGCATGGAGGTGCCGAACCAGGGCATGAAGGTCTACGAACTGGGCAAGCCGGGCGCGCAGACGGCGCCGACCGGCGGGGTCGAGCGCATCCTGCCCAAGCCCGAGGAGCCGATGCCGCGGCCGCCGGCCCCGCCCGAGGCGGTCACCGCCGCCCAGCCCCCGGCCATGCCGCCGGCCCCGGTTGCCGCGCCGACCGCGCCGGTCACGCCGGCGCCGATGGCG
>CAZLBB010000038.1:0-39753 GCA_964557415.1 uncultured Rhodospirillaceae bacterium
GCGCCCGGCATGCCGGAATGGGGCATGCTGCCGATCCCGAAGAAGCTGTTGCGAGCGGGCGTGCGCGACATGGTGCGCATCTCGGACGCGCGCATGAGCGGCACGTATTTCGGCACCTGCGTGCTGCATGTCAGCCCCGAAAGCCGCGTCGGCGGCCCGCTGGCGCTGGTGCGCGACGGCGATCCGATCCGCCTCGATACCGACGGCCGGCGCCTCGACGTTTTGGTCGAAGAAGAGGAGCTGGAAGCGCGCCGGAAGGACTGGCAGCCGCCGCCGCCGCACTATACACGCGGCTTCGGCTGGATGTACTCCCAGCACGTGCTGCAGGCCGACGAAGGCTGCGACTTCGAGTTCCTCGCGCGGCCGGGTGAGACGGCGGAGCCGGAGGTGCGCTGACGCCGGCTTGGCAGACGGGCGGGTTCCGGCAAATCCGGGCCTTGGCCGGGACGGGATCGCCGGAATCACCCGGATCTTCCCTGCTACGGCTTCAGCGAAGCCTGTCGTAGAACCAGTGTGCCTCGCCGAGCGGGGTCCGGGCGCCCTCGCGGCCTGCGCCAACGTCGTCCAGCATTCGCTCGTCGGCGATCAGGTGCAGCTTGTCCTTGCCGCGATGCTGGCACAGCCCATAGGCGAAGCTGGCCAAGGCACGCGCTGCGGCAAGTGCCTTGAAACGTCCCGCGACCGGCTGCCCGTCGATCGATCGGCTGCGCGATGGCTTTGCCATGGCCGCCTCCCCCAATCATGCGGACTTGCCCTTCTTCTAGACCGCCACCCGGCTGCGGCGTGTGAACCAGTTCACACTTGGCGGGCGCGGTCATATCCCGGTCGCCGCTTGCCGTCTCGCCCTGGGAATCTGCCGGCGCCACCCAAACCCGGAGGGGAGGAGAAATGACCGGCATCGAGCGCAAGCTGAAGCGGCTGAACATCGTCGTGCTCCCGCCCCCGGTGCGCCGTTTGCCGGGTTCGTCCGACGCGGCGCTACAATCCCGGCTTGAACACCTTCGCCAGGCGGTCGGCGCCGCGGGCGAGCATGCCGGCATCGCCGCCGACGGCGATCATGGCGAAGCCGTCCTTGGCGAGCTTCTGCGCCTCGTCCTCGCGGAACTCCAGCACGCCGGCGGCCTTGCCGCCTTTCCGGATGTTCTCGAGCCCGCGCTGCAGCATCTTGCGCACCTCGGGCGCCGCGCTGTTGGCGAGGAAGCCCATGTTGGAGGCGAGGTCGTTCGGGCCGATGAACACGCAGTCGACGCCGTCGACCGCGGCAATCGCCGCCGCGGCCTCGACCGCCGCCGGCGATTCGATCTGCACGATGACGGCGATGTCCTCGGCATAGCGCTTGAAGTAGTCAGGGATGCGGCCGTAGCGCGTGGCGCGCGCGCCGCCGGCGAAGCCGCGCACGCCCGCCGGCGGATAGCGCGTGGCGGCGACCGCCGCGCGCGCCTCCTCCGGTGTCTGCACGTAGGGGAACATGATCGAGCGCACGCCGGCGTCGAGCATGCGCTTGACCGTGACCGACTCGTTCCAAGGGATGCGCACGACCGGCTCGCCCGTGCCGCCGGTCGCCGCGCGCAAGTGGTCGACCACGTCGGGCAGCTCGTTGACCGAGTGCTCCATGTCGATCAGCAGCCAGTCGAAGCCCGAGCACGAAACGATCTCGGTCGCGGTCGGGCTGCCCGTGGTCAGCCAGAAGCCGAACTGCGGCTGATTCTTGGCCAGCGCGCGCTTGAGCGAATTGGGCGGCAGGGTCACGGGCATTTCCGGTGTTCTCCGATCGTGTCGTCGTTGGAAGAGAAGATCAACCACAGAGACGCAGAGACACAGAGACGGAAAGGAGGGAATTCCAGGCGGCCGAAGGCCGCCAAGAGCGCTCTCTTTCTTCTTCTCTGTGCCTCTGTGTCTCTGTGGTTACTCTTTTCATTTGGTCCCGTACAGCCGGTCGCCGGCGTCGCCGAGGCCGGGGACGATGAAGGCGTGCTCGTCCAGCCGCTGGTCGATCGCGGCGCAGTGGACCGGGACGTCCGGATGTGCGGCGGCGAGGTGCTCCAGCGCCTCGGGCGCGGCGAGGATGCAGACCAGGCGCAGGTCGGCGGCGCCGCAATCCTTCAGGCGCTGGCAGGCGGCGGCGGCGGAATGGCCGGTCGCGAGCAGCGGGTCGACCACCACGGTCGGGCGCTCGGCGATGTCCTGCGGCACCTTCATGTAGTACTCGACCGGGACCAGCGTGGTCGGGTCGCGGTAGAGCCCGATATGGCCGACGCGCGCCGACGGGATCAGGTCGAGGAACCCGTCGAGCAGCCCAGCGCCGGCGCGCATGACGGCGATGACGCACAGCTTCTTGCCGGCCAGCACCGGCGCGTCCATCGGCGCCACCGGAGTCTCGATGCGCTCGGTCGCGAGCTTCAGGTCGCGCGTCACCTCGTAGGCGAGCAGCATGCCGATCTCGCGCATCAGGCGCCGGAACTCGGCGGTTGGTGTTTCCTTGCGGCGCATCAGCGTGAGTTTGTGCTGCACCAGCGGATGGCTGGCCACGTGGACGTTCGGATGCATCTTCCCTCTCGCTAGAAGGTGGTGCCGTCGGTCATGACGTCGATCGGTGGCGTGCCGTCCGGCCGCTTCTCGCGCGCGATCCGGCGGCCCGCCGTCCAGGTGCCGCCCTGCAGCACCTTGGCGAGCGGCAGAGCGGCGGCGTCGAGGCCGAGCAGGCGGCGCACGCGCGGCGCGATCTCGTCCAGCAGGACCAGCGTCAGCGCGCGCCATTCCACGACCGGCTCCGAGCGCGGGTCGAGCGCCTTGCCGCCGGCGAGCCGGCCTTGCGGTACGATCACGCCCGCGTCGACGAACAGGCCGCCGTTGCGGTATTCGGGCAGCCCGGTGAGGTCGTCGAGGCCGGTCACCGAGGCGCCGGCCCATTCCAGCGGCTCGATCAGCGAGTAGGCGAGCCATTGCGTGAGCTTGTGGAACGGCACCAGCCTGTCCGTGGCGCCTTCGCCGCGCGCGAGGCGATGGCGCGCCACATCGCCGAGATTGACGCCCTGGACGACGAGGCCCGACGGCCAGATCGATGCCAGCGCGTCAAGCAGCAGCACGAGCAGGTCGTGTGCCTTGACGCGCGTGTCGCGCCCGCCGCGCGTCAGGTGATCGACCAGCCCGCCCGGCCGCGCCGGGGCGCCGAAGATGTCGGGGCGCGCCGCCAACGCCGCGCCCAGCCGGCGCAGCAGCTCGGCGCGGCGCTCCAGGCCGACCAGCGGGTTGTCGGGACCCACCTGCAAGCCCTCGGCCAGCCGCGCCTCCGTCAGCGCCTGCAGGCCGTCGGCGTCCACCCGCAGGCGATGCCCGGGATCACTGGAAAAAGCGCCGCCGCGAAACAGGTGCAGGCTGGCGACGGCGAGGCCCTCGGACCGCGCCACCGCGCCGCCGATGCCCGGCTCCGCATAGCGCCAGCGCGGGCCGGCGCCGGCATCCAGCAGCACGCTGACCACGGCGAGATCCGCGGCCGCCCGCGCGCGCTCGCCGGCATCGCGAATCGCCGCCGCGACCAGTTCCCAGCGGTCGTGCCCCACGGCGAAGTGGCGCCAGCGGCTGTGGTAGGGGATGTCGAGCGCCGGATAAGAGTCGCGGGTCACCCGCGTCACGTACGCGGCGGCGGCGTCGAGCCGGTCGAGGTCGAGCCGCGCATGCTCGAGCTCGCCGCGCAGGGCCGCGTCGAACAGCGTCCGGCAGCGCTCGCGCACCGCCCGCGTCGAGCGCAGCAAGCGAATGGCAGCAGCCAAGTCGGACACGGCTACGTGCCTTTTCGGCCCCCCCTCCCCTCGCGGGAGGGGGTTAGGGGGAGGGGGGACCGGATCTGTTGTCGCATCAAGACCGGGTCATTCCGTCAGCGACCGGCCCTTGGCCCGCGCGAGCTCCTCGGCCGCGGGCACGCGCTGGGTGAAGTAGCCGGCGGCCCTCTTGGCATCCATCTCGACCTTGGCGTCGGCAGGGATGAGCTCTTCCGGGATCTCGACGCGTTCGGCGACCGCGATGCCACTTTGCACCAGCGGCGCGAACTTCATATCGCTCATCGACACGAAGCGGTCGATGCGCGTGACGCCGAGCCAGTGCAGCACGTCGGGCATCAGCTCCTGGAAGCGCATGTCCTGCACGCCGGCGACGCATTCGGTGCGCTCGAAATAGGTCTCGGCGCGGTCGCCGCCGGCTTGGCGCTTGCGCGCGTTGTAGACCAGGAACTTGGTCACCTCGCCGAGCGCGCGGCCTTCCTTGCGGTTGTAGACGACGATGCCGCAGCCGCCCTCCTGCGCGGTCCCGATGCACACCTCGATGCCGTGCGCGAGATAGGGCCGGCAGGTGCAGATGTCCGAGCCGAAAACGTCCGAGCCGTTGCATTCGTCGTGCACGCGGCAGGCGACCTTGCGCCTGGGATCGGCGATCGCGCGGTGGTCGCCGATCAGGTAGATCGTCGTGCCGCCGATCGGCGGCAGGAACACGTGCAGGTCGGGCCGCGTCACCAGTTCCGGGAACATGCCGCCGCAATACTCGAACAGCGAGCGGCGCAGATCGGTCTCGGAGATGCCGAAGCGCCTGGCGATGCCCGGCAGGTACCACACCGGCTCGATCGCGACCTTGGTCACCCGCACGTCGCCGCTCTTGAGCAGGATGTCGCCGTCGGCCTCGAGCCGCTTCGCCGCCATGGCGTCGCGGAACTCCGGCATGTTGATGTGCGCCTTGGTCACGGCGATGGTCGGGCGGATGTCCATGCCGTTCTTCAAGGGCTCGGCGAACACCTCGCCGACGAGGTGCCCCCAGGGGTCGAGCGAGACGATCTTCTCCGCATCGAGCCATTGCGGATGCGGGCCGATATGCTCGGCCGGCGCCGTGTCGGTCAGGTCCGGGCGGTGCAGCGGGCTCAGCTTGTTGGCGGCGATGGCGAGCGCGCGATAGAGCCCGTAGGAGCCGGAATGGGTGCCGATGGCGTTCCGCTGCCCCGGCGCCGTGGTGGTGGCGACGATCGGCCCGCGTTCCGCGGCGCTCGCCGCGCCCCAGCGGATCGGCGTCGGCTTCAGCGCGCTGGGCCCGGGATGCGAGGTCAGGATGATGTGGCGGCGTTGCTTGGCGTCTGGCTTGTCCATGGTCAGACCTGATTCTGCTCGCGCGCGCCGTGCCTAACCGGGCGCGCGAAAAACGCCGATTCTAATCGATCGGCGCCGCCCGCGCATCCGCCTTCGTACGGGACGCCGGGATCGGCCATTTTCCCTGTTTTCCGGCAATGATAGGCTCTCGACCGTCGCGCGCCGCCGGGGGCGCGCCATCGGAGGGGATATACATGCAGGGAATCGGATTTCCGTTGCGGGCCGGCCGCGCCTTGGCGGTGCTGGCCGTGGTCGGGGGGATCGGCTGGGCCGCGCCCGCGCTGGCGCAGGACCCGCCGGCGAGCGACCTGCTCAACGCCACGCTGTGGATGCAGAAATCCGTCGAGTTCAAGGGCCATGCGCTCGGCGCCTATGCGCTGGCGAAGATCCGCCTCGACCAGGCGCTCGCCGACAAGAACTGGACCGCCGCGCCCGACGAGCAGAAGGGCAGCTACCAGAACCTGCCGCCGGCGGTGATCCTCGATCTCGACGAGACGGCGCTCGACAACTCGCGCTACCAGGCCTGGATGACCATGACCGGCCAGACCTTCTCGCCCAAGACCTGGAACGCGTTCGTCAACGCCGAGGTTTCGACCCCGATCGACGGCGCGGTCGAGTTCTGCAAATACGCCGAGTCGAAGAAGGTGAAGGTCTTCTACGTCTCCAACCGCACCGCCGAGGAGGAGCCGGCGACGCGCCGCAACATGGAGAAGTACGGCTTCCCGATGGGCGGCAACGTCGACACGGTGCTGACCTCGCGCGAGCAGCCGGACTGGACTTCGGCCAAGGGCACGCGCCGCGCCTATATCGCGAAGGAGTACCGCATCCTCCTCAATATCGGCGACAATTTCGGCGACTTCACCGACGGCTATCGTGGCTCCGAGGCCGAACGCGCGAAGGTGTTCGAGGCGCACAAGGCGCGCTGGGGCCGCGACTGGATCGTCATCGGCAATCCGACCTACGGCTCGTTCGAGTCCGCCACCTTCGGCCACGACTTCAAGAAGTCGGCGGGCGAGCAGCGCAAGGCCAAGCGCGACGCGCTGGACGCGTGGAAGGGGCCGTAAGGCACGACGCTCCCGGCTGGCCGGCCATGGCGGCCGGCCAGCCGGATGCCGATCTGCTTTTCGGCTCAATGGCTCGCCGCGTCCGGGACCGCGGCCGAAACCATCGGCCCCATGGTCGACGGTCTCGATGGCACGGCCGCCAGCAACCAGATCTGCGGCATCCTGCTCGACGGCATCCTCAACGGCGTGCCGCTCGCCAACCTCGACGACGCGAACGTCCTTGCCTGATCCGCCCGTCCGGCCTCGCGCCCGATCTCACGAAGGCACGAGCTGCCACTGAACCTTGAGCTCGTAGTGCGCGACGGCACGCTTGTAGACTAGGGTCACGACGTCGCCCTGCGTTGAACCGCCTGGAAAGGCGAATTGCGGCGAATCGACCAGCAGACTCATCTGGTTGGCATTGAACAGATCGTCCCCCAGGATCCGCAACAGCGCATAAACCGCCACGGTGATTGCCACGATCCATGCCGACTGGATCAGGACGCTCGCCGCGGCGAAATATCCCACCAGCGTCAATTGCCCGAGGGCCGCGGAAACGAAGTAGGAGGAGATCAGCGGAGCAACAAGGCTGATATTGAATCCTTTGCTGACCGCCTTGATGTGCGCGCCGAATCCGAACAAGTCCTTTTCGCCCAGCAGAAGGGTGACCAGGGGCATCAGCGGCAGGCCGCTGGGAGAGGTGCCCAGGGAAATGTTCGCGATCTCCAGATCGCGCAAGTCGCGCTGCGGATCGTTTCTCTTGTATTTCCCCAGGTTCCTGACGTCGAGAATTCCATTGTTGGGAAAGAAATTGGGCCTTTTCAGGTCACCCGTCGCAAGGTCGAAGGCGATGGTCTCGAAGAAGCCGCCCAACACGATTTCGTCCTTTCCGGGTTCCAGGCTGTCCCGGATGCACCGGATCGACTTCGCGACCAGCCTGAGACGGGGTATGGCGGGGGGCGGGGGCCCTGCGGGCTGCTTCGCGGGGACGTCTGCTCCGCGCTTCCCTCCGTGACTCGCCAGTACCGCCTCGATGTCGGCGCGCGAAATCCGCATGGCCGCCGGTACCGGACGCGACAGTGCCTGCGCAACGGCGGTGAGCGCAGATTTCACATCCAGTTCCGCGGCGTCTCCCAGTTCCTTCCGACGGGCGGAAAGCGGCTGGCGAAGCAGCTTGGCGGCATCCTTGGCCCGGCGGCGCAGCTCGCCCTTCGGAAGTGCGGCGAATGCCGCGAAGAACGCGCGTTCCTGGCAATCGGCGTCGGCCGGAAGCGGGAACTCGTCCGGCGAATCATGGTGAGCCAGGCTGCGTTCCCACGCCAACCGCGTGACATTGGCGACCGCACTGCCGATCGAGCGGATCTTCTGGTCGACGGCCGGCGTCGCGACACGCCGCCGGAACCGGATCAGTTCGCTCTGAAAGTCGGTTCTCGATACCTCTGGCATGGCATCCCCCTGGAACATTGGCTGACGCGTCAGACCAGGCGCCAGTTGAAGTCGAGCTTGTATGTTCCGCCGAACTTGGAGAACCGGACCGTCTCGGTATTCGTCTCCAGCGCGCCGCCGGGGAAGGTAAAATCGGGTGTTGGCAGCGGTATGCCGGTCTGTCGCGGCGGAAAGACGTCGTCCCGAAGTCCCGCATAGATCAGATTGGCCAGCACGAGGAGTGCGATCACCACGAGAATCACGACATAGGCCGGCCACGAACCGGGAAATATCAGCGGCGCGGCCCCCAACGCCATTCCGCCATAGGCGAACGAGCTCAGAAGCTCTGCGGCCCTGTCGGGGATGAAGTCCCTGGCCTCTTCAAGCTCGCGCTTGAACCCCTTGAGGACATCCGTTTCCGCCAGAAACAGGTCGAAAGTGCAGAGCTTGGGCGTGTTCAACAGATCGAACGATGCGAGGACCCGATTGATGGGCCGCGGCGCATCGCCGGATTTGAACTTGCCGAGCGAAACGGGATCGACGACGGATCGCAAGGCCGTCGTCGTGCCGGCGCTGGCATTGATTTTCGCTTCCTGGCGGATGCCTGCCAGGGAAATCTCGTCTTTGCCCAGTTCGCGCGTGTCATCGACGCACGTGATCTGCCGCGCAACCAGTTCGAGCCGGCTGGGAACTGCACCTCCGATCGGACGGGCGCCACGTCCGTGGATCTGGAACGCCTCGATGGGGTTCCTCTTGAATTCGGCGCCGGCCGGTCGAAAGCGCGGGCTGCCGATGGATCGCGTCAGCTCCTGCAACGTATCGACCGCCTGGCCGGGCGATTTTCGCCCGATCTCGCCATAGCGCGAGACGCGCTCGGCCACTTTCTCCTTCAAGCGCTTTCGAGCATCGGAGGACATGCGCCGCCGCACGCCGGGCTTCAACCCGGAGACCGCGGCGGACAGAAGCTTTTCCAGGGAATCGGGACTCGTCGGAATGGGAAACTCGCCGGCATGCTCGCAATGGGCCAGAGCGCGATCCATTGCGTAGCGGGCGCTGCCGAGAATCAGGTTCATGCGATCGAGATCGGCTCCCTGCAACGGTCCGGGCAGGATCGTGTTGAATTGCGCCGACATGCGTTCCTCCATCTCTTCCCGGGGCGGGCCGCACCAGATGGCCGACACCCTTCCGCAACCGGGCGGATGGTCCGCTCGGTCGATTGCGCCCAAGAGCGATGTGCGTCCAAGCAGCGAACCGGGTGGAAAACCAGCCTACGTCGCTGCCCTTCCCCACATTGCGGCGTGTCTGCCGAAAGTTCGTTCTTGTCCAGATTGCCCGATCAATCGGGAAGCTGCCGGATTCAGGCTTATCGGGATCACCCGGGTGAATCCGAATTCACAATAGACGGTAGCATTATTTCGGGCAGCCCGGAAGCTGCCGTCCGGCGCGGTCGCCGCCGTCCCCGCCGTGCCGCATGACGGTGGCGGGCGAGGTTCAGTCTGCCGGCTCGCCCTTTCGGGCGATGTCGTCGCGCGTCAGCAGGGGGCGTTCGACGACGCGCGCCAGCAGCACGGCAGCGGTCGCCAGGCCGGCGGCGATAGCGCCGTAAAGAACGGCGAAGACGTCGACCACTGAGGAGCGCTGGGCGGCGGTCAGCGGCCGGCGCACCAAGTCGTCGAGGCCGCCCAAGCCATCGATGCCGTGGGCCCAGGCGCCGATCAGGCCCAGCATGAGCGAGGCCGCGGCTGCGGTCGCGACTGCGCCGCCCATCGTGCGCGAGAAGAGCACCCCTCCGGTCACGGCGCCCAGGTCGCGCCGCGGTGCCGCGTTCTGCACCGACACCATGCTGGTCGGAAAGATCGGGCCGATGCCGGCGCCGACCAGCATCAGCAGCAACGCCGCGCCGATCGGCGTCAGGTCGTGCACCATGGCGGCGAACGCGGCCATGGCGGCGGCGGAAACCGGCAGACCCAGCAGACCGGGCGGCTTGTAGCGCCCGTGCGTGCGGGTGAAGAACCCGCCGAGCGCCGCGCAAACACTGGTCGTCAGCGTCATCGGGATCAGCAGCAGGCCGACCGTGGCGACCTGGATGCCGAGCGCGATCTGGAAGAAGATCGGCGTGATCACGATCACCGACAAATAGCAGCCGAAGGCGCAGGCGATCGTCGCGTACATCCGGCCGATCACCGGATCACGCAGGAAGCGCGGTGGCAGCAGCGGCTCCGGACTGGTCGCCTGGCGGCGCGCGAACAGGACCCCGAACACGAGCGCGCACACGCCCGCGGCCGCGACCGGAGCCGATGCCCAAGCGAAGCGGACACCGCCGGTCGAGAGCGTCAGCAGCAGCGACCCGGAAGCGAGGACGAACAGCAGCACGCCCGGCACGTCGATGCGCGCGCCGGTCAGGCGGGCGTTGGGCAGGCGCCTGAGCGCGACATAGACGAGCAGGATCGCCGGCAGGCACAGCAGCATGCTGATCCAGAAGATCCATTTCCAGCCGGCATACTGCGTCACCACGCCGCCGATCATCGGACCCATGACGGCGGCGGTCGAGTGCACGATCGCGAAGTAGCCGGCGTATCGGCCGCGCTCGCGCGGCGCCACCACGTCGGCGACGATGGCCTGCGCCACGGTGATGATGGCGCCGCCGCCCGTGCCCTGGATCAGGCGGCTCACGATCAGCAGCGGCATCGAGGTCGCCATGGCGCTGAGCACCGAGCCCAGGGCGAAGATCGCCAGGCTACCGAGGATCAGCCATTTGCGGCCGAGCATGTCGCTGAGCTTGCCGGCGACCGGCGTGGCGCAGGTCGAGCTGAGCAGATAGGCGGTGACGACCCAGGACACCAGCGCCACGTCGCCGAGGTCCGCGGCGATGGTGACCAGGGCCGTGACGACAACGGTCTGGTCCAGCGCCGCCACGAAGATGGCAAGCAGTGCGCCGGCCACGACCAGGTTGGTGTCGCGCTGCGAGGCAAGCATGGGTCGCGGGCGTTCCGCCGGTGGTTGCAGCCCATCCTAGGCCGCGAGCGCCGCCCGGACCAAGCGGCGCCGCCGGATGGCAGGAATGCGCGGGCGCGATACCGAGCCGGTCAGACCGCCGCCAGCCCTCGCTTGAGGTCGTCGACGATGTCGCGCTCGTCCTCGAGCCCGACCGACAGGCGCAGCACGCCGTCGGTGATGCCGACGCGCTGGCGCTCGGGCACCGGCAGGCGCTGGTGCGTGGTCGTGGCCGGATGGCAGATCAGGCTCTTGGCGTCGCCGAGGTTATTGGAGATGTCGACCAGCTCCAGCGCGTCGAGGAAGCGGAAGGCCGCGTCCTTGCCGTCGGCGAGCTCGAAGGCGACCACCGTGCCGCCCAGCGCCATCTGCGCCTGGGCCAGCCCCGCCTGCGGGTGCGACTCGAGCTGCGGGTATAGCACGCGCTTCACGCCGGTGCGGCCCTCCAGGAACTTCGCCACGGTCAGCGCCGAGCGGCACATCGCCTCGATGCGCAACGGCATGGTCTCGAGCCCCTTGAGCAGGTTCCAGGCGTTGAACGGGCTCATCGCCGGGCCGGTGTGTCGCAGGAACGGGCCCAGGTCGTCGTTGACGAACTTGGCGCTGCCCAGGATGGCGCCGCCAAGGCAGCGCCCCTGGCCGTCGATGTGCTTGGTGGCGGAATAGCACACGACGTCGGCGCCGAGCTCGAGCGGGCGCTGCAACAGCGGCGTTGCAAACACGTTGTCGACCACGATCCGGGCGCCCGTCTTGTGCGCGAGCCTTGTCACGTGCGCCAGGTCGATGATCTCGAGCATCGGGTTGGACGGCGTTTCCAGGAACACGACCTTGGCAGGCTTGGACAGCGCCTTGGTCCAGGCCGCGTTGTCCGAGCCGTCGACGAACTCGCTGGTGATGCCGTAGCGCGGCAGGATCTCGCCGCAGATAATGTGGCACGATCCGAACAGCGCGCGGCTGGCGACGACGCGGTCGCCCGCGCGCAGCAGTGCCATCAGCGCGGCGAACACCGCCGCCATGCCGGTAGCGGTCGCGCGGCAGGCCTCCGCGCCCTCGAGCAGGCGCAGTCGCTCCTCGAACATGGCGACGGTCGGGTTGGCGAAGCGCGAGTAGACGAAGCGGTCCGCGGTCGGTGTCGCGAAGGCGGCCTCGGCCTCCGCGGCGGAGCCGTAGACATAGCCCGAGGTCAGGAACAGTGCCTCGCTGGTCTCGTTGAAGGCGGTGCGCTTCAGACCGCCGCGCACCGAGGTGGTGCGCGTGCGTGCGGCGCTCTTGAGCGTTCCCCTGGCGGGGCGCGGCCGCGTCGTGTCGTTCATCTTCCAATCCTTCCATTCAGACCGTCTCGGTGCGGCCCGAAAACGAAAACGCCCGGCCGCGAGGCCGGGCGTTTTCGTTGGACGCTCCGACCTTTTAGCGGATTGTTTAACGTGGCCCGCAAGCCGGCCGGCTCAAATCACCACGTGGCGTCATTCACTACCGGGAAGGGCGCTCTGTCAAGCGCAAGATTCTCCTACCGGCCGGCCGGCAATGCCATCGCAGCCGCGAGCGCAATCGCGAGCAATGCCAGGATCTTCAGCAGCAGGCCGGTCGTGTCGGCCGTCACCCGGCGGCAGTCCACGCCGGCGCCGGCCGCGCATCCGCGTTCTCGAATCCTTCGAATCAAGGAGCGCGGATGCGCGGCGGTCGTCCGTGCCATATCGCGTCACGAGCCGTGCGCGGGCAACTTTGGCTGCTTCATCACGCGTAGATACGGCTTCAGCGTCCTCCAACCTTCGGGGAAGCGCTTTTTCGCCTCCTCGTCGTTCAGGCTCGGGACGATGATCACGTCGTCGCCGGGCTTCCAGTTGACCGGCGTTGCCACCTTGTGCGCCTCGGTCAGCTGCAGGCTGTCGATCACGCGCAGGATTTCGGCGAAGTTCCGGCCGGTCGAGGGCGGATAGGTGATCGTCAGCCGCACCTTCTTCTGCGGGTCGATCACGAAGACCGAGCGCACGGTCAGCGCCGGGTCGGCCTCGGGATGGATCATGCCGTAGAGGTTCGACACCTTCCGGTCGGCGTCGGCGATCACCGGGAAGTTCACCGCTTGGCCCTGCGTCTCCTCGATGTCGCTTTCCCAGCCCTTGTGCGAGCTGACGGGATCGACCGACAGGCCGATGATCTTGACGTTGCGCTTGTCGAACTCCGGCTTCAGCCGCGCCGCCTCGGCGAGCTCGGTCGTGCAGACCGGCGTGAAGTCCTTGGGATGGCTGAACAGCACGCCCCAGCTGCCGCCCAGCCATTTGTGGAAGGCGATCTCGCCCTGCGTCGACGCCTGGTTGAAGTCCGGGGCGATCTGTCCGAGTTGGATGGCCATTGGTTTCTCCTTGGGTTTGTGGCGTAGGTCGCTCACGCGTCCAGCCGCCTCGGCCTGGACAGCGACGGCGGGATGGCCGCCGCTTCCAGCACCAACGCGCCGCTGCCAGGGGCGAGCGCGAGGTACTGCCCGGCCGTCAGCCTGCCGCCGGGGATGCAGGCGCGGATCATGAACTCCCACGCCTTGTCCTCGCCCGGCTGCCTCAGCGCGGTCGTGCTGTCGCCGCCGTAGCCCTGGCAGGCGCGTGGAACTTGAGGAGCCGATACCCGGCGTCGTCGGCAGGCGCCGCGTCCGAGGCGAATTGCTTGGCCAGGTCGCCGCGCAGACCGCGACTTTCGAGCTTCAGCCGCTCGATCTCGGACAGCAGGTCGACCTGGATGGGGATCGCGGCGTCCGGCATCAGAGCCATCCGACCGAGGCCAGCGCGTCCTCGTCGGGCGCGGGCGCGTCCTCGTCCGCCGTCATCGCCAGCACCAGCGCGAGCACGGAGATCGCGACGATCGGCTCAAGCAGCCCGGGCATGGGTCTTCTCCATCAACCCGGTCAGGTAGCGCGCGATGGCGCGCATGCCGTGCTTGCCGGCGCGCGCCTCGGCGTCGGGGTTGTAGTTGGTGTTGGTGTTGACGTCGTAGGCGTAGGCGTATCCCTCGCCGTCGACGACGAACTCGATGCCGGCGATGCCGATGGCGTTGGCCTGGAGAAAGCGCTCGAAGCGCTCGACCAGCGGGCCGGGCACGCCGTCGACGATGGTAAAGCGCGCCGACGGCGCCGTGGCCGGGCTGGTGTCGGCGATCCTCGGCTGCTGTTCCACCTGGCACTGGTCGGCCGGGCAGAGCTGGAAGCCCTGCGAGGTGTCGACGCGCACGGCATAGAGGAACCTGCCGCCGACGAACTCGGCGCGCGTGATGAAGGGCTGCGGCGCGCGGATGTAGCGCTGCACCAGCGTGATGCCGTCGATCGGCGATTCATAGTCGCCGCCGTCCAGGTGCTCCGCCAGCGCCGGCGCGCCCAGGAACAGCCGGACGCCCAGGCCCTTGCCGCCGCGGTTGTGCTTGAGGATCAGCGGATAGCCGATCCGCTCGGCGGCGCCGCGGATCAGGTGCCTGCCCGCCACGGCGATCGTGTCGGGCGTCTCGACGCCGGCGGCCGCCAGTGCCTCGTACTGCGCGACCTTGCTGATCTCGAGCCGGAGCGCGTTGCTGCCGTTGACCACGGTGCGGCCGTGGCGCTCGAGCCAGGCGAGCACGGCGGCGGTGTACTCGGGGGCGAAGCGATGGTCGCGCGTGTGCGACGACGCGCTCATGCGGTTGTAGAACAAGCCCTCGGGCGGCGCGCGGCGCAGGTCGAGCGTGCCCTGGTCGAGGAACCATTCCTCATGCGGCGTGCCGAGCTCGGCGAACGCGCTCCTGAGCGGCACGACCCACTCGCTGTTCTCGTGGATGACATGGACCTTGGACATGGCTTCTCCTTCGCGGGCGCCTTGGCGCCGCGTCAGCGGTTCGCGGGAAAGGGTCGAGGACGCGTCCGGGGTCTGGCGGCCCGGACGCTCAGCTACAGCGGCAGCGACACCGGCCCGGTCGCGTGGTCGGCGTGTCCTGGGTGCTCGTCATCGCAGTCCTCCTCACCTCGTTGGCCGGCGGAACCACGAACCGCTTTCGTGGCGCTTTAGCGTTTGGTTCGGGCCGTCCTGCCGGCCCACGCGGCGCAAGCTGCTTCCGTCAAATTCCCGCGCAAAAGCTGTATTATATGATCGCATTCACAGCAAACCACACGAACGCCATACCGGTCAACGGAAAATATCTCATCAATGCCGTCAATATTTCTTCAACGCACACGAGATAACTGTAAATGACTCGCTTCATAGCCGTGCCGGCATGCCTTCGCGGAGACGCGGAGGGCGCGGAGTTCCCGGCGATGGTGGGAAACGCACGCCTTGGGTCCGGGGACTCTTCCGCGTCTCCGCGGCCTCCGCGTGAACGATCCGGAACGCGACGCGGCAGTCTTTTCGGCGCAGCCAGCCGGCACGGGCCCGTGAAAGCGAAAAGGGCGAGAAGGAGGTCCTTCTCGCCCTTTTTCCTTGGACCGGCGCGGACGGGCGGTCAGTTCCGCGCCTTGTCGACCAGCTTGTTCTTGGCGATCCAGGGCATCATGGCGCGCAGCTTCTCGCCGACCTTCTCGATCGGGTGCTCGGCGTGGAGCTTGCGCATGGCCTTGAAGCTGGGCTGGCCGGCAGCGTTCTCGAGCACCCAGTCGCGCGCGAAGCGGCCGGACTGGATGTCGGCGAGGATGCGCTTCATCTCGGCCTTGACCTCGTCGCTGATCACGCGCGGCCCGCGCGTGTAGTCGCCGTACTCGGCCGTGTTCGATATCGAGTAGCGCATGTTGGCGAGGCCGCCCTCGTACATCAGGTCGACGATCAGCTTCACCTCGTGCAGGCACTCGAAATACGCCATCTCCGGCGCGTAGCCCGCGTCGACCAGCGTTTCGTAGCCGGCCATGATCAGGGCGCACAGGCCGCCGCACAGCACGACCTGCTCGCCGAACAGGTCGGTTTCGCATTCCTCCTTGAACGTGGTCTCGATCACGCCCGAGCGCCCGCCGCCGATGGCCGAGGCGTAGCTGAGCGCGATCTCCAGCGCGTTGCCGCTGGCGTTCTGGTCGACCGCGACCAGGCACGGAACGCCGCCGCCGCGCACGTATTCCGAGCGCACGGTGTGGCCGGGGCCCTTGGGCGCGATCATGAACACGTCGAGGTCGGGGCGCGGCTCGATCAGCTTGAAGTGGATGTTGAAGCCGTGGGCGAAGGCGATGGCGGCGCCCTGCTTCATGTTGGCCTTGAGGTCGTCGCGCCACAGCGCCGCCTGGAGCTCGTCGGGCGTCACCACCATCATGACGTCGGCCCATTTCGCGGCCTCGGCGGGCGTCATGACCTTAAAGTCGGCCTTCTTCGCCTTGTCGGCCGAGGCGGAGCCGGCCCGGAGCGCGACGGTCACTTCCTTGACGCCGCTGTCGCGCAGATTCTGCGCATGGGCGTGGCCCTGGCTGCCATAGCCGATGATGGCGACCTTCTTGCCCTTGATCAGGTTCACATCGGCATCACGATCGTAATAGACGCGCATTGTCTCCTCCGGACCTCTATTCACACGTTGCGTTGGCGCCGGTCGCTCACCGGCTGTCGAGCAAGAGCTTCACGCCGATCAGGGCGAGAAATCCCGCCATGGCCCGGTCGAGCCAGGCCTTCGCGCGGAAATAGGCCCGCCGGGCCGGCTCGGCCGAGAACAGCATCGCGACGATGCCGTACCAGGCCATCTCGTTGCACAGCACGCCCGCCAGCGCCACCACCCAAACCCAGGAGGGGGCATGCGCCGGCAGCAATGCCACGAAGATCGAGCCGAAGAATACGACGACCTTGGGATTCGACAACTGTACGACCAGCGCCGTCAGGAAGGCGCCGAGCGGGCGACGGTCGGCCGCGGCGCCGTCGAGCGCCAGCGGCCGCGGCGCCGCACGCCAGATCGTGACGGCCAGATAGACGAGGTAGATCCCGCCGATGAACTGCACGATGCGATAGAGCCAGGCGATCTGTGCGAACAGCAGGGCGAGGCCGAAGATGGCCGCCGCCGCCCAGACGCCGGCGCCGATGCTCATGCCGAGCGCCGAGGCGAGGCCGACGCGCCGCGAATGCTCGGCCGAGGCGCGCGCGACCAGGAAGAAGCTGGGGCCCGGGCTCATCGCGCCCATCAGGTTGGCGAGCCAGATGCCCGCGAGCGGCAGGGCGAATTCCATCGTCGCTCCCGTTCAGGGCCTGTCGCGGGTGATCCAGTCGACGATCGCCTCGACCGTCTCGGCCTCGCGGCCGAAGAAGCCGTGCGCCGCGAGTGCCTCGCAGGAGTCCGAGCGCGGCTGATCGCCGCCATCGACTGCGATCACGGCCGTGTGCGGCGCGCCCGTGAGCTTGCGCTGCAGCGCGGGCACGTCGTCCGGGGGCGTGCGATAGCAGGCGTCGTCGCGATGATAGACGATCAGCGTTGGCACGCGGACGGCGCCAAGATCGACGTCGTGCACCGTCTCCTTGACGCCGGGAGGCGGATTGCGGCCGGGCGCCTTGGCGGTCAACGTGGAGGTGAGCACCAGGCCGTCGGCCGCCTGCGGCGGCTTAAGGCGCGCGGCGGCGTTGGCGGCCGAGATGGTGCCGCGGCTGGTGCCGACGAGCCAGACCGGCACGCCGGGGCTGCGCCGTCGCACGTCGGCAACCACCGCGGCGACATCGGCCGCATGCTGAGGCGCGATCCGGAACGGGCCCAGGCCGCCCGCGCCCTTGTGGTCGGACGGCGCATCGATGATCGCGACGAACAGACCGCGCGCGCGGAACAGCTCGCGCGAGCGCACGAGGAAGCTGCCCCGACTCGCCCAGTCCCTGTCGGGCACATCGGGGATGTTGGCGACGCCCTGCCCGCCGGTGAACAGGATGACCGCCGCCCTGGCCGCCGCCTCCGGCGCCAGAGCCAGGTAGCGCAGCGTCACGCCGGCGCGCGGCTCGAGGTCGACGACGGCCGCGTTGGGCGCGGCTTCCGCCACGGACAATAGGCCGACGCTCGTGACGATGGCGGCGGCGGCCACGGCGCGATGGCCGGATCGGCCGGTCGACAGGGCGGGCATCGCCCGTCAGCCCGCCTCGCCGCGCTTCATGATGGCGTGCGGCCCGCGCGAGATCGCGACCACGCCGGTGCGGCTGACCTCGACCATGCCGAGCGGCTCCATCAGCGTCATGAAGGCACTGAGCTTCTCCGAGGACCCGGTCACCTCGAACACGAAGGACCCGGTGGTCGAGTCGACCACGCGCGCGCGGAAGATGTCGGCGATGCGCAGCGCCTCGACGCGCTCGTCACCGGTGCTCGCGACCTTGACCAGCAGCAGCTCGCGCTCGACATGCGGCCCTTCGGCGGTCAGGTCGCTGACTTTGTGCACCGGCACCAGGCGGGCGAGCTGGTTCTTGATCTGCTCGATGATCATCTCGGTGCCCGCGGTCACGACGGTGATGCGCGACAGGCGCGCCGCCGCGTCGACCTCGGCCACGGTCAGGCTCTCGATGTTGTAGCCGCGGCCGGAGAACAGGCCGACGACGCGCGCCAGGATGCCCGGCTCGTTGTCGACGATCACGGCGATGGTATGCCGCCTTATGGTCTTGTCGTAAGGCACGATCGGTCCCCGGCGTCAGAAGGTCACACCAGCACCATGCCCTCTTCGGACACCGGCTTCTTGGCCTCGTCGGCGGGGCCCAGCAGCATCTCGTTGTGCGCTGCGCCCGAGGGGATCATGGGGAAGCAGTTCTCGGTCTTGTCGACCATGACGTCGACCACCACCGGGCGGTCGATCTTGATCATCTCCTTGATGACGCGGTCGACGTCGCCCGGCTTGGCCGCGCGCAGGCCGACACAGCCGAACGCGTCGGCCAGCTTCACGAAGTCGGGCAGGGCCTCGGTGTAGCTCTCGGAATAGCGGCCGCCGTGCAGCAGCTCCTGCCACTGCCGGACCATGCCCATCCACTGGTTGTTGATGATGAAGATCTTGACCGGCAGGCGGTATTGCACCGCGGTCGAGAGTTCCTGGATGTTCATCAGGATCGAGGCCTCGCCGGCGATGTCGACAACCAGCTTGCCGGGGTTGGCCATCTGCACGCCGATCGCCGCCGGCAGGCCGTAGCCCATGGTGCCGAGCCCGCCCGAGGTCATCCAGTGGTTCGGCTTCTCGAAGCCGAAGAACTGCGCCGCCCACATCTGGTGCTGGCCGACCTCGGTCGTGATGAACGGCTCCATGTCCTTGGTCAGCTGGTAGAGGCGCTGGATCGCGTATTGCGGCTTGATGATGGCATCGCTCGGCTGGTAGCGCAGGCAGTCGCGCGCGCGCCACGCGTCGATCTGCTTCCACCATTCCTTCAGCGCCTTGCCGTCGGGCTTGGCCTTGCGCCTCTTCCATGCCTCGATCAGCTGCTTCAGCACCTGTCGGCAGTCGCCGACGATGCCGAGCTCGACCGGCACGTTCTTGTTGATCGAGGACGGGTCGATGTCGACATGGATCTTGCGCGACCCGGGCGAAAAGGCGTTGAGCCGGCCGGTCACGCGGTCGTCGAAGCGCGCGCCGATGTTGATCAGCACGTCGGCGCCGTGCATCGCCAGGTTCGCCTGGTAGGTGCCGTGCATGCCCAGCATGCCGAGGAACAGCGGGTCGCTGGCCGGGAAGGCGCCGAGGCCCATCAGCGTCAGCGTGCAGGGATAGCCGGTCAGGCGCACGAACTGCGTCAGCAGCTTCGCGGCTTCGGTGCCGGCATTGATGACGCCGCCGCCGCAATAGAAGATCGGGCGCTTGGCGCCGGCGATCAGGTCGATCGCCTTCTCGATCAGCGCCGGGTCGGCCTCGGTCTGCGGCCGGTAGGTGCGGTGGCGCACGTTGGCGGGACCCTCGTACGTGCCTTCGGCGAACTGCACGTCCTTGGGCAGGTCGACCACGACCGGGCCCGGCCGGCCGCTGCGCGCGACGTAGAACGCCTCGTGCAGCGTGCGGCCCAGCTCGTTCACGTCCTTCACGAGATAGTTGTGCTTGGTGCAGGGGCGGGTGATGCCGGTCGTGTCGGCCTCCTGGAAGGCGTCGTTGCCAATCAGGTGCGTCGGCACCTGGCCGGTGAGGCAGACGATCGGGATCGAATCCATCAGCGCATCGGTTAGCCCGGTCACCGCGTTGGTGGCGCCAGGACCCGAGGTCACCAGCACGACGCCGACCTTGCCCGAGGAACGGGCATAGCCCTCGGCCGCATGCACCGCGCCCCCTTCCTGGCGCACCAGGACATGGCGCAGTGCGTTCTGCTTGAACAGCGCGTCGTAGATCGGCAGGACGGCGCCGCCGGGATAGCCGAACACGACGTCGACGCCCTGGTCCAGCAGGGACTTGATCACGATCTCGGCGCCCGTCATGCGCTGGGCGTCGCTGCGCTGCTCGGCCATGGTCTGGTCCTTCCGAACGGGCCGGTTTGCCGCGGAAAACCCAGCCGCGACAGGGCCTTCAACGGTGGAAAAGGCGCGGCACCGTAGACGCGCCGAATCAGCGGGTCAAGCAAAACTGACGAATTATCGCAAAGATTTCCGGCAGGATTCTTTCCGAAAATTGCGCAGCGAGGATATGGTCGGGCGTCAGTTGATGCCGGAACCACGTCGCCTGCCGCTTGGCGTACTGGCGCGTCGATTGCTGCGCCAGCCGTACCGCATCTTCTTGGGACAACTCGCCTTTCAGGTGCCGGATCAGCTCCGGCACGCCCAGCGCCTTCATTGCCGGCAGGCGCGGGTCGAGGTTGCGGAGCATCAGGGCCCGCGCTTCCTCGAGGCCGCCTTCGGCCATCATGCGCAAGAATCTTGCGTCGATGGCCGTGTGCAGCGCAGGGCGGGGCGGCATCACGAGCATGACGAAGCAGCGCAGATCGCCCGATGTTTCGGCCTGTCCGGCCTGCCAAGCCGAAAGCGGCCGGCCGGTGGCCGCGACGACTTCGTAGGCGCGGATCAGCCGCTGCGTATCGCCGGGATTGAGTTTCGCCGCCGCGACGGGATCGCGCTCCGCGAGCGCCCGATGGAAGGCCTCCGCGCCGAGCCGCGCATGCAGCGCGCGCGCCGCCTCGCGCGCTTGTGCCGGAACGGGCGGTACCGGCGCCAGGCCCCGCATCAGGGCGCGCAGGTAAAGCCCCGTGCCGCCGACCAGCACCGGCAGGCGCCCGGCGTCGCGCGCCTCGGCGATCGCGTCGAGCGCCATCGCCCGCCACCGCCCGGCCGACGCGGGATCGTCCGGCTCGAGCACGCCGTAGAGGCGGTGCGGCGCGCGCGCGCGCGCCGCGTCGTCCGGCTGCGCCGTGAGGATGCGCAGGCCGCGATAGAGCTGCATCGAATCGGCGTTGACGACCGTGCCGGCGAATTCCTCGGCCAGCGCCAGCCCCAGGGCCGACTTTCCCGAGGCCGTCGGGCCCGCGACGACGACGACGCGCGTGCTCATGGACGCGGGGCCGGCCGTCCGCTATATGGCCGCGTGCCTTTCATCCTGACGCTGATCACCCATCCCGAATCGCGCGCGCTCGACTCTAGCATGGTCGATGCGGTGCGCCGCGCGGTCGGCCACGCGGAGGCGCCGGACTGGCTGGCGCCTGGCGCCGCATGCGACCTGCGCTGCGACGGTCAATCGGCCCAAGCGATCGAGGCGGCGGCGCGCGCCGCGCTGGGACCGGCGCCGGTGGACGTCGTGACGCAAGGCGCCGGCGAACCGCGCCGCAAGCGCCTGTTGATCGCCGACATGGACGCGACCATGACCGAGGGCGAGACGATCGACCAGCTTGCCGAGGAAGCTGGCATCGGGCCTCAGATCGCCGCCATCACGGTGCGCGCAATGCGCGGCGAACTCGACTTCGTCGCGGCCTTGCGCGAGCGCACCGGGTTGATGGCCGGCCTGCCCGAAGCCGCGCTCGGGCGCGTGCGCGACCGCATGCGGCCGACGCCGGGCGCGCGGACGCTGGTGCAGACCATGCGCCGGCACGGCGCGCGCGCGGTGCTGGTGTCGGGAGGGTTCAGCGTCTTCACGGCGCAGGCGCGCGCGCTGATCGGCTTCGACCAGGCGCACGGCAACGCGGTCGAGGTCACCTCCGGCAAGCTGACCGGCCGCGTGGTCGACCCGGTGCTCGGCCGCGACGCCAAGCTGCGACTCCTCAACGAGACCGCCGCCGCGCACGGTCTCGCCCTCAGCGAGACCATGGCGGTCGGCGACGGCGCCAACGACCTCGCCATGATCCAGGCCGCCGGCATGGGCGTGGCGATCCACGCCAAGCCGATCGTCGCCGCCGCCGCGCGCGCGCGCATCGACCACGGCGACCTCACGGCGCTGCTCTACATCCAGGGCTATCGGCGGGACGAGTTCGTCGGGGGGTAGGGCAGTTCCGGGCCGTGCGCTGACGGGCTACCGCCGGCTGATACGCAGGATCTTGTCATCGCCGCTGAAGTTGGTGAGCGCGTAGAGCGCACCGTCCGGCCCCACCACGGCGTCGCGGAAGGCGCCGTAGCGTCCGCGGTCGGGGCTGTCGGAGTACCAGCGCTCGATGGCGGCCACGCGCCAGTCGCCCGAGGCGCCGCGCGCGAGCTCGACCTTGATCAGCGCGTCGGAGCGCTGCGTGGCGACGAAGAGATCGCCGTGCCAGAAGGCGATGCCCGAGGGCGGCGCGCCGGTCTCGCGCCACAGCAGGATCGGGTCGACATAGTCCTTGAGGCCCGCGGCGCCGATCACCTTGGGCCAGCCGTAGTTGCCGCCCTTGCGGATGACGTTGATCTCGTCGTCCTTGCGCCGGCCGCCGAACTCGCCCGATGGCCCGTGCTCGGAGGCGAACAGCTCCTTCGTCTCGGGATGCCAGGCGAGGCCTTGCGGGTTGCGATGGCCGTAGCTCCAGACCGGCGAGTTGGGGAAGGGATTGTCGGCCGGTATCGCGCCCTCGGGCGTCACGCGCAGGATCTTGCCGCCGAGCGAGGCGAGGTCCTGGGCGATCTCGGCGCGGTAGATCTCGCCGGCCGTGACATAGAGCATGCCGTCCGGGCCGAAGGCGATGCGGCCGCCGTTGTGATAGGTGGCCGCCGGGATCCCGTCGACGATCACCCGGTCCAGCACGCCCGTCGCACCGGCGTGCCTCAGGCGCACGACGCGGTTGACCGTGCCGCGGTCAGTCTCGGCCGTGAGCATGGCGTAGAGGAAAGGCTGGCGCGGGAAGTCGGGATGCAGCGCCAGGCCCATCAACCCGCCTTCGCCGCGCGCGCGCACCGGGAGCGTCGCATACGGTTGCTGCCGCAGCGCGCCGTCCGGCGCGATGGCGCGGATGCGCCCAGGCCGCTCGCTCGCCAGCGCGCTCCGGTCGGGCAGGAAGACGAGCGACCACGGCGTCTCGAGGCCGCGCGTCCAGACGCGCGTGTCGACCTCGGCCACGTCGGATCGGAAGCGCTCCGGCGCGGTCTGCGGCTGCCTGCCGATGACGGGGTCGGCGGCCGCAGCCAGCGTTCCCCAGAGGCCGATCAGCAGCGCCAGGAGAGTTGCGCGTCCTTGCATGCCCGCATCCACCCGTCTGCGCGTTACCCCGGGGCGAGCTTAGCGGTGGAAGCCCCGGCGCCGGCCTCACAAGACCGGCATCAGGAAGCCGCCGCCTTGCTCTCCGCCTCGGCGCCGCCGATGCGCTCGGCCAGCGCGGCCTCGAGGAACGGGTCGAGGTCGCCGTCGAGCACGGCTTGCGCGTTGCCGCGCTCCACGCCGGTACGCACGTCCTTCACCATCTGGTAGGGCTGCAGCACGTAGGAGCGGATCTGGTGGCCCCAGCCGATGTCCGACTTGGCGTCGTGCGCGGCCTGCGCCGCGGCCTCGCGCTTCTTGAGCTCCGCCTCGTACAGCCGCGCCTTCAGCATCTCCATCGCCATGGCGCGGTTGCGGTGCTGCGAGCGGTCGATCTGGCAGGCGACGATGATGCCCGACGGGATGTGGGTGATGCGCACGGCGCTCTCGGTCTTGTTGACGTGCTGCCCGCCGGCGCCGGAGGAACGGTATGTGTCGACCTTCAGGTCCTTCTCCTGCACCTCGATATCGATGTTCTCGTCGATCACCGGGTAGACGCCGACCGAGCAGAAGCTGGTATGCCGGCGCGCATTGGAATCGAAGGGCGAGATGCGCACCAGGCGATGCACGCCCGATTCGGTCTTGAGCCAGCCATAGGCGTTGGGGCCGATGATCTTGACGGTCGCGGACTTGAGGCCGGCCTCCTCGCCCGCGCTCTCCTCGATCCATTCCACCTTGTAGCCGTGCTGCTCGGCCCAGCGCGCGTACATGCGCATGAGCATCTGCGCCCAGTCCTGCGCCTCGGTGCCGCCGGCGCCGGCGTGGACCTCGAGATAGCTGTCGTTGGCGTCGGCCTCGCCCGACAACAGGCTTTCGATCTGCTTCTTCTCGGCCTTGGGCTTCAGGGCCGCGAGCATCGCCTCGGCCTCGGCGATCGCCGCCTGGTCGTTCTCCCCCTCGCCCAGCTCGAGCAGCGCCAGCGCGTCGTCCAGCTCGCTCTTCAGGGCGTTATAGCCGCCGAGCGAACGCTCGAGCTGCGTGCGCTCGCGCAGGATCTTCTGCGCCTTGGCCGAATCGCTCCACAGCTCGCTGGCGCCAGCGAGCGCGTTCAGCTCCGCCAGGCGCTTGTTGGCACGATCCCAGTCAAAGATGCCTCCGGACGAGATCGAGGCACTGGTTGATCGAATCGACGGTGGCTTGCGTCTCGGCGCGCATCGCGACTGCTCTCCGCTGGAATGGATGGATCGTTGGCTTGAAGGAAAAATGGCGCCTGCGGCCCGCCAATACAAGCGCGGCGTCAGTAGAGGCCCGGGGAGGCCGTGCCGGGGCCGACGGCGCCGGTCGACGGCATCGGCACGCCGCCGTCCAGGACCATGGAATCGCCGCGCCCCGCCCCCGGCTCGGTGCCGGGCTTGAACGCCTCCATGATCACCTTGCGGTCGCCGGTCTGGGCCGGACGGCCGGTCTCGGCGTTGACGCGCACCAGGCGCACGCCGGGCGGGATGCGGAACGGCACGGCGGGCGCGCCCGCCAGCGCCTCGCGCATCATGTCCTTGAAGATGGGCGCAGCGACCGAGGCGCCGGTTTCCTGCTTGCCGAGCGTCGCGGGCGTGTCGAAGCCAACGAACACGCCGACCACGAGGTCGGGCGTGAATCCCACGAACCACGTGTCGTTGCTGTCGTTGGTCGTCCCTGTCTTGCCGGCGATCGGCCGGTTGAGGTCGCGCAAGCGCGTCGCCGTGCCGCGCTCGACCACGCCCTGCAGCATCGAGACCATCTGGTAGGCGGTCACCGGGTCGATCACGCTCGGCCGGGTATCGGGCAGCTCCGGCATCTCCATCGACGCGCCCGTGGGCGGCGCGCCGCAGCCGCGGCATTCGCGCTGGTCGTGGCGGAACACCGTCCGGCCGTTGCGGTCCTGGACGCGGTCGATCAGGCTCGGCTGGATGCGCTTGCCGCCGTTGACGATCATCGCGTAGGCGGTCGTCAGCCGCAAAAGCGTGGTCTCGCCGGCGCCGAGCGACATCGACAGCACCGGCGACATCTGGTCGAACACGCCGAAGTCGAGCGCCGTCTTGACCACGGCCTCCATGCCGACGGTCTGCGCCAGGCGCACCGTCATCAGGTTGCGCGACAGCTCCATGCCGGCGCGCATCGGGATCGGCCCGTAGAACTTGCGCGTGTAGTTGTCGGGCTTCCATTTCGGCAGGCCCGGCCCCTGGTCGATCACGAAGGGTGCGTCGAGGATGATCGCGGTCGGCGGGATGCCCTGTTCCAGCGCCGGCAGATAGACGAACGGCTTGAAGGCCGAGCCGGGCTGGCGCAGCGCCTGGGTCGCGCGGTTGAACTCGCTCATCTCGTAGTCGTAGCCGCCGGACATGGCGAGCACGCGCCCGGTATGCGGGTCCATCGCCACGATCGAGCCGCCGATCTTGGGCTGCTGCTGCAGGGCGAACATGCCGTGGCCGTAGGGCTTCCCGTCCCGGTCCTGGGTCGCGATCGACACCGCCACCACATCGCCCGGCTGCAGCACGTCCGACGGGCGCTTCACCGGCGGTCCCAGTTTCTGCTCTTCCAGGCTGGCGCGCGCCCAGGTCATCTCCGCCAGCGGGATGGTGCCGCGGCGCCCGTCGGAGAAGCCGATCGTGGCCGCGCTGTCGGACGTGGCCAACACCGCGGCGAGGAACCATTCGCCCATGCCCTTCGGCAACTCGACCGCCTTGAGCCTCGCGGCCCAGTCGCCGGCCGGGTCGATCTTGGCGATCGGCCCGCGCCAGCCGTGCCGGCGGTCATACGCAATCAGCCCCGCACGCAGCGCCTGGTCGGCATAGGTCTGCAGCCTGGGGTCGAGCGTCGTGCGCACGACCAGCCCGCCCTTGTACAGCGCCTTCTCGCCGTAGCGCTGCAGCAGCTGGCGGCGCACTTCCTCGGCGAAGTAGTCGGCGCGCGAAATGTCGGAGCGACCGCGCTCGCGGATTTCCAGCGCCGCGGCCTGATACTCGCGCGCCTCGGCGACGGTCAGGTGGCCGTCCTCGAGCATGCGTCCGATCACCCAGTCGCGCCGCGCCTTGGCCTGCTCGGGCCTGCGTACCGGGTGATAGTTGTTGGGCGCCTTGGGCAGCGCGGCGAGAAACGCCGCCTCGGGCACCGTCAGCTCGTCCAGCGACTTGTTGAAGTAGTTGAGCGCAGCCGCCGCGACACCGTAGGAGCCGAATCCCAGGTAGATCTCGTTCAGGTACAGCTCGAGGATGCGGTCCTTGGGGATCGCCTTCTCGATGCGGAAGGCGAGGATCGCCTCCTTCGCCTTGCGCGCCAGCGACACCTCGTTGCCGAGCAGGAAGTTCTTCGCCACCTGCTGTGTGATGGTCGAGGCGCCGACCGGCCGGCGGTCCTGGCCGTAGTTGGCGAGGTTGGTGACGGCGGCACGCACGATGCCCATCGGATCGATGCCGGCATGCTGGTAGAAGCTCTTGTCCTCGGCGGCGAGGAAGGCGTTGATCACCAGCCTGGGCATGGCGCGGATCGGCACGAACAGGCGCTTCTCGACCGCGAACTCGCCGACCAGCCTGCCGTCGCCGGCATAGACCCGGCTCATGACCGGCGGCTGGTAATCCGCCAATTGCTGGTAATCGGGCAGATCACGGCTGTAGTGGCCGTAGATCACCGCGACCAGGCCGCCCGCCGCCACCGTTCCGAACAGCAGCAGGCTCAGCAATATGCCAAGAACTCGCAACATCGGCGGCCCGACAGACCCCTTCCGGCTCGCTCTCTTGAAGGAAGAAAATGGCGAAACCGTGTCGCCCCGACCGCGGCCGCAGCAGGCTCGAGCCAACGCCCCGGCCTGGCGCCGGCTGCATTGTGGCCCAGCCCGGTACGCTCGGCAACGGCGATTGCGTTACGGGTTGAAATCGCGAGGAGATCGACCGGCGCGCGGAGCGCCGCCTCTCACGGATCGGCGTCGCCCTCGGTTTCCATGGCGAGGGAGGACGGTCCGCAGGTGATACCCCTGCCGACCACCGATTCCTCCGTGTTGTTGTCGAACCACTTCGTCACCTCGGCGCAGGCGAAGAAGCGGTCGGCGGCGCGGATGATCGCCTGGGCGATGCGGTTCTGATGCACGGTGCTGCGCATCAGCTTCGCATCGGTCGCATTCGACAGATAGCCCATCTCGACCAGCACCGAAGGCACGTTCGGCGCCTTCAGCACCACGAAACCCGCGCTGCGATGCGGGTTTGGCAGGACTTCAACCCGGGCCTTGCGCATTTCTTCAATCAGATGCTTGCGGTACTGGCGCGAAATGGCCGTCACCCCATCGAATCCGTAACGGAACAAGAGCGACTTGACGTCGCTGCTGTGACGGGAATGGTCGACGCCGACGATGAGGTCGACGCTGTTCTCCTTGGCCGCCAGCGCCTCCGATTCGGCATCGGAAGCCTTGTCCGACAGCGTATAGACCGATAGGCCGCGCACGGTGCGCGACGAGATCGAATCGGCGTGCAGCGAGACGAACAGATGTGCGCCGATCCGATCGCCCATGTTGGTGCGTTCGCGCAACTCGACGAATTCGTCGCCGTCGCGGGTCAGGTGCACGCGATAGCGCTTCGTGGCGCTCATCTTGACGCGGAGCACCCGCGCCATCGCCAGCGTCAGGTCCTTCTCGTACTGGCCGCTGCCGCTGATGGCGCCCGGATCGTCGCCGCCATGGCCGGGATCGATCACGACCGTCCACTTGCCGTCCTTCGGCAGGCGCGACGCCGCCGCCGGGGGCGGCGCGGGCGCGGCGGCGAGCTTGGGTGCGACGGCGGGCGGCGGCGGCAGGGCCTTCGATGCCGGGCGCTCGGGCAGCGGCACGGCGTTGGCCGGCGGAATGGCGGTCATGATCGGCGCGGGCGGCGGTGGCGGCGGGTTGAGGCTGGACAGGATGGCAGGCAGGCTCGGCGCGGCGGCCGCCGCGGCCGCGGCGCACCCCGCCGCCTGTTGCGCCAGGGCATGCCGCGCTTGGTCGAAGCCGCGCGGATCGACGGGCTCGAGCTTGATGACGCGGCGGAATCCCTTGCCGTCGGCGGGCGGCACCACCAGCATCTCGGTCACGCGCGCCGGCTGTTTGAGGTCGAACACCAGGCGGCTGGGCGCCGTGTTGCTCCAGTCCGAGCCGGCCACCACGCCGAAGGGGCGCGGGGTCGGCCGCGCGCCGCCGAGCTCGGGCAGGTCGATCGACAGGCGATAGGGGCCCTCGGTCAGGGCGACGGCGGCGCAGAACGGCCCGTCCGCCTCGATCACCACGTGGGTCTGCGGCGCGTGACTGCCGATGCGGATGTCGCGCAGCTCGTTCGGGCCCGCGAGCGCGGCGGCACCGAGCGCCACCAGGCCCAGAACCCCTGCCGTCACCGCGAGTGGAATCGAACGATCGAACCGTGCGCGCGGACTGATCGACATCCCGTCATCAACTCCACCCGCCCCCTGCGAGCCTTATACAGATGGCCGGAATCGCCGGCAACACATTATTCAAAAAGGGAATTCTCGCCGGGCGCCGGTCCGGGGCGGCGCGCCGGCCAGGCCCGGTCCGACATCTCCCATTGTGGAAAAGAGCGGTGTTGGTTAAGTTACGTGCCGCGAAGAGCCGCGCGTGGCGTCGAATATCCCGAACGGGTGACGACGTCGGCGGCGTCGACGAGGCTGCCGGACGAATGGGACATGTCCGTCCCTCCGGGGTGGCGTCGATGGCGCCGGTGCGCGCGGTGAAGATGTGGAAATCCGAGGCCGGTCCGGCATTTAGCCCGGACGTCCCGGCCGCCAAAGTCCGACCCCGCCCTGATGCGCTCCGGTACTTCACGTCCGCTCGGCGCCTCGTTCGGTGGAAGCTCGGTGGCGCCGACGGTCTCGTGGCAGCACAGGCGTCTCGCCGTTCGTCGTCTTCGCGCGGACCGGTTCCGGACGCCCGTGGAGACATGAAGCCTCATGGCACAGCGCATGTTGATCGACGCCACCCATCCGGAGGAGACCCGGGTCGCGGTGGTCAGCGGCAATCGTCTTGACGATCTCGACTACGAAACCTCCACCAAGAAGCAGCTCAAGGGGAACATCTACCTCGCCAAGGTCGTGCGGGTAGAGCCGTCGCTGCAGGCGTGTTTCGTCGATTACGGCGGCAACCGGCACGGGTTCCTGGCCTTCAGCGAAATCCATCCCGACTACTACCGCATCCCGATCGCCGACCGCGAGGCGCTGTTGGCCGAGCAGGCCGCGGCCGCCGCGGAGGAAGAGGCCGAGGAAGAGCGCGAAGCGGAAGGGTTCGAGGGCGACGCCGGCGCGGAGCCGCCGTCCCTGGAAGCCGCCGACGCCCCCGACGCCGGCGCGGCCGGAGGCGAGACGCTGGAGTCGACCCCGGTGACCGAGCTCGGCGGCTATCAGCCGCCCTTGCCCGAGGAAGCGCCCGCGGGCGGCGAAAGGGCCGAGGAGCGCGCGCCGGCCGCCTCCTGGACGCCGGCCGAATGGCAGATCGCGGAAGACGAACAGCGCGGTTCCGAGCCCGCCCCGCTGGTCATTCCCGCGATCGAGACGTCCGCTGCGCCCGGCGAGCCGGCGCCGGCGGAGGAGACGAACGCGGCCGATGTGGTCGGCGCCGACGCAGGCCAGTCGCCCGATGACGGCGTGATCGCGCCCGAAGGCGAGCCGTCGGAGAACCGGCCGGCTCCTGCGCGCCGCGGCGTGGAGACGGTCGGCGGCGATGCCGTCGACGAGGTGCCGCGGCGGCGGTCGCGGCCGATGCGCAACTACAAGATCCAGGAAGTGATCAAGCGCCGGCAGATCATGCTGATCCAGGTCGTCAAGGAGGAGCGCGGCAACAAGGGCGCGGCGCTGACCACCTACCTGTCGCTCGCCGGCCGCTACTGCGTGCTGATGCCGAACACGACTCGCGGCGGCGGCGTGTCGCGCAAGATCACCAACGCCACCGACCGCCGGCGGCTGAAGTCGCTGCTCGACGAACTGAACCTGCCGCAGGGCATGGCCGTGATCGTGCGCACCGCCGGCAGCGAGCGCAGCCGGGCCGAGGTCAAGCGCGACTGCGACTACCTCTTGAAGCTGTGGGACGAGATCCGCGAGCTGACGCTGAAGTCGACCGCGCCCTCGCTGATCTACGAGGAGGCGAGCCTCATCAAGCGGTCGATCCGCGATCTCTACGCGCGGGACATCGACGAGATCCTGGTCGAGGGCGAGGAGGGTTATCGCGCGGCCAAGGACTTCATGAAGATGCTGATGCCCAGCCACGCCAAGCGGGTGCAGCCCTATCGCGAGCCGATCCCGCTGTTCCACCGGTTCCAGATCGAAAGCCAGATCGACGCGATGCACAGCCCGGTGGTGCAGCTGCGGTCCGGCGGCTACGTCGTGATCAACCCGACCGAGGCGCTGGTCGCGATCGACGTCAACTCCGGCCGCGCCACGCGCGAGCGCTTCATCGAGGAGACGGCGCTCAGGACCAATCTCGAGGCGGCGGAGGAGATCGCGCGCCAGTTGCGCCTGCGCGACCTTGGCGGGCTGGTCGTGATCGACTTCATCGACATGGAGGACAATCGCAACAACCACGCGGTCGAGCGGCGCCTGAAGGAGGCGCTGCGCTTTGATCGCGCGCGCATCCAGGTCGGCCGCATCAGCCCGTTCGGGCTGCTTGAGCTGTCGCGCCAGCGTCTCAGGCCCAGCATCACCGAGACCAGCACGATGCCCTGCCCGCATTGCGGCGGCTCGGGCCTCATCCGCTCGACCGAGTCCGCGGCGCTGCACGTGCTGCGCGCGATCGAGGAAGAGGGCATCCGCCGCCGCTCGCGCGAGATCGTGGTGCATGTCGCCACCGCCGTGGCGCTCTACATCCTCAACCAGAAGCGTGCCATGCTCGGCGAAATCGAGCGGCGCTACGGGCTGTCGGTCATGGTGGCGGAGGACGCGACGCTGATCCCGCCGGCCTACCGGCTGGAGCGCGTGCGCGCGGCGACCGGCACCGAGGCCGCGGCGCCGGTGCGCGCCGAGTCGGTGCTGCCGCCGACGGAGGAGGAGCCGCTCGAGGCCGAGGCCGAGGTTGAGGAGGTGGTCGAGGAGGTCGAGGAGGAGCGCGAGGCGTTCGCGGAAGCGCGAGAGGAGGCAGGCGAGGAGGGCGGGGAACGCCGCCGGCGTCGGCGCCGGCGCGGGCGCCATCGCCATCGCGACGGCGAGGATCGCGAGGGCATGCGGCGCGAGCGCGGGCCGCGCCGCGAGGTCGCGATCGAGGCGCAAGAGGCGATTCAGCCGATGGCTGCCGCCGCTGGCCGCGGCATGGAAGAGGGCGTTGGCCTCGGCGAGGCCGAGGAGGAAGCGCAACCGGCCGACGCCGCCGAGGCGCGCGAGGCCGGCGGCGAGCCGGGTGCCGAGGGCGGCGAGCGTCGCCGTCGCCGGCGCGGCCGGCGCGGCGGCCGCCGGCGGGGCCGGCGCGAGGGGGCCGAACAGCCGCTCGAGGGCGCCGTCGAGAACGCCATGGACGGCGAGCCGCGCGGCAGCGAGGCAGGATTTGAGGAGGCCGGGGCCGAGCCGCGGCGCGCCGAGGAAGCGCCCACGCCCCTGCACGACGATGCACCGGCTTGGCCGCGCGATCCCGCGGACGAGGTCCAGGCAGCCGAGGCCGCGATGCCGCGCGCGGGCGCCGAGTCCTGGCCGCATGCGCGCGCGGCGGAAGCGGAGCCGCCGCCGGTCGAATCGGTCGTCCCGGCCGCGCCGACGGCGCCTGCCGCACCGGTATCGGTCGTCGAGCCTCCGCCTGCGCCGAGCGCGGCACCGGCACGGTCCGGGCCGGCGTCGAGCGCGCCGGCCAACGTCATCGTGGTCGACGAGACGACGCCGAAGCCGGCCTCGCGTCGCGGCTGGTGGCAGCGCCTGACGCAGGGCTGACGCGCGTCCGGTACGGCAGCTTGCGACAATCGTCCCCGTTTGCGTCCCCCGCCTGCGAGGGCAGGGGCAGCTAGAGACCAGGGCGCTTGGCAGACGCCAGCCACCGATCGAGCCGCTCGGCCGCTTCCGCCATGTCCTCGGTCGCGCCGGCGAAGGAGAAGCGCACGAAGCGGTGGCCGCGCTCGGGATCGAAGTCGGTGCCGGGCGTGGCGGCGACGCCGGTCTCGGCGAGCATGCGGCGGCAGAATTCGTGGCTGTCGGAAGTCAGATGGTCGACCTCGGCATAGAGGTAGAAAGCGCCGTCCGACGGCGCGATGCGCTGGAATCCCGCGCGCGGCAGGCGCTCGAGCAGCAGGGAGCGGTTGGCGGCGTAGCGCGCGACATTGCGGCGGAGCTCCTCGTGGCAGTCGAAGGCGGCGACGGCGGCGTGCTGGGAGAGGCTGGGCGGCGAGATGAACAGGTTCTGCGCCAGGCATTCGACCGGCCGCACCAGGTCGGGCGGCAGCACCACCCAGCCCAGCCGCCAGCCGGTCATGGAGAAGTACTTGGAGAAGCTGTTGACCACGATCGCGTCATTCGCGACCTCCAGCGCGCTGGTCGCCGCGTCGCCGTAGACGATGCCATGATAGATCTCGTCGGATACGAAGCGGATGCCGAGCCGCCGGCAGTGCTCGGCCAGCGCCGCCAGCGTGGCGCGGTCGAGCATCGTGCCGGTCGGGTTCGACGGGCTGGCGACGATCAGCCCGTCGATGCGGCCGGGCAGGCCAGCGATCAGCTCCGCCGTCGGCTGGAAGCGCGTGTTGGCGCCGACCGGCAGCAGCACCGGCTCGATGTCGAGCGCGGCGAGGATGTTGCGATAGGCCGGGTAGCCCGGCGCCGCCAGGGCGACACGGTCGCCGGCGTCGAAGGCCGACAGGAAGGCAAGCAGGAACGCGCCGGAGGACCCGGGCGTTACGACCACGCGCTCGGGGTCCAGGTCGACGCCGTACCAGTCGCGGTAGTGCCGGGCGATGCGCCGGCGCAGCGCCGGGATGCCGAGCGCCTCGGTATAGCCGAGCCTGTCCTCGTCCAGCGCGCGGCGCGCCGCCTCGATCACGCCGCGCGGGGCGGGCGTCGAGGGCTGGCCGACCTCGAGGTGGTAGACCGCGTGGCCGGCGGCGGCGCGCTCGTTGGCCGCGCGCAGCACGTCCATGACGATGAACGGCGGCACGGCGCCCCGCTTGGACACTTTGAGGCGGGAGGTCTTCAGCGCCATGCGCCAGCGCCTGTGTTAAGCCAATCGTGAGTCGCCTGTGACCGGCAGCGACCCTATAATCTTGCGCGACACCAGGATGCACGGTTCGCCGCAGGCGCGGATCGGAAGGCGGCGGCGAAACGGCGAGGAACGATCCTTGCGGCGAAGCATGAGGTCCGTGGCACTGGCGATGTCGTTCACCGGCGCGCTGGCGAGTGCCGTCGCGCCCGCGCCCGCGCATGCCATCGCGCTCATCCGCGACGCGGAGATCGAAAATACCATCCGGGTCTGGTCCACGCCACTGTTCGAGGCGGCCGGCCTGGTGCCCGACGACGTGCGCATCATCCTGGTCAACGACCGGCGCATCAACGCCTTCGTCGCCGGCGGGCAGAACCTGTTCCTCAACACCGGTCTGCTGCTGCGCGCCGACCACGCCGGACAGGTGATCGGCGTGATCGCGCACGAGACCGGGCATATCGCCGGCGGGCACCTGGCGCGGCTGCAGGACGCGCTGAAGGGCGCCACGGCCACGGCGATCCTGTCGCTGCTCGCGGGCATTGCCGCCGGCGTCGCGTCCGGTCGGCCGGACGTGGCGGTCGCCGGCGTCGGCGCGGGCATGACCGCGGCCGAGCGCAACCTGCTCAGCTACACGCGCACGCAGGAAGCCTCGGCCGATCAGGCCGCCGTCAACTTCATGGAGCAGAACGGCATCTCCTCGAAGGGCCTCTACGAGTTCTTCCAGATCCTGTCGGGCCAGGAGCTGATGGTCACCTCGCGCCAGGATCCCTATGTGCGCACCCACCCGCTGACCAGGGAGCGCATGGAGTTCGTGAAGAACTGGGTCTCCAGCTCGCGCTACTCCAATGCGGAGCTGCCGCCGGAATGGGTGGCCATGCACAAGCGCATGCGCGCCAAGCTGTTCGGCTTCATCGAGCCGATCGCGCGCACGCTCACCGTCTACAAGGAGGACGACCGCTCGGTCGAGGCGCGCTATGCCCGCGCCGTCGCGCTCTACCGCAGGCCCGACCTGCCCAAGGCGCTGGCGACGATCGACGGCCTGATCCGCGAGCATCCCGACGATCCGTTCTTCTGGGAGCTCAAGGGGCAGACGCTGTTCGAGAACGGGCGCGCGGCCGAGGCGGTGCCGCCCTACGAGAAGTCGGTACAGCTCCTGCCCAAGTCGGGCCTGATCCGCATCGACCTCGCGCGCGCCCAGATCGAGCTCAATCGGCCCGAACTGGACAAGGTCGCGATCGCGCACCTCAACGAGGCGCTGCGCCAGGAGAGCGAGAATCCCATGGCCTGGCGCCAGCTCGCCATCGCCCAGGGCCGCAGCGGCAATATCGGCATGGCCGCCCTGGCATTGGCGGAAGAGGCGATCCTGCGCGGCGACTACCGGGTGGCGCTGGGCCAGGCGCAGCGCGCGGAGCGCCTGCTGCCGGTCGGCTCGCCGCCCTACCTGCGCGTGCAGGACCTGCAGCAGCAGGCGCGCCAGGAAATGGCCAGGCGCAACAACAACTGACTACCCATTCGAAAGGATCGAACCCGATGCGCATCCGCTACAGTCTCGGCGCGCTGGCCACGGCCGCGGCGCTGATCCTCGCGGCGCCCGGCGCCTTCGCGCAAACCGCGCTCACGCCCGAGCAGCAGAAGCACGTCGAGGACATCGTCAAGCGCATCATCAAGGATCAGCCGCGCCTGATCCTCGACGCGCTGCAGGACCTGCGCCGGCAGGAAGAGGCCGAGGCGCAGGCCAAGGCGCTGAAGGCGGTGAAGGACAAGCGCGACGAGATCGTCAAGGACCCGACCGCGCCGGTGGCCGGCAACCCCGACGGCGACGTGGTTGTGGTCGAGTTCTTCGACTACCGCTGCCCCTACTGCAAGTCGGTGGCCGAGCGCGTGATCCAGACCGCCAAGAAGGACGGCAACGTCAAGGTGGTGTTCAAGGAGCTGCCGATTTTGGGGCCGGAGTCGGTGTTCGCCTCGCGCGCCGCGCTCGCCGCGCAGCGCCAGGGCAAGTATCTCGAGTTCCACATCGCGTTGATGAACGCGAAGGAGCGCCTGACCGACGCGGTCACCCTGCGCATCGCCGCCGGCATCGGCCTCGATGTCGAGAAGCTGAAGAAGGACATGGCCTCGCCCGAGATCAGCCGCATCCTCGAGAAGAACACCGACCTTGCCGAGGAGCTCAACATCCGCGGCACCCCCGCCTTCATCATTGGCGACCAGCTCGTCCCCGGCGCCATCGATACCGACAACCTCGAGAAGTTGATCGCGCAGGCGCGGAAGAAGTAGGGGCCGGCAGCGCCGCTATTCCACCGCCGCGTCGTCGTCCGCCGGCAGCCAGTCGTCGACCTTGCCGTCGAGCTCGCGCGGGAACTGCGCCAGGACCGAGAGGGCCTGCGACAGCATGGCGCGGTACTCGGCGCGCGGCACCTCGATGGCGCCGAAGCGCTTCAGGTGGTCGGTGACGAACTGCGTGTCGAGCAGCGTGAAGCCGCCGCGCCGCAGGCGCGCGACCAGGTGCGCCAGCGCGATCTTGCTCGCGTCCGGCTCGCGGCTGAACATGCTCTCGCCGAAGAAGGCGCCGCCCAGCGCCACGCCGTAGAGGCCGCCCACCAGCCTTCCCTCGCGCCAGCATTCGACGCTGTGCGCGTGGCCCATATTGAACAGCGCCAGGTAGAGGTCGCGGATCTCGCTGTTGATCCAGGTGTCCGGCCGGCGCTCGGTCGGCTCGGCGCAGCCGTCGAGCACCTCGGCGAAGGCCGTGTCGCAGCGCGGCTCGAAGCGCCCCTGGCGCAGCACGCGCTTGAGGCGCTTGGGCAGATGGAAGCGGTCGAGCGGCAGCACGCCCCTTGCGTGCGGGTCGACCCAGAACAAGGTCGTGTCGTCGCGGCTCTCGGCCATCGGGAACAGGCCGACGGCATAGGCGCGCAGCAGGATCTCCGGCGTGATCCGGTCAATGCTCTTGGTCGCGGCGATCACCCACCTCCGGACACGAAGCGCTCGAGCCAATGGATGTCGATGTTGCCGTCGATGAAGGCCGGCGCGGCGATGATATCGCGATGGAGTGGAATGGTCGTGTCGATCCCTTCGATCACGTATTCCGACAGCGCGCGCCGGAGCCGCATCAGGCACTCGTTGCGCGAGCGCCCGTGCACCACCAGCTTGGCGATCAGGCTGTCATAATAGGGCGGCACGCGGTAGCCGGAATAGAGGCCCGATTCGACACGCACCCCGAGGCCGCCCGGCGCGTGGTACTCGTTCACCCGGCCTGGCGCCGGCGTGAAATCGCGCGGGTTCTCGGCATTGATGCGGCACTCGATCGCGTGACCGGAGAACGGGATGTCCGCCTGGCCATAGCCGAGCGGCGCGCCGGCGGCGACCCGGATCTGTTCGCGCACCAGGTCGACGCCGGTGATCATCTCGGTCACCGGATGCTCGACCTGCAGGCGCGTGTTCATCTCGATGAAATAGAACTTGCCGTCCTGGTAGAGGAACTCCAGCGTGCCGAGCGAGCGGTAGCCGAGCGTCTTCATCGCGCCGACGCCAAGCTCGCCCAGCAGCGCGCGCTCGGCGGCGTTGAGCGCGGGCGAAGGCGCCTCCTCCACCACCTTCTGGTGGCGGCGCTGCGGCGTGCAGTCGCGCTCGCCGAAATGCACCACGTTGCCGTGCCCGTCGCCCAGGATCTGCAGCTCGATATGACGCGGATGGCCGAGGAAGCGTTCCAGGTAGACGGTCGAGTCGCCGAAGCTCGCCAGGGCCTCGCCCTGCGCCAGGCGCACGGCCTGCGGCAGCTCGCTGTCGCTGCGGGCGACCTTCATGCCGCGTCCGCCGCCGCCGGCCGCCGCCTTGACCAGCAGGGGGAAGCCGATGGCGGCGGCCTGGACCGCGGCCGCGGCCGCGTCCTTGACCGGCCCGTCGCTGCCCGGCACCAGCGGCAGGCCCAGCCCGCGCGCCGCCTTCTTGGCCGCGATCTTGTCGCCCATCAGGCGGATGTGATCGGCCGTCGGGCCGATGAAGACGATGCCGTTCTCGGCCGCCTGTTCGGCGAAGCGCGCGTTCTCGGCCAGGAAGCCGACGCCGGGATGGATCGCGTCGGCCCCGGTGATGGCGGCCGCCGACAGGATCGCCGTGATGTTGAGATAGGAATCGGCCGCCGGCGGCGGGCCGATGCACACGCTCTCGTCCGCCAGCCGCACATGCATGGCGTCGGCGTCGGCGGTCGAGTGCACCGCCACGGTCTGGATGCCCATCTCGCGGCAGGCGCGCAGGATGCGCAGCGCGATCTCCCCGCGGTTGGCGATCAGCACCTTCTCGAACATGCCGCGGCGCCTATTGCGTACTCAATCGAGTATCAGCAGCGGCTCGCCGAACTCGACCGGCTGGCGGTCGCGCACCAGGATGCGCGTCACCGTGCCGGCGCGCGGGGCGGGGATCGGGTTCATCACCTTCATCGCCTCGACGATCATCAGCGTCTGCCCGGCCTGCACCTTGTCCCCGACCGAGACGAACGGCGCGGCGCCGGGCTCGGGTGCGATATAGACGGTGCCGACCATCGGCGAGCTGACGGCGCCCGCCGGCACGGCGGCGACCGGTGGCGCGCCGGCGCCGGTGGTCGCGGGAGCCGCGCCGGCGACGGCGACGCCGTTCGAGGCTTCGGGCCGGCGCACGCGCACGCGCTGGTCGCCCAGCGCCACCTCGAGCTCGGCGAGCCCGGTTTCCTGCAGCAGCGCCGCCAGGCGGCGGATCAGGTTCGGATCGACGTCCAGCTTGTTGGGCATCCGCCCGTCATTCCTTCAGGAGGCGCGCCATCGCCTCGACCGCCATGACATAGCCATAGCCGCCGAAGCCGCAGATCACGCCGCGCGCCGCCTTGGAGACGTAGGAGTGATGGCGGAACTCCTCGCGCTTGTGGATGTTCGACAGATGAATCTCGATCACCGGCAGCTCGCTCACCTGCAACGCGTCCAGGATGGCGACCGACGTATGCGTGTAGCCGGCGGGATTGATGATGATGCCGTTGTGCTCGGTGCGCGCCTGGTGGATCCAGGTGATGAGGTCGCCTTCGTGGTTCGACTGGCGCGCATCGGTCAGGAGGCCGAGCTCGGTGGCGCGCCTGGCTGCCATCGTCATCAGGTCCTGCAGGGTGTCCTTGCCGTAGATCGCCGGCTCGCGCACGCCGAGCATGTTCAGGTTGGGGCCGTTCAGGATCAGGATCGATTTGGCCTTGCTCGGGTCGCGACCGGAAGTTGGGCTGGCAGGGGCCACGCGTCGTTGTCCTCGGCTCGAGGTTGGGGATGCCGGCGCGGGTTGTCCCTGGCATCGCCACCGGCGGCACGCCTTATAGCATGGGTCTCGCGTGCCGCAACCGTCTTAAGCCGAATCAAGGACTTAGCTGCGCGGATCGGGTTCACCCTCCGCCAAGAGCGCGTGCGCCTTGGCCTGCAGCGTGGCGACCAGCCGGTCGAACAGGGCGCGTTCCGCCGGCGCCAGCACGGCGGTCAGCCGCGCCTCGGTCGCGCGCGCCAGCGGCACGATCCGGTCGTGCACGGCGATGCCCTTGGCCGTCAGCGCCAACGTCGCCCGCCGGCGGTCCTTGGCGTCCGACCGGCGCTTGATCCGGCCCGCGCGTATCAGCCGGGCGACGGCGCGGCTGACCCGGACCTTGTCCATCGCGGTGCGCCCGCAGATCTCGTTGGCCGATTGCGGCCCGAATCCCCCGAGCACGGCCATCACCCGCCATTCCGGGATGGTCAGCTGGAAGCGCCGCGCATAGACGCGCGCCAGGCCGGAGCTGACGGTGTTCGCCAGGATCGACAGGCGATAGGGCAGGAAGCGCTCGAGCTCGAGCCGTTCCCGCGGCAGTTCCCCGCATGCATCGGCCTGCCCGCGCCCGGCCCGTGTGGAAATTGGTTTCATTTGAAACTATAATCCGGGAAACACGTCGTCGCGGTCAAGCGACTGCGGGAAGGGAACCCAGGCCATGGCCGAGATCAGCGCGATCAATCCGATGGGCACGGACGGGTTCGAGTTCGTCGAATACACCGCGCCCGACACCGAAGCCCTGGGCCGGCTGTTCGAGTCCATGGGCTTCGCCGCCGTCGCCCGGCACCGCTCGAAGAACGTCACGCTCTACCGCCAGGGCGACGTCAACTTCGTCGTCAACGCCGAACCCGAGAGTTTCGCCCAGAGCTTCGCGCGCCTGCACGGGCCGTCGGTCTGCGCCATCGCCTTCCGCGTCGCCGACGCGGCCAAGGCCTACAGGCGCGCGCTCGACCTCGGCGCCTGGGGCGTCGAGGGCAAGGTTGGGCCGATGGAGCTCAACATCCCGGCGATCAAGGGCATCGGCGACAGCCTGATCTACCTGGTCGACCGCTATGGCGAGCGCGGCACGATCTACGATGTCGACTTCGTGCCGATCGAGGGTGCGGAGCGCAATCCGAAAGGCGTCGGCCTCACCTATATCGATCACCTGACCCACAACGTGCATCGCGGCCGCATGGGCGAATGGGCCGAGTTCTATGAACGCCTCTTCAATTTCCGCGAGATCAAGTATTT
>CAZLBB010000039.1:0-39603 GCA_964557415.1 uncultured Rhodospirillaceae bacterium
GAGCGGGAGAGAAGTGGTGGAGCTGAGGGGAATCGAACCCCTGACCTTCTCATTGCGAACGAGACGCTCTCCCAACTGAGCTACAGCCCCACGGCAAATTCGGCGACCGGGCATCGATGCCCGGCCGCGTGCGGCGCGGATAATAGGTGGGGGGCAGGAAGTGTCAAGCAACAGCCCGACCGGACCAACTTGGCGAAAAAGATCGTGCCCTGTCCGCGCCTTGCGCCCCGGAGCCGCCGCCGCTAGGGTAGCGCCTTCCATCCTCCAGGCGCGTCCAATCCCGCCATGTATGAACTCGGCCAACTCCTGCTTCTGCTGATCCAGTTCTATTCCTACTGCGTGATCGCCTCGGTGATCCTCAGCTGGCTGGTCGCGTTCAACGTGGTCAACACGCACAACCGCGTGGTCAGCGCCATCGGCGAGTTCCTCTACCGCATCACCGAGCCCGCCCTGGCGCCGATCCGACGATACGTGCCGTCCTTCGGCGGCATCGACATCTCGCCCTTCATCCTGCTGCTGCTGCTGTGGTTCCTCAGCATGGTGATCGCGCGCCGCTGGCCGTGGTGAAGCCGCCGAGGTCGTCCCAGGCAAAGCCGGTGTCGTCCGCAGCCGCGCCGCCTTCCTCGAGCCCGTCACCCATAGCGCCCATGCGGAGCGGCGTACGCGTGACTATCAGATTGACGCCCAAGGCATCGGCGGACCGGCTGTCCGGTGTCGTGGTCGACGACGCCGGGCGACCGGCGCTGAAGGCCGCCGTTACGGCGCCGCCCGAGGACGGCAAGGCCAACGCCGCGCTCCTCAAGCTTCTGGCCAAGGCCTGCGGCGTGTCGCGCTCGGCGCTGGCCCTGGTCGCCGGCCAGACGCACCGCACCAAGCTGGTCGCGATCGAAGGCGACCCGGCGAAGCTGCAGCGCCGCCTCGGCGCCGTGCTGGGGGAGAGGACGTGAGCGCAACGCTGATCGACGGCAAGGCGATCGCGCGCGAATCGAACGCCCGCGTGGCGGCGGCGGCGGCCGAGCTCAAGGCGCGGCACGGGCTGGTGCCCGGCCTGACCGTGGTGCTGGTGGGCGAGAACCCGGCCAGCAAGGTCTATGTCGCGAGCAAGGAGCGCGAGGCCAAGGCCGCCGGCATGAACAGCACGGCGCACCGCCTGCCGGAGAACGCGAGCCAGGGCGAGCTGCTGGCGCTGATCGCGCGGCTGAATGCCGATCCCGCCGTGCACGGCATCCTGGTGCAGCTGCCGCTGCCCAGGCAGATCGACGCCAACGCGGTGATCGAGGCGCTCGATCCGGCCAAGGACGTCGACGGGTTCCACACCGTCAACACCGGGCGGCTGTGGAGCACCGGCGGCGGGCTCGTGCCCTGCACGCCACAGGGCTGCATGCTGCTGCTGGCGCGCGCGCTCCCGCGTCCCGCCGGCGCGCATGCCGTCGTGCTCGGCCGCTCGATCATTGTCGGCAAGCCGGTCGCGGCCCTGCTGCTCGGCGCCGACTGCACGGTGACGCTGGCGCATTCCAAGAGCCGCGACCTGCCCGCGATCTGCCGCGGCGCCGATATCCTGGTCGCCGCCGTCGGACGCCCCGAGATGGTGCGCGGCGACTGGGTCAAGCCGGGCGCGGTCGTGATCGACGTCGGCATCAACCGCATGTCGGACGGCAAGCTCGTCGGCGACGTCGCCTTCGCCGAGGCGCGCACGGTCGCCGGCGCCATCACGCCCGTGCCGGGCGGCGTCGGCCCGATGACGATCGCCTGCCTGCTGCGCAACACCCTCGTCGCCGCGTGCCGCCAGCGCGGCCTGTCGCAACCGGTCCTGTAGCCGGACAGCGTCATCGAATCGCCGCCAATCTCCGCTGGCGGGAATCGGGCGATCTGCCGATAATCGCCGCCCATGATCGGCAGCCTGACCGGCTTGTTTCTCGCGCTGCTGGCGTTCGTCGGCGGCCATTTCCTGTTCGCCGGCACGCCGTTGCGCGCCGCCATGGTCGATCTCGTCGGCGGGGAAGGGCGGTTCCGCGGCGTCTTCTCGCTGTTCTCGGCGGTGACGCTGATCTGGGTGATCCTCGCCTATGGCGCCGCGCCCCATCATCCGCTCTGGGCCGACGCGAAACTGCTGCGCGCGATCCCGGTCCTGCTGCTGCCGTTCGCCACCGTCCTGATCGTCTGCGGCCTGTCGACGCCCAATGCCACCGCGGTCGGCGGCGAGCGCGCGGCCGATCTGCCCGACCCTGTGCCCGGCATCATGAAGGTCACGCGTCACCCGTTCCTCTGGGGCGTCGCGATCTGGGCGGTCGCGCACATCCCCGCCAACGGCGACGCGGCCAGCGTCATGCTGTTCGCCGGCATGGCGGTTCTCGCGCTGGGCGGCATGAAGTCGATCGACGCCAAGTCGCAGCACCGGCTGGGATCGGCCTGGGGCCCGATCGCCATGCGCAGCTCGCTCCTGCCGTTCGGCGCCATCCTGAGCGGCCGCGCGCACCTGTCCTTCGGCGAGATCGGCTGGCGCAGGATCGTCGGCGGCGTAGCGCTATACGTCGTGCTGCTGCTGGCGCATTCCTGGATCGCCGGCAAGCCCGTCCTGTTGTTCTAGCGGAGAGGCCGATCCCGTGAGCACCGATGCGAACTGCGTGTTCTGCAAGATCGTCGCCGGCACGATTCCCTGCTTCAAGCTGTTCGAGGACGACCGCACGATCGCCTTCATGGACATCAACCCGGGCAACGATGGGCACGCGCTGGCGATCCCCAAGGCGCACCATCCCGACTTCTATTCGATGCCGCCCGAGCTGCTCGGCGCGGTCGCAAGCACGGCCCAGCGCGTCGCCCTCGCCGTCAGGAAGGCGCTCAACCCCGACGGGATCAACCTGGTGCAGGCCAACGGCAAGGGCGCCGAGCAGTCGGTGTTCCACTTCCACCTGCACGTCCTGCCGCGCCGCATCGGCGACGATCTCAGGATGAACTGGGGCCACCGCCCCGGCGACATGGCGCGCGTGAAGGAGATCTACGAAAAGGTGAAGGCGGCGATGTGAGGCGCCGCGGCCACGTCCTTCGACAGCTCAGGACCAGGTAGCGGCCTTAACAAATAGTCCCCATCCTGAGCCTGTCGAAGGATGAGTTTTCACAGCCGCCCATGCTGCCGCATCGCGTCCGTGAGCTTGTCGAGCGGGAGCGCGTGCGCGGTGCGGCCCTGGCGGCCGGTGGTGGTCTCGGCGGCGCACAGCGCGTTGAGGATGGCTTCCTCGGTCGCCTCCGCGGCGGCCTGGAACAGCGGCGTCATCTGATCGGCGGCGAGCATCCGAACGTCGGTCATGGTCGCCGAGAGCCTCACGCGATTCGCGGTCGAGAAGGCGAGGAAGATGTCGCCGCTGCCGTTGGCGCCGATGCCGCCGGCCCAGGCGAGCCCCGTCGTCGCGCGGCGCGCCAGGCGCTGGCACTGGATCGGCAGCAGCGGCGCGTCGGTCGCGAGGATGACGATGATCGAGCTGCCGCGGTCGGGCAGGTCGCGATGCGACGGCACCAGGTCGCGGCCGATGGCGCGGCCGACCGGCACGCCGTCGACCCGCAGCAACTCTCGCGCGCCATAGTTCGCCTGCACCAGCGCGCCGACCGTGTAGCGCGACCCGGCGGCTTCGACGACGCGCGACGCCGTGCCGATGCCGCCCTTGAACTCGTGGCACACCATGCCCGTGCCGCCGCCGACGCAGCCCTCGGCGACCGGCCCGGACGCGGCGCCGTCGAGTGCGCTGAAGACATGCTCCGCCGTGACCGGGAAGCGCTCGGCCTCGCTCAGCCAGCCGTCATAGGTCTCGGCCACGACCGGCAGGTGCCAGGGCTGCGCCGAGCGATGGCGCACCGCATAGTCGACCACCGCGTCTCGCACCACGCCGACCGAATGCGTGTTGGTGATGCAGATCGGCATCGCCAGCAGGCCCTGCTCGGCGATCCAGATCGTGCCGGTCATCTCGCCGTTGCCGTTGAAGGAATGGAAGCCCGCGAACACCGCGTCGCTCCAGATGTCCGGCCCGGCCGGCCAGATCGCCGTAACGCCGGTGCGCGCGACGAACGGCTGGTCGTGCACGATGGTGGCGTGGCCGACCCGCACGCCGGCAACGTCGGTGATGGCGTTCAGCGGCCCCGGCGGCAGCGCGCCGACCGCGATGCCGAGATCGCGCAGTCGTGAGCGGCCGCCGATCCGGCCGCCAACCATGCTGGTCCGCGGCATCAGAGGCGCAGCCAGTCGGGCTTGGCGGGAACCAGCCGGCTGGCGCCGGCCGCGAGCGCGCCGCCTTCGGCCGCGAGCTTGTCCACGAATTCCAGGCGCAGCAGCGCGAGACCGAGTCCGTCGGCGGCCGAGCGCATCTCGCCCGCCTCCGCATCGCCGTAGGTGACGGTGGTGCCCGGCGCCGGCGTGGGACCCTCGATCCGCACCGGCAGCAGCCGCTTCTTGATCAGGCCGCGGTACTTGGTCCGCGCGGTCAGCTCCTGCCCGACATAGCAGCCCTTCTTCCAGTCGACGCCGTTCAGCTCGTCGAACCCGTTCTCGAGCAGGATCGAGCGCTCGACCTCGAGGTCGCGGCTGCCGTCGGGCAGGCCGAGCTCGAGTCGCAGCGTCTCGTAGGCCGCGCGTTCCCCCGCAACGAGGCCGGCGGCTTCCAGCGTCGGCCCGAGGCGCTCGCGCGGCAGGATGGCACGCGCGCCCATCGCCGCGATGCGCGGATCGACGAACACCACGCCGTCGGCCAGCGCCTTGCCCACGCCCGGCTCGGCCGCGAGGCCGAGCGCCGCCGGCGCGCCCTCGCCGAAGATCGCGGCGACGGCGTAGCGCGCAGTCGCATCGTCCAGCGTCACCTTCGAGCGCAGCCTGTAGAGCTTGAGGCGCTTCAGCAGGTCGTCGCGCCGCGCCGCCTCGCAATCGAGGTGCAGCGCCCCGGCGATACCGATCACGAAGAAGTCGTGCAGGTAGCGCCCTTGCGCCGTCAGCAGCGCCGCATGGATCGCACGGTCGCGACCCGCGCGCGTCACGTCGTTCGAGATGAGCCCTTGCAGGAAGGTCCCGGCGTCCGGGCCCGAGACGGACAGGACGCCGCGTTCCGGCAGTTCCACGTAGCTCCGTTCGATCATACCCATGCCCGTTGCGTGGCTTTTTGCCGCAGATCTGCCGCGCTAACGTGGGGCCGTCCCCCTCGAATGGCAAGAGCGGGGCGATGGCAAGGGCCCGGCTTTGCAACCCCGTTGCCCCGGCCGTATAACCGGCCGCGATGCGGCTTTTGTTCATCACCGCGACGCGGATCGGCGACGCCGTTCTGACGACCGGGCTGCTGGAGCATCTGCGCCGCGCGCATCCGGGCATCGCCGTGACCGTGGCCTGCGGCGCGCCCGCGGCGCCCCTGTTCCGCGCGCTGCCGGGGCTCGAGCGCCTGATCGTGCTGGACAAGCGGCGCTGGGGCCTGCATTGGCTCGATTTGTGGCGCCGGGTCGCATTCCATGGATGGGATATCGTGGTCGATCTGCGCCGCACCGCCTTGCCCTATCTGCTGGTTGCGCGAGAGCGCCATCGCGCGCCGCATCCGGAGCCGGGCCGTCACCGCGTGCGCGAGTTGGCGGCGGCGCTCGACCTGCCCGAGCCGCCGGCGCCTTGCCTGTGGCTCGACGCGGACGACCGCGCGGCGGCCCAGCGCTTGGTGCCGCCGGGCTCGCCGGTGCTCGCGCTCGGCCCCGCGGCCAACTGGCGCGGCAAGCAGTGGCGCGCCGAGCGCTTCGCCGCGCTCGCGCTCCGGCTCACTGCGCCGGGCGCCATCCTCGCCGGCGCGCGCGTCGCGGTGATCGCGGCGGCGCCGGAGCGCGCGCAGGCCGCGCCGGTGCTCGACGCCGTGCCGGCCGAGCGCCGCATCGACCTGGTCGGGGCCGCCAACCTGCCCGTGCTCGCCGCGTGCCTGGAGCGCGCGGCGCTGTTCGTCGGCAACGATTCCGGCCTGATGCACCTCGCCGCCGCCGCCGGCGTGCCGACGCTCGGCCTGTTCGGACCGAGCCCGGCGGACCGCTACGCGCCATGGGGCCCGCGCGCCACCTTCGTGCGCACGCGCGAGAGCTACAAGGCGCTGGTCGACGCGCCTGCGTTCGACCATCGCACCACCGACACGCTGATGGACGGGCTCAGCGTCGATGACGCGGTCGCGGCGGCGGAAGCGCTGTGGGGCCGGCTCGAGGGCAAGGCGGCATGAACGCGCCGATTCTCTCGGCGCTGGTGGTCGCGCACAACGAGGAGGCGCGCATCGCCGCCTGCCTCGACGCGCTCGGCTTTGCCGACGAAATCGTCGTCGTGCTCGACCGCTGCAGCGACCGCACGGCCGAGATCGCGCAGCGCTTCACCGACCGGCTGCTGCCGGGCGCCTGGGAGTTCGAAGGCGACCGGCGCAATGCCGGGATCGAGTACTGCCGTGGCCAGTGGGTGCTCGAGGTCGACGCCGACGAGCATGTCCCGCCCGAACTGGCCGCGGAGATCCGCACGACCGTCGCCGGCTCGGCGAACGACTGGCACGAGATCCCGGTCGACAACTACATCGGCGAGCGTCTGGTGCGCTACGGCTGGGGCGCCTCGTTCGGCCGCTCGGCCTATGCCGGTCTGTTCCGGCGCGGCGCCAAGCGCTGGGGGCGCGAGCGCGTCCATCCCAGGCTCGTCTTCAGCGGCACCAAGGGCGCGCGGCTCGACACGCCGATCCGGCACTATGTCGACCGCGACATCTCCGACATGCTGCGCCGGCTCGACCGCTACACCAGCGCGCGCGCCCGCGACCTGCGCGAATCGGGCGATCCCGGCAGCTTCGCCGCCAATATCCGGCGCATCTTCTCGCGCTTCTGGAAATGCTATGTCGGGCGCAGGGGATATCGCGAGGGCCGCTACGGATTCCTGATCGCGCTCTGCGCCGGGCTGTACCCGATCCTGTCCTACCTCAAGGCGACGCTGGAAGAGGACCATCCGTAATGGCCGATATCGTCATGGCCGACGACGGCATCGCCTTCGACAGCGAGCTGATGCGCCAGCGTCCGCTCGGCGGCGCCGAGACCGCGTTCACCAGCCTGGCCGAGGCGCTGGCCGCGCGCGGCAACACGGTCACGGTCTGCAACAACTGCGCGAACCCCGGCGTGCACGCGGGTGTCACCTGGCGTCGCATCGCCGACGGCCTGCCCGGACGAGCCGACCTCTACATCGCCAATCGCGGCGACAGGCTGATCCTGGCCATGGGACGGCGTGCGCGGCGCACCGTGTTCTGGATCCACAACCCCGCGCGCTACCTGATGAAGCTGCGCTACCTGTGGAAGCTCGCGTGGACGCGACCGGCGATCGTGTTCTCGGGACCCAGCCATCTCGCTACGTATCCGACATGGGCGCCGGGCGAGCGCGTGGTCATCCCCTACGGCATCGCCGACCTGTTCCGCCACGCGCAGCCCGCGAGCGAGCCACCGCCGCCGCGCGCGATCTTCACCTCGAACCCCATGCGCGGGCTCGCCTGGCTGCTCGAGCTCTGGGCCTCGCGCATCCATCCCGGCATGCCGACGGCCGAGCTGCATGTCTTCTCGGGCCCGTCGACCTACGGCGCCGCCGGCCGCGCCAAGGCGGCGGCGATGCACGCCGTGCTCGAGCGCGCGCGGCACCTGTCGAACTGCGGCGTGGTGCTGCGCGAGCCGGTGGCGAAGTCGGTGCTGGTGGACGAGCTACGCCAGGCGCGCGTGATGCTCTACCGCGGCGACCCCGGCGAGACCTTCTGCCTGGCCGTCGGCGAGGCGCAGTCGGTCGGCGTGCCCGCGGTGGTGCAGCCGATCGGCGCCACGCCCGAACGCGTGGTCGACGGCATCACCGGCCACGTGGCCGCCGACGACAACGAGTTCGCAGCGGCCGCCGTGCGCCTGCTGGCCGACGATTCGCTCTGGCGCATGGAGCATCGCGCGGCGCTCGAGCGTCAGCGCGCGTGGGGCTGGGACGACGCGGCGGCGGCGTTCGAACGGCTGATCCCGTGACGCGGCTGTTCCAGGCGATGGCCGGCGGCAAGCAGGGCGGGGCCGAGGCCTTCTTCGTGCGCCTCGCCATCGCCTTTGCGCGCGCGGGGCTGGAGCAGCGCGTGGCGATCCGCCGCAACGCGCCGCGGGCCACCCGCTTGCGCGCCGGCGGTGTCGAGCCGATCGAGCTCCGCTTCGGCGGCTGGCTCGACTTCGCCACGCGGCCGGCGCTCGCGCGCGCGATCGGCGACTTCCGGCCCGACGTGGTCATGACCTGGATGAGCCGCGCGACGTCGCTCTGCCCCGCCGCCGATCCCGCGCGGCCCTTCGTCCATGTCGGGCGCCTGGGCGGATACTACGACCTGAAATATTATCGGCGCTGCGATCACCTGGTCGGCAACACCGAGGACATCGTAGAGCGCATCGTGGCATCCGGCTGGCCGCGCGCGCGCGCGCACTACCTGCCGAACTTCGTCGACGCGGCGCCGGCAGTGCAAGCCGTCCCGCGCGCCGCCTTCGACACGCCCGACGAGGCCACGGTGCTGCTGGCCCTCGGCCGCCTGCATGTGAACAAGGGTTTCGACGTGCTGCTGCGCGCCGTGGCCGCGTTGCCCGATGCGGTGCTGTGGCTGGCCGGCTCGGGACCGGAGGAGGCGGCGTTGAAGCGGCTCGCGCGCGAATTGGGCGTCGCGGAACGCGTGCGCTTCCTCGGCTGGCGCGACGACGTGGCGGCGCTGTTCGCCGCGGCCGACCTGTTCGTCTGCCCGTCGCGCCACGAGCCGCTCGGCAACGTGGTGATCGAGGCCTGGGCGCACGGCGTGCCAGTCGTTGCCGCCGCGGCGCAAGGACCGGCGGCACTGGTGCGCGGCGGGGTCAGCGGCCTGCTGGTGCCGGTCGACGACGCGCCGGCGCTCGCCGCCGCGATCGGCCGCGCGCTGGCCGACGCCCACCTGCGGCGCGCCCTCGTTGCCGCTGGCCGGCATGCCTATGAAGCGGATTTCACCGAGGCCGCCGTCGTGGCACGATACCGCGCCTTCTTCGACCGCATCACGGAAGGACGCTAGCGCGATGTGTGGCATCGCCGGACTGATGACGCGGAACGGCGCGCCGGTCGATCCGGCGACCCTCGATCGCATGGCGACGGCGCTCGCGCATCGCGGGCCGGACGGCGAGGGACGGCATCTCGCGCGCGACGTCGGGCTGATGCAGCGGCGGCTTGCCATCATCGACCTCGTGACCGGCGACCAGCCGCTCTACGAGCCGGGCGGCGCCGCGCTCGTCGCCAACGGCGAGATCTACAACTACATCGAACTGCGCGCGTCGATGCCGGGCGCCGCCTTCGCCACCGCGTCCGACTGCGAGCTGCCGCTGCATCTTTATCGCCGGCATGGGCTCGACTACGCTCGGGGGCTGCGCGGCATGTACGCGATCGCGATCCACGATCCGGCCCGGGACCTGCTGGTGCTGTCGCGCGATCCGTTCGGCATAAAGCCGCTGTGCTACGCCGAGACTCCTGCCGGCTTCGCCTTCGCCTCCGAGCCGCAGGCGCTGATCGCCGCCGGCCTGGTCGAGGCGGCGGTCGACCCCGAAAAGCGCGCCGAGCTGCTGCAGCTGCAGTTCACCACCGGGGCGGATACGATCTTCCGCGGCGTCAAGCGCCTGCTGCCGGGCGAGACCGTCGCGGTCAAGGCCGGACGCATCGTCGAGCGGCGTCGGATCGCCGCGCTGCCGGAAGGCGGTCCCATCGCGGTGGACGAAACCGCGGCGCTCGCGCGGCTGGATGCGGTGCTCGAGGACAGCGTGCGCATGCACCAGCGTTCCGACGTGCCCTACGCCATGTTCCTGTCCGGCGGAATCGATTCCACCGCGGTGCTGGCAATGATGGCGCGGCTGAACGATCGCCCGGTCACCGCCTTCACCGCCTGGTTTCCCGGCACCGATGCACGCGATGAGCGCGCATTCGCCCAGGCGGCCGTGGCGGCCACGAGGGCGCATCACGTCGAGGTGCCGTTCGGCGAGGACGATTTCTGGACGCTGCTGCCCGCGGTCGCGTCGGCGATGGACGAGCCGGCGGCCGACTACGCGACGCTGCCGAGCTACAAGCTGGCGCGCGCAGCCGCACGCGACTTCAAGGTCGTGCTGTCGGGCGAGGGCGGCGACGAGATGTTCGCCGGCTACGGCCGCTACCGCGACGCGGTGCGCCCGTGGTGGTGGTTCGGCAAGGCGATGCGCCGGCGTGGCGCGTTCGACGGGCTGGGCGTCCTGCGGCGCGAGCCCGAGCATTGGCGCGAAGGTATCGCCGCCGCCGAGCGCGCGGCGCGGGGGCCCGAGCGCAGCAAGCTGCAGCGGGCCCAGGCGACGGACTGCACCGACTGGCTGCCCAACGATCTGCTCGTCAAGCTCGATCGCTGCCTGATGGCCAACGCGCTCGAAGGGCGCACGCCGTTCCTGGACCCCGAGGTCGCCAGGTTCGCCTTCACGTTGCCGGACGGGTTGAAGTTGCGCGACGATCTCGGCAAGTGGCTGCTGCGGCGCTGGGTGCACGAGCGCGTGCCGGCGGCGGACGCCTTCGCGCGCAAGCGCGGCTTCACCGTGCCGGTCGGCGAGTGGATCGCGCGGCGGGGGGACGAGCTCGGCGGGCTGGTCGCGCGCCAGCCTGCGATCGAGGCGATCGCCATCCCCGGCGCCGTGCGCGCGCTCTTCGCCAACCCGGTCGGCCGGCGCGGCTTCGCCTGCTGGGCGCTGCTGTTCTACGCGCTGTGGCACGCGCGCCACATCGAAGGCCGCGCGCTCGATGGCGATGCGTTCGACGCGCTCGACACCTCTTCGCAGGGCGCCGGCCCAGCCAGTTCCTTCTCCGCCGCCGGAAAGTAGCGCAGCACGATGCGCCGCGGAAAGGTGCGTCGCTTGAAGGTCTCGTACTCGGTCGACGGCAGGCGGGGATCGAGGAAGTCCTTGCTCGGGTCCAGCGTCATCGCCGTGCCGGTGAAATCCGTGAAGGCCAGGTGCGCGCCGGTGTCGCCGGCACTCCGGCGCCGCCCGGAAAGCCCGCGCGCGCGTTGGTCCGCGCACGCATCCATTTGGTCTGGCGGTGGATCAACGGCCGCGCGGGGCTGCCGCGCCGCTGCCTCAGGCGGCTGCGCGCCTCTGCTTCACGCTCTCGGACTTGAGCTGGCCGCAGGCGGCCAGGATGTCGCGGCCGCGCGGCGTGCGCACCGGGCTGGCGTAGCCGGCGTCGTTGACGATGCGGGCGAACTTCGCGATCTGCTCGTCGGTCGAGCATTCGAACGGCGCACCGGGCCAGGCGTTGAACGGGATCAGGTTGACCTTGGCCGGGATGCCGGCGATCAGCTTCACCAGCGCCTTGGCGTCGGCCACGCTGTCGTTGACCCCCTTCAGCATGATGTACTCGAAGGTGATGCGGCGCGAGTTCTTGGCGCGCGGGTAGTCGCGGCAGGCCTGCAGCAGCTCGGCGATCGGGTATTTGCGGTTCAGCGGCACGATGCGGTCGCGGGTCTCGTCGGTCACCGCGTGCAGGCTGATCGCCAGCCTGACGCCGAGCTCGGCGCCGCAGCGCCGGATCATCGGCACGACGCCCGCGGTCGACAGCGTGATGCGCCGGCGCGAGATGCCGATGCCCTCGCCGTCCATGACGATGGCGAGCGCCTTGGCGACGTTGTCGTAATTGTAGAGCGGCTCGCCCATGCCCATCATGACGATGTTCGACAGCATGCGCCCGTCCTTGGGCGAGGGCCATTCGCCGAGCTGGTCGCGCGCGTGCATCACCTGGCCCACGATCTCGCCGGCCGCCAGGTTGCGCACCAGGCGCTGCGTGCCGGTATGGCAGAAGCGGCAGGTCAGCGTGCAGCCGACCTGGCTCGACACGCACAGCGCGCCGCGGTCCTCCTCCGGGATGTGCACGCACTCGACTTCCTGGCCGTCCGCCATCCGGAGCAGCCACTTGCGCGTGCCATCGACCGAGTGCTGGCCGCGCGCCACGGTCGGTCGCGTCACGGCGCAATGCCGGGCCAGCACCTGGCGCAGCTCCTTCGACAGGCTGGTCATGCGGTCGAAATCGGTCTCGCCGCGGTAGTAGATCCAGTGCCAGACCTGGCGCGCGCGGAAGGCGGGCTGGGCCAGGCAGGCCAACTCCGCCTCCAGCTCGGCGCGGCTCAGGCCCACCAGCTCGACGCGGCCGTCCGCCCGGCGGTTGTCCGGGGCGGCCATCAGGGCGTGTTTCTCGGCGCTCATGGCGGGACATATAGTGAATGCCGGGCCGATCGGCAAAGCCCCATTCCCGTTTCCGGTGATCCGGCGGGCGAGATGGGCCGTAGCTTGCTTGATGATCGCGACCCTTGCCTTCGCCCCGCCGCTGCCGTTGCGGCTCCATCTTGCGGTGTGGCGCAACCGTCGCCAGAGTGTCGCCCGCATGGGTGGGACCTCCGATAGCAACCGCGCCGGCGCGGCCGCATCCAGCCTCGAGGCGCGATCGCTCGACGATCTGGTCGTCGACGTCGCCCAGCGCCGGGACCGCCGCGCCTTTGCCCTTCTTTTCGAACACTTCGCGCCGCGGCTGAAGGCCTATCTCGCGCGCAGCGGCACCGACCAGGCGACGGCGGAAGAGCTGGTGCAGGACGTGATGCTGACCTTGTGGCGGCGTGCCGACCAGTTCGACCGCGCCCAGGCCTCGGCCGGCACCTGGATCTACACGATCGCGCGCAACCGCCGCATCGACCTGCTGCGGCGCGAGCGACGGCCCGAGATCGATCCGTCCGATCCGCTGCTGACGCCCGCGCCCGATCCCGCCGCCGACGATGCGCTGCTCGCGGGCGAACGCGAGCAGCGCCTGCGTGCGGCGCTCGGCCAACTGCCGCGCGAGCAGTCGGATCTGCTGCGCATGGCGTTCTTCGACGACAAGCCGCACAGCGTGATCGCGGCCGAGACGCGGCTGCCCTTGGGAACCGTCAAGTCGCGGCTGCGGCTTGCCATGGTGCGCCTGCGCAAGGTGCTGAAGGAAAGCCCATGAGCGCCCGGATCGATATCGCGCCGGGCGCCATGCCCACGCATCACCCGGAAGAGACGCTGCTGCTGGACTACGCCGCCGGCGCGCTGGGCGAGGCGGAGTCGCTGGTCGTCGCCACGCATCTCGCGTTGTGCCCCGGCTGCCGGCATGAGGTCGCTACCTTCGAGTCGGTCGGCGGCGCCATGCTCGCGGAGATCGAGCCCGTGCCGCTCGGGCGCGACAGCCTCGCCGCGGTCATGGCACGACTGGACGAGGCGCCGCCGGCCGGGCCCCACCGCCGGCCGGCGCCCACCGCGCCGGGCATCGCGGGCTTGCCGCTGCCGGAGCCCCTGCGCAGCTATCTCGGCGAGGCGGAGCCGAGCTGGCGGCGCGTGATAACCGGCTTGGCCGAGCACCAGATCCTGGCCGGCCCCGAAGGCCATCGCGCGGTGCTGCTGCGCATCGAGCCCGAGACCGCCATGCCGGTGCACACGCATCGCGACCGGGAGCACACGCTGGTGCTCGCCGGCGGCTTCACCGACGCCTTCGGCCATTTCCTGCGCGGCGACTTCTGTTCGGCCGACCCCTCGGTCACGCACCAGCCCGTCGCCGACCCGGGCGAGCCCTGCATCTGCCTCGCGATCACCACGGCCCCGCTGCGGCTGACGGGAAGGTGGGCCCGATTTCTGAACCCGTTCCTGCGCTGACCCGGCCCCGTCGCCTTGACCTGAGTCAAACACTGTCGCCTCGGCGCGCGCCATAATGCCGCGCGGTAAGCGGAGGTGCGCCATGGATATCCGCACGATCCTCCTGTCCGTCGTCGCCGCCCTCCTAGCGCCGGTCGCCGCGGTCGCGGCCGAGCGGGCGGCGATTGACGCGTTCGTAGGCCGATTCTCGGGCGCCGGAATCGTGGACGAAGGCAGCGGCGCGCTGCGTCCGAGCGGGATCCGCGAGGCCAGCGTCGGCATCGAAAAGTTGCCGAATGGCGGGTTTCTGCTGACCTGGAGCGCCATAACCCGGGGCGAGGCGCTGCACGAGCCGAAGACCAAGACCACGGCGCTGCGCTTCTTGCCGACGGCGAAGCCGGGCGTGTTCGCCGCTGCCGGCGAGGCGGGAGCGCCGGACCGGCAGACATGGGCCGAGATCCATGGACCGACCCTCGTCGTCTACGCGATGGACAAGGCCGCCGACGGCAAGCCGGAGCTGCAGCAATGGGACCGCACGGTCGACGGCAACGTGATGTCGTTAACCTACCGGCGCATCCGGGCGGGCGAGCCCGTCCGCAGCGTGCGTTCGACCCTGGCGCGGGAAGTCGATTGAGCGGCGCGGATGCGCCCGCGCGCTGAACAGGCCCAGCTTGCCTCCGGCCCGCTCGGGCGGCGGTCGCAAACCGGTCGAACGGACGGTGACGCTTGGATGTAGCGATCTCAGAGTGGCGATCCGCGCCGTTCGCGGTGGGGCGCGAGGCGATCTTCGCCATCGGCGATGTGCACGGCTGCGCCGACGAGTTGGAGGCGCTGCTCGCCGCGATCCGGCGCCTGACCGTCGATGAGGGCCTGCGCAGGCGGCTGGTCTATCTGGGCGACCTGATCGACCGCGGACCGCGAAACCTCGACACGCTGCGGCTATGGGCCGAGCCGGAAGCGGCGCGCGGCGTCGACGCCATCGACCGGCTGATGGGCAACCATGAGCAGCTCCTGCTGCTGGCGATGGAAGGCGGCCCGCACGCCGGGAAGGCCGAGACCATGTGGCTGAGCGAGGCGATGGGCGGCGGGCGCGTGCTGGCCGAGATGAACGTGGCCGCGGGCACCGCCGCGGAGCGGCCGAGCGCGGCGCTGTTCCGCGCCGCGCTCGGCGACGACATCCATCGCCTGTTCGCTTCCATGCGGTCCTATGCCGCGGTCGGCAACACGATCTTCGTGCATGGCGGCATCGAGCCCGGCGAGGATCGGGAGCGGTACCTGGCCCGGCCCTGGCAGTCCTTCACCGAGGCGCGCTGGGCCTGGGTGCACGGCGAATTCCTGCAGTGGCAGGGCGGCTTCGGCGGCCGGATGGTCGTCCACGGCCATACGCCGCCGCACAAGCACCGCGAGCTGACCGGACAGCAGGATCCGCACCTGTTCGCGTTCGACCGGCTCGGGCTCGACGGCGGCACGACGCGCACCGGCATCGTCACGGGCGCGCAGATCGAGACGGGGCGCTATCGCGTCCTGCGGGCGGGCCTGGCGACGGGCTAGCGCGTCTTCCCCCGGTCCTCCGCCAGCCAGCGGAACAACTCCTTCATGCGCTGATCGACCAGCGCCTGGCGGTCGCGCTTGCTCCAGTCGTAGAGGCCGGGCCATGCGCCGGCGCCCTGCTGCTGCGCCAGCACGTCGGCGATCGCCGGCGGCGGCTCGCGCGCCGTCGACAGGTCCGGCTGCAGGAAGCGGGCGAAGTTATACATGGTCGAAAGTCCGCCGATATCGGCCGACTCGATCGGCCCGGTGACGCCGAGGCGCCGCCCGAACGACATGCGCACCACCGCGTCGATCACCTCGGGCTTGGCCACGCCGTCGGCCCACAGCGCCCATGCCTCGCGCAGCAGCGCGAATTGCAGGCGGTTGCCGATGAAGCCTTTTACTTCCTTGTCGATGACGACCGGATGCTTGCCGGCGCGCCGGATCAGGTCGACCGTGCGATCGACGACGCCCCGGGCGCAATGCGGCCCGCCGCAGACCTCGACCAGCGGGATGAGCTGCGGCGGATACCAGAAATGCGCGGCGATCACGCGCTGCTTGCGCGCGACCTTCGCCACCAGCGCGCTCGCCGGCTGGCCGCTCGACGAGGCGAGGATCGCCTCGGGCCGGCAGATCGCGTCCAGCCGGGCGAAAATCCCGATCTTCAGCTCCAGGTCCTCGGTGACCGCCTCGAGCACGAAGTCCGCCGACTTCGCCTCCTCGAGCGCGGTGCTGACCGCGACGCGCGCGACAGCGGCGTCGGCCTCGCCCGCGGCGACGATGCCGTTGGCGATGAAGTCCGCGAGGCTCGCCTTGATGCGCCCGATCGCCGCCTCCAGGCTCCGCGGGTTGCGCCCGATCATCGTGACCGGGTGGCCGGCCATGGCGAAGACCTGCGCCGTGCCGTGGCCGATGATGCCGTTGCCGATGATGGCGATGCGCTCGCTGCCCATGACCTTGTCCCCTGGTTGTCCTAGCCCTTGCGCGTGCTGCCGAGTGGTACCCGCTTGCCGCTGCGGCGCACGACCACGTCGCCGAACACGGGCGGCGGCTGCGGCGCGGCTTCGCCGCCGGGCGTCAGCGGGCGCTCGGCGAAGCGGCCGGTCGAGATCAGCCGGTCGTACATGATGATCGAGCCGGCCACCGCCAAGTTGACGCAGAATTTGGTCGGGATCTTCACCAGCAGGTCGCAATGCCCGGCCAGGCGCGGCGACAGCGAGCCGCGCTCCGGCCCCAGCACATAGGCGGCCTGGCGCGGATGGCGAAAGCTCGGCAGCAGCGCCGCGTCGTCGCGGAACTCGACGCCGACCAGAAGGCAGTCCGCCGGCAGGCGCAGCGCGTCGAGATCGGGGAATTCGTAGTAGGGCAGGTTGGCGCGCACGTCGGTCGTATCGGAGCTCGCCTTACGGTACTCGGCGGCGATCGTGAACACGAAGCTGGCACCGAAGGCGTGCGCTGAGCGGAACAGCGCGCCGAGATTCATCGGCTTGCTGATGCCCTCCACGCCGATGCCGAAATAGCCGCGCATGCATGTTCCTTCACCGCCGCGGCCCGGCCACCCAGGCCGCCGGGCCGGCCCGGTTTGGCGCCCTTCATAGACCGGACGGCCAGCCGACGCCAAACCGGGTGGGTGGCGCGCAATCCATCCTGTCGCTGCGCGCGGTCGGATGGCGGAAATCCGCCAGTTTTCCCCCGGAAACGCGCAGGGGAGCGGCACTATCACGCGTCTGTGACGCAGCATGACCGACCAGCGATGGTATGACCTTGTTCGCCCTGTTGAACGGGGCGACCCCCCAAGAACCTTGGACGGGCCTGGCGGCCGAGCGGCCCCGGCCCTCTTCTTTTTTCCGGGCCCGAAACGACCGCTGAACCGGCCGCTGAACCAAACGGACGCGTGCGCCGATCAACGCGCGCGCCATGTCTTGCGCCCCGGCGGCGAGGGCGGCATGGTGCGGGCCGCTTCGCCGAGGTCGAACCCATGAACGCCATGCCCCTGACCGTCGCCACGAAGGGCGCCGCCGCTGCCTCACCGCCCGTGCTGGTCGAGGTCACGCGCGGCGGCATGGTCGAGAGCCGCCATGCCGGCACCGTCGCCGTGGTCGACGCCAAGGGCAGGGCGGTCCTTGCCTGCGGCGACATCGCCCAGCCCGTCTACCCGCGCTCGGCGATCAAGCCGATCCAGGCCCTGCCGCTGATCGAATCCGGCGCGGCCGAGCGCTACAAGCTGGGCGACGCCGAGATCGCGCTGGCGTGCGCCTCGCATGGCGGCGAGCCGCGCCATGTCGCGGCGGTGCTGACCTGGCTCGGGCGCATCGGCTGCACGGTCGACGACTTGGAATGCGGCGGCCATCCGCCGAGCCACGAGGCCTCGGCCGAGGCGCTCTACCGAGGCAACGGCGTGGTGACGCCGCTGCACAACAACTGCTCGGGCAAGCATACCGGCTTCCTGTCTCTGGCGAAGCACCGCGGCTGGCCGACGCGCGGCTACATCGACGAGGAGCACCCGGTGCAGCGCACCGTGCTGCGGGCGCTGGCCGAGCTCAGCGGCGCCGATCTCGGCACGGGCGCGCGCGGCATCGACGGCTGCGGCATTCCCGTGGTCGGCGTCCCGATCGAGCGGCTGGCGCTGGCCATGGCGCGCTTCGCCGATCCAAGCGGCCTGCCGGCGGAGCGCGTCGCGGCGATCAAGCGCATTCGCGCGGCCGTGGCGAAGGAGCCGTTCATGGTCGCCGGCACCGGCCGCTTCTGCACCCGCGTCATGACCAGGCTCGGCGAGGCGGCCATGGTCAAGACCGGCGCCGAGGGCGTCTACATGGCGGCGTTGCCGACGCTGGGATTCGGCCTATGCCTCAAGATCGCCGACGGCGCCTCGCGCGCCTCGCAGATCGCGCTTGCCGCGGTGCTCGACCGGCTCGGCATCGAGGGCGCTCGCGAACTGGCCGAGACGCCGCTCAAGAATGTCGCCGGCCGCCCGGTCGGCGTCGTGCGGCCCGCCGCCGCCCTGCCGTTCTAGAACCGATGCGCGCCGCCGTCGTCCGCCAATGGGGCTCGATCGAGCCGGGCGAACTGCCCGAGCCGACGGCTGCGGCGCGGGAGGTCGTGATCCAGGTCGAGGCCGCCGGCGTCAACTTCGCCGACACGCTGATGGTCGACGGCAAGTACCAGGAGAAGCCACCCTTCCCGTTCAGCCCCGGGCTCGAGGCTGCCGGCACGGTGCTGCGCTGCGGCGCGGGCGTCAGCCGCGTGAAGCCCGGTGACCGCGTTCTCGCCATGCTCGACCGCGGCGGGTTCGCGGAGCGCGCCGTCGCCAGGGAAATCGACGTCTTCGCCACGCCGCCGGGCATGGACGCGGTGACGGCGGCCGGCTTCCCCGTGACCTACGGCACCGCCCACGGCGCGCTGTGCTGGTACCTGCATCTCCAGCCCGGCGAGACGCTGGTCGTGCACGGTGCGGGCGGCGGCGTCGGCCTCGCCACGGTCGAATGCGGGAAGGCGCTCGGCGCCACGGTGATCGCGACCGCCGGCTCGGACGACAAGCTTGCGCTCGCGCGCGCGCATGGCGCCGATCACGCCATCAATTACGCGCGCGAGGACCTGCGCGCACGGATCAAGGAGTTGACCGGCGGCAAGGGCGCGGATGCCGTGTTCGACCCGGTCGGCGGCGACGCATTCGACGCCTCGCTGCGCTCGACCGCCTGGGGCGGACGCATCGCCGTGATCGGCTTCGCCTCCGGCAAGGTGCCGCAGATTCCGGCCAACATCCTGATGGTGAAGAACATCGCCGTGCACGGCATGTACTGGGGCGCGCATCGCAAGCAACGGCCCGAGAAGATGCCGAAGCAGTTCGCCGACCTGTTCCGCTGGTATGCGGAGGGCAAGCTCAAGCCGCATGTCTCGCACCGCGTGCCGCTGGCCGAGGCGAGGCGGGCGCTCGAGCTGCTGACCACGCGCAAGGCCCAGGGCAAGGTCGTGGTGGTGATGTGAGCGACCCGGCCAGTATGGATCCGGTCCAGGCGCAGTACGAATCCTACCCCTATCCCGCGCGCGACCCGCGCGACGAAGCCAAGCGCCTCGTCATCGGCTCGCCCAGCGACCTGCGCGAGATCGACCACTATCTCTTCGCCGGCAAGCGCGACTGGTCGCGCCCGTTCCGCGCGCTGGTGGCCGGCGGCGGCACCGGCGACGCGCTGGTGATGCTGGCGCAGCATCTCGCCGACCGGCAATGCCCGGCCGAACTGCACTACCTCGACTTGTCCGACGCGGCGCGACGCATCGCCGAGGCGCGCATCCAAGCGCGCGGGCTTGGCAGCCGCGTGACGTTCCATCCGGGATCGCTACTCGACCTGCGGGCGCTGGCACCCGGGCCCTACGACTACATCGACTGCTGCGGCGTGCTGCATCACCTCGACGATCCTCAGGCCGGACTGGGTGCGCTGGCGGCCGCGCTCGCCCCGGGCGGCGGCATGGGGCTGATGGTCTATGGCGCGCTCGGCCGCACCGGCGTCTATGACGCGCAGGCGATGCTGCGCACGCTGGCCGGCGGCGCGCCCGACCGCGAGCGGCTCGCCGTCGCGCGCGCGCTGATCCACGAATTGCCGCCGACCAACCGGCTCAGGCGCAACGCACTGGTCGGCGACCACCTTGCCGGCGGCGACGCCGGCCTCTACGACCTGCTGCTGCACGCGCGCGACCGCGCCTATCGCGTGCCCGAGCTGGCGGCGATGGTCGACGCCGCGGGGCTAGGCATCGTCACGTTCATCGAGCCGGCGCGCTACGAGCCCGCGACCTATCTCAACGACCGCGACCTGCGCGAGCGCCTCGAACCGCTCGGGGCCATCGAGCGCGCGGCCTTCGCCGAGCTGCTCGCCGGCAACCTCAAGACCCATGTCTGCTATGTCGCCGCCAGGGATCGCGCCGCAACGGCGGCGGCGCGGCCGGACGATGCGGCCGCGATACCGGTCGCGCGCGACGTCGACTTCGCCGCCATCGCGCGCGGCATGGTGTCGGGCAATCCGGTGCTGTCCGCCAGCTTCGACGGGCTGACGCTGCGTCTCAGGTTGCCGCGTCTCGCCACCGCGATCCTGTCGCGCATCGACGGCAAGCGGCGCCTGGGTGAAATCCATCGCGCCGTGGCCGAGACGGCGGCGCCCGGCCTCGCCTGGGACGACTTCCTTGCCGAGTTCCGCGTGCTCTACGCCGCGTTCAACGGCGTCAACCGGATGCTGCTGCGGGTTCCGGGCTGAGGGCGGCCGGCCGCTTGGTGAGCGGCCGGCTCAGCGCTGCCAGAAGCCCTTGCGCAGCTCGGTCGCGACGTCGATCTGCGTCAGGCCGACATCGGCCAGCGTGTGGTCGTCCATCCGTGCCAGGGCATGGCGCTGGTCGGCGCGTTCCTGCCAGGTCAGCATCAGGCTGGCGAGCCGCGCCAGGAGCCCGGCGTGCCGCACCCTGCGCGCGAAGAGCGCGCCGAGCACTTAGCCGGGGATGATCTGCGAAAGTTCCGAAATCGTCGCGATGGCGAACTCCTTTCCGCCCGGGGTGATGGCGCAATTGATGGGCGGGGCCACGCGGTCCCGATGTGACCGATGTCACCGCCCGCCCGGCGCCTTTCGCCGTGCCATCATGCGCGCGTGGAAACCGCTCGACCGCGTTGCTTCAGGCCTGCCAGAACGGCTTGGCGGCCTCGTTCCTGGCCGCGGTCCGGGCGACGCCGATATCCGCCAGGGCGCGTTCGTCCAACTGCGCCAGCGCATGACGCTGGAAGGCACGCTCCTGCCAGGCGAGCAGCAGGCTCACGGCGCCGGAAACCGCGCGCGCGCGCCCAACGCCGTGCCCGGGCAGCGCATGCGGCGTGGCGGCAGTGGCGGTCGTCGCAGGCGAGAGCATCCGGGTCATGGCGCATCTCCTTTTCATGAGATCACGGCATGCAAGCGAACCTGCCAGCCGTGAGAAAAACTGTTGTCCGACAAAGACATATGTTGGATCTTACTTGCCCGCAAACGATACTTTCTCATAGAATTCCAAAGAAAAACTAATCCGATTCCGGCCCCATCGGAGGTCGCCATGGCCCGCTTCCTGCCGCCGCTCAACGCGTTGCGCGCCTTCGAGGTGGCGGCGCGGTTGCTCAGCTTCACCCGCGCGGCGGCCGAATTGAACGTCACCCAGGCGGCGGTCAGCCACCAGATCAAGGCGCTGGAAGAGCGGCTCGGCGTCACGCTGTTCAAGCGCATGAATCGCACCCTGCTGCTGACCGACGCCGGCCAGGCCTACCTGCCCGCGGTGCGCGAGGCCTTCGACGGCTTGGCGCGCGCCACGGCGCTGCTCTTGAAGCGCGACCGCAGCGGGGCGCTGACGGTGAGCGTCCTGCCGTCCTTCGCCGCCAAGTGGCTGGTGCCGCGCCTTGGCCGATTCCGCGACCTGCATCCGGAGATCGACGTGCGCCTGTCGACCGACCATCACATGGTCGACCTGGGACGCGACGACGTCGACGCGGCGATCCGCTACGGCCAGGGCGACTATCCCGGCCTCGAATGCGTGCGTTTCCTTACCGAGGACGTCTTTCCCGTCTGCAGCCCGCGCCTCCTTAAGGGCACGTATCCGCTCAAGCGGCCCGACGACCTGCGCTACCACACGCTGCTGCACGACGATTTCCGCATCGACTGGCGGCTCTGGCTGCTGGCGGCAGGCGTCAAGGACGTCGACCCCGACCGCGGGCCGGCGTTCACCGATTCGAGCATGGTGGTGCAGGCGGCCGTGGAGGGGCAGGGCGTGGCGCTGGCGCGCAGCGCCCTGGCGGACGTCGACCTCGCCTCGGGCCGCTTGGTCAAGCCATTCGACGTCAGCATGCCGGCGCGCTGGGCCTACTACTTCGTCTGCCCGGTGGCAACGCGCGACAATCCCAAGATCGTCGCGTTCCGTGACTGGCTGCTGGCGGAGGCCCGGAACACCGCTGGCGCCGCCGCGGCAGCGGCGCCCCTCAAAAGGGCCGAGGATCCGGCGGCCTGAGCGGTCCTAGCGCAGGGCGACGACCGTGGCCCGCAGCGCCTGGTTGAGGCGGCCGTAGAGGTCCTCGATGGCCGCACCTGTCTCGTTGGCGACGGCCATGGCGCTGAAGACCATGAAGCCCGCCAGCAGGCAGGGCCCGAGCAGGGTCGAACCGCGCTCGTCGCGCCCGAACTTGCGAAGCATCCCGTTAAGCCCCCTCCCGGCCGGCGTCTCTACGGACGCGGCGAGAGGACTTTAGGAAAACTCGGCTAAAAAACAATGAAAATGCGCCAAAATGGTTAATTCGACGGCTATTCCTCTCCAAATTGGGAAATCAGCGCAGCGCGGGCGCGAGGCGCTCCATCGCCTGGGACAGGCGGGCAGCCGAACTGGCGAAGCACAGGCGCACGCAGCCTTCGCCGCCGGGCCCGAACGCGGCGCCCGGCGCCAGGCCGACGTCGGTCGCGAGCAGCAGGTCCTTGCAGAACTGGACGGTGTCGACGACGCCGTCGACCGCGAAGAAGGCATAGAAAGCCGCGCGCGGACGCACCATGCGCACGCGCGGCAAGGCCGACAGGGCCTGGTGCACCAGGTCGCGCCCGATGCGGCAGCGCTCGACCATCTCCTTGACGAAGGGCTCGCCGTCGCGGATCGCGACCACGCCGGCATGCTGCAGGAAGGGCGTGGTGCCGCTGGTGTTGAACTCGACCGTCTTGCCCAGCGTCGCGCCGAAAGCGGGCGAGGTGGTCAGCCACCCCAGGCGCCAGCCGGTCATGGCCCAGGGCTTGGAGAAGCTGTTGACGACGACCAGGTCGTCTTCCGGCTCGGCGATCGACAGGAAGGACGGTGCCGTCGCGCGGTCGTAGACGAAGCGGGTGTAGACCTCGTCGGCGATCAGCCAGATGCCGGTCCGGCGGCAGAACGCCAGCACCGCGCGCTGCTCGTCCTCGGCCATCATCCAGCCTGTCGGATTGCCCGGCGTGTTGATGAACATCGCCTTGGTGCGCGGCCCGCACGCGGCCAACAGGCGGTCCAGATCCAGCGACCAGCCCTTGGGGGTCAGGTCGAGCGCCACCGGCTTGGGCACGGCGCCCATGATCCGCGCCGCGGCGAAGATGTTGGGCCAGACCGGCGTCACGGCGACGATCTCATCGCCCTGCTCCAGCAGGCACTCCATGGTCATCATCAGTCCGTTCATGCCGGCCGTCGTGACCGTCACACGGTCGACCGCGATCGGCGCCGGGCGCCCGGGCGTGCCGTGCAGCCGGTTCATGTAGCCGGTCAGCGCGTCGCGCAGTTCCGGCTCGCCGCGCTTGTATGAATAGAAGGTGCGGCCGGCCTCCAGCGCCTCGGCGGCGGCGCGGCGGATGAAGGCGGGGGTCACCATGTCGGACTCGCCGACCCAGAGCGGGATCAGGTTCTTGCGCCCGAACCCGAGCTGCCAGACCTCGACGATGCGCGATTCCTCCAGCTCCTCGATCTGGCGGCGGAGCCGGGCGGGGCGGCGCTGGGCGAGATGCAGGTCGTTCACGGCCGGGGTCCTCGTCCGGGATTTCCCTGTCCTTTTAGGGAATTGCGCCGACCGGGGCAAATGACCCCTGCTCATGCGGCGCGCAAGAAAACCAATGCCGGCCGGGCTGGTCCCGTGTGGACGGGACGGTGACGGGCGTCACAGCGCCGGGCATGCCTTTGCCGCAATATCCGCGTATAAGGAACGCAAGAGCGGAGGGTGCCATGACGACCACGGGCAAGACGCAGACGAAGCGGACCATGCTGACGGCCCTGATCGCCCTGGCCGCCGGGATCGCGGCGCTGGCCGCGGCTTCGGGCGCGATGGCGCAGAGCACGACCTGCTGTGCAACGGGCACGTTCAAGCCGCCGGTGACCGCGCCGACGCCGCCGACGAACCCGAACATCCCGACGCCCACGGTGACGACGACGATCCCGACGACTCCTCCGCCGGTGGTCGTGACGACGACCCCGACCCCGATCCCGAGGCCGATGCCGGACCGGCCGGGGATGTTCAACAACATGCCGTCCGACATGCGGCGGTTGATGCCGCTCGACACGCTCACCTCGATCGATCGCCTGCTGACAGCGCCGTCCGCCGCCAGCTTGACCCTGCCGCGCCAGGCGGTTCCGAACAAGCTGGAGAACCGGTTGCCTTCGGCGATGGGAAACGCGGGTGCGACATCGGTGGGCGCCACCGAGGATGCGACGAAGGCGCTCGAGAACGCCAAGCCGCTGATCTGACTTCCGACGATTGCGGGCGCGGGCGGGCCGGAATGCCGGCCCGCCCGAATCGTTTTCCGAATGCCGCGGCGCCGCGCGCCTGTCCCGATACGGCCGCAGCCTGGAATCGCGCCCGCTCCGCGCGGCGGCTTGCGACCGTCTTCGCGGCTGCGATAAAAAAAAAGGGCCGCGCAGAGCGCGGCCCGAGTTTAAGGGAGGAAACGCCCAAGAAACGCAACATCGGTTCGAGGAACCTGGGCTGATGTTGCACTGCAATAAATAGGACCGCCGAGGCTGATCGTCAAGGACTCGCGCCGGCTCGACCCAGATCCCCGCTCAACCCTGCCTTGCGTCAGGCACCGATCTCGCGGTGCGCGCTCGGCTCGATTTTAATGGAGTGACTTCAATGGCTTCGATTCGCGGACTCACCTCGCTCGCGGCCATGGCCGCCCTGGCCGTCGTGCTCGCCATGCCGTCCCACGCGGTCACGCTCAGCCGCGCTGCCGAGACGGCGGCCGTCGAACTGGTCGCGGCCAAGGCGGGCGACACGGTCACGGTTTCCGCCAAGACCGCAAACCTGCGCAGCGGTCCGTCGGCCAAGTCGAAGAAGGTCGCCGGTCTCGCGAAAGGCACCAAGCTCCAGGTGGTCGAGGTGACCAAGAGCGGCTGGCTCAAAGTCAAGGGGCCGCAAGGCGACGGCTACGTGTCCGGCAAGCTGGTGAAGTAGATCGCGACCCGCAGGTCACGGGCCATTCGCTGACGATCGGCGGCCGGCAACGGCCGCCGATTGTCGTTTGGGGCCTCCTGCACTAAGAGGGGGGCATGAGCGGGCAACCGGTCGAAGCGGCGGCCTTGGAGCCGTTCTGGGCAGCGCTAGCCCGCCATCGCGACGAGATCGCGGGACGGACGATGCGCGAGCTGTTCGCCGCCGATCCCGAGCGCGCCGCCCGTTTCACCCTCTCCTTCGACGGGCTGCTGCTCGACTACTCGAAGAACCGCCTGACCGAACGCACGATGACGCTGCTGCGCGACCTGGCGGCGGCGGCGGAGCTGGCGCGCTGGACCCGGCGCATGTACGCGGGCGAGCGCATCAACACGACCGAGAATCGCGCGGTCCTGCATGTCGCGCTGCGCAACCGCGGCGACGCGCCGATCGCGGTCGACGGCGCCGACGTCATGCCGGCGGTCAATGCGGTCCTGGCGCAGATGCGCGACTTCACGACGCGCGTGCGCGAGGGCGCCTGGTCCGGCGCCACGGGACGGCGCGTCGCCACGGTGGTGAATATCGGCATCGGCGGCTCGGACCTTGGGCCTCGCATGGCGGTCGAGGCGCTCGGCGCTTACCGGCACGAGCGCATGGCGTTTCATTTCGTCTCGAACGTCGACGGGGCGGAGATCATGCGCACCCTGGCGCCGCTCGAGCCCGCCGAGACGCTGTTCGTCGTGGCGTCGAAGTCATTCACGACGCAAGAGACGATGGCCAACGCGGCGACGGCGCGCGCGTGGCTCACCAGGGCACTGGGCGAGGGCGCCGTGGCGCGGCACTTCGTCGCCGTGTCGACCAATGCCGCGGAGGTGGCCCGGTTCGGCATCGACACCGCAAACATGTTCGCCTTCTGGGACTGGGTCGGCGGGCGCTTTTCGCTATGGTCGGCTATCGGCCTGCCGATCGCGCTTTCGATCGGCATGGACCGCTTCGAGGAGATGCTGGACGGCGCGCATGCCATGGACCGGCATTTCCGCGACGCGCCGCCCGAGGGCAACCTGCCGCTGACCCTGGCGCTGGTCGGCGTCTGGAACACCAACCTGCTGGGGGCCGCGGCGCAAGCCGTGCTGCCCTACGACCAGGGGCTCGCACGCTTTCCCGCCTATCTGCAGCAGGCGGAGATGGAGAGCAACGGCAAGTCGGTGGCGCGCGACGGGCGCAGGGTCGGGCGACCGACCGCGCCGATCCTTTTCGGCGAGCCCGGCACCAACGGGCAGCACGCCTTCTACCAGCTGATCCATCAAGGCACCCGGCTGGTGCCGTGCGATTTCATCGCGCCGGCCGAGACGCACTACAAGGCCGGCCGGCACCACGCCATGCTGCTGGCCAATTTCCTCGCACAGAGCGAGGCGCTGATGCGGGGCAAGACGGCGGCCGAGGCGCGTGCCGAGCTCGCGGTCCAGGGCCTGGGTGGCGCTGCGCTCGAGGCGCTGGTGCCGCACCGGGTCTTCGATGGCGACCGGCCGAGCAACTCGATCCTGCTCCGGCGGCTGGATCCGCGCACGCTCGGCATGCTGATCGCGCTCTACGAGCACAAGATCTTCGCGCAGGGCGTGATCTGGGGCATCAATTCCTTCGACCAATGGGGCGTCGAACTGGGCAAGCAGCTCGCCGCGCGCATCCTGCCGGAATTGGAAGGCGACGCGCCGTCCGGACAGCACGATTCCTCGACCGCGCACCTGCTGGCGCAGATCAAGGCATGGCGGAAGGCGTGAGCGTCATCGCCCGATCAGATGGCGCACCTTGCGCGCGCGCTCGGTGATCCTGCCCCAGCGACCGGCCTCGATGTCGGCCGCCGGCGCCACGAAGGACGAGCCGACCGCCACGACGTTGGGCTGGGCGAGGTAGTCGCGCAGGTTGGACTCGGTGATGCCGCCGGTCGGGCAGAACGCCAAGTCGGCGAGCGGCCCGTGCAACGCCTTCAACGCTGCGATGCCCCCGCTCTGCTCGGCGGGGAAGAACTTCATCACGCGGTAGCCGGCGCTGCGCGCCTGCATCGCCTCCGCCGCCGTCGCCACGCCGGGGATGAACGGCAGGCCGGCCCTCGCGCCGGCCGCGAGCAGCTCGGGCGTGAAGCCGGGGCTGAAGGCGAAGGTGGCGCCGATGGCGGCGGCGCGGGCGAGGTCGTCCACGCTCAACACCGTGCCGACGCCGGCCTCGGCCTCCGGCACCTCGGCGAGGATCGCCGCCAGCGCGTCCAGCGCCGCCGGCGTGCGCAGGGTCACCTCGATCATCGGCAGGCCGCCCTCGACCAGGGCACGCGCCAGCTCGGGCCCGTGCTCCGCACGCTCGATGGTCACGACCGGCACGAACCCCGCGCGCCGCATCCTTGCCGCCAACTCGCTCATGCCGTTCCCTCCCTAGATCATCGCCGGCATGGCCTGGCGCGGGATGATCGCGCCGGGATGCCGGATCACCGCCGCCGCCAAGCGATGGCCGGCGCGCGCCGCGTCGGCAGGCGCGGCGCCGTTCACGCGGGCCGCCAGGTAGGCCGCGTTGAACGAATCGCCGGCGGCCGTCGTGTCGACCGGCGGCGGGCTCGGCTCCGGCGCGACCGACTGGCTCGATCCGTCCGCCGCGACATGGGCCGTCTCGCCGGCATTCTTCACCACGACCTCGCCGGGGCCCAGCTTCTGGATGCGCCGCGCGCAGGCGGCGGGCGACCCGTCGCCCCAGAGGGCACGCTCGTCGTCGTAGCTGACCAGCGCGATATCGGCGCGCTTGAGCAGCGCCTGCATCGCGCCACGCGCCTCGTCCGCATCGTGCCAGTTGCGCGGGCGGTAGTTGCTGTCGAAGGCAACGCGCCCACCGCGCCCGCGTTGCGCGTCGAGCGCCGCGAACAGCGCCTCGCGTCCCTCCTTGCCGTAAAGCGACAGGCTGATGCCCGACAGGTAGACGAGGTCGTAGCCGGCGATGGCGGCGGCCAGGCCCGCGGCGTCGTCGCCCTGGAACAGCTCGCGCGCCGGCGCGCGTTCGCGCCAGTAGGAGAAGAACCGCTCGCCGCGCTCGTCGGTCTCGATCAGGTAGATGCCAGGCAGCCGGCCGGCGAGCCGCCGCACCCGCCCGACGCCGACGCCTTCGGCGCGCCAGCCCGCGATCATGCGGTCGCTGAACCGGTCGTCGCCGAGCGCCGTCAGGTAGTCCACGGCGACTCCCAGCCGCGCCAGGTAGACGGCGGTGTTCAGCGTGTCGCCGCCGAAGCCGAGCGCGAACAGGCCGCCCTGCCGTGGCGACAGCTCGATCATGCATTCGCCGATGGAGGCGACCTTCATGGACGGGCTGGGGCGGCTACTTCACCAGGGTGACCGATACCGTGGCCTCTTGCGCGACCGAGGAGGCGCAGGAACCGAGCACCAGCCGTGCCGCCGCGCCCAGGCCGCGCGTGCCCATGACGATGTGGTCGCAGCCGAGCTGGTTCGCGAACGCGGCGATCGTCGGCCCGGGCTGGCCCACGCCGATATGGTGCGCGTGCGGAACGCCGCTCTTCTTCACCACCTCTAGCGCGGGGCCAAGGACCTTCATGCCCTCTTCGCGCTGATAGCCCTTGATCTGCGAGCTGGCGACGAACATCGACACAGCCTGGCCGACCGGTGCCTGCACGTTGACGAGCTCGAGCCGCGCGCCCGGGGTCGCCTTGGCCATGCGGATGGCGAGATCGAGCGCGCGCAACGCGTGGTCCGACCCGTCGAGCGGCACCAGGATGCGCTTCGGCAGCGCGGTCATTTCGTTTCCTCCACGCTCAGATCTTCCACGTGCTTGATCCGCGCCGCGGCGCGTCGCGCCAGCACGGTCCCGAGTATCACGACCAGGGCGGCGCCGGCGCCCGCGGCGATCCACTCGCCGTAGCCGGCGCCATGGGTTTCGACCCAATGATGCACCAGCGGGTCGCCGGCCATGATCTCGCCGCCAAGCCAGCCCAGAAGCCCCGCGCCGGCGGTGACCAGCAGCGGGTAGCGGTTCAGCACCTTCATCAGCAGCTGGCTGCCGAAGATGATCAGCGGCACGGACATGACCAGGCCGATGATGATCAACACGACGTCGCCCCTGGCCGCCGCCACGATGGCGATGACGTTGTCGAGGCTCATCACCACGTCGGCGATGATGATGGTCTGGATCGCGCCCCACAGATTGGCCGAGCTCTTGACGTCGCCGTCGCCCTCTTCCTCCGGCATCATCAGTTTGACGCCGATCCACAACAGCAGCACGCCGCCGATCAGCTTGATCGCCGGTATGGTCATCAGCCAGGCGATGATGAGGCAGAAGATCACGCGCACGATCACCGCGCCGGCGCTGCCGGCGATGACCGCTTTGTTGCGATACCGATCCGGCAGGGAGCGGCACGCCAGCGCAATCACAACGGCGTTGTCGCCCGAGAGCAGAATGTTGACGACGATGATCTTCAGCAGCCCGTCCCAGAACTGCATGTCGAAGGCAGGCATGTCTCGGCGTTTCCCTGTATCTCCCTCGATCACCGCTGGTATACCAGCGGACGGGCGAGACTAGCGGGTCGAAAATGGCTTGGCGACCCGAATCGGACCGGGCTTAGGGTTTTTTTTCCCGCAGCCCCCGATCGGCCTCGACGAGGCAGCGGTCGAGGTGCGTCCGGTAACGGTCGTCGTAGTCGCGGCGCCTTCGTTCCATCGCCACCAGGTCGTCGCCGGGCCGCGGATTGTCGCGCGGCGGGGCGCCGACGCTGCGCTGCGCATCGCGATAGCATCGCGCGACGGCTTGGCTGCGCTCGTGCTGAGTCTGGGCGACGGCGGGGCCGACGGCGAACGCGGCCAGCGCCAAGACCAGGCCCGCCGTCGCCGCGGAGGCGCGGCCGTCGCTCACGGCTGCCTGCCGATCCGCTCCGCCATACGGCGCCACAGCGTGGAACGCCCGGCCGCCGCGCGCTTGGCGGCCGCGACCGCCGCCGCCTGATAGACCAGCGCGTCGGCGATGTTGCCGATGCTGAGAACGGCAGTGAAGACCAGCGCGTCCTCTTCGCTGATGTCGGCGCGCCGCAGCAGTTCGCGGCGCATCTCCGCGTCTTCGCTGTAGAGCCTTAGGCGCGCCGCCTCCTGCGAGATGCCGGCGCGCTGCGCCAGCGCCATCTCGACGAAGGCGAGTTCGCCCGTGCACAGCGCCTGCAGGATGCTCTCGTCCTCGATCGGGCGGAACTGCGCCAGGCGCCGCGCATAGCCTGCCCCGGTTTCGCCCGGCGGCACTACGGTAGGCAAGCGCTCCGGCGATGGCGCGCCCCCGCCCGCGGGCTCCGGCGCGGCGGCCGCCGACCTCGCGTCGTGCAGGCCTTCGGCGATCACCTCTTCCGGCAGATTGAGATAGCGCCGCAGGAAGGTGCCGACATGCGCCTGCGCCGCGCGCTCGATCGCGCCGCGCACGGCCGCCGGCAAGTGCGGGCGATGCACCAGCGCTTTGCCGATCTCGGGCGCGGCGGCGTGGCGCTCGACCGCGCGGGTCAGCGAAGCTTCCGATATGTCGGCGCCGGTATTGCCGATCAGGCGGGCAATGGCACCGACATGGCCCGTCTCGACCACCGCATCGGAAACGGCGGACGACAAGGTGGCGCGGCCGGCAATCGCCTCGGCCTTGGATGGGCTGGCGTTGCGCAGCATGGCGGTGAGATCGGATTCCGCCAGCACCGGGCTGTACTGCAGGACGGGCAGCGCCACGCTCTCGACGTCCTGCGCCAGGCTGCGCGCGACATCGGCCGGCAGGTATGGCGACGCGGCGACCGCGCGGGCCACCGCTTGGCGCACGGTCTCGATCTGGTCGCGCACAAAGCCGCGGACGATCTCGTCGACGAGCGCGCGCTCGCGTTCCGTCAGCGCCGCGTCCAGCGCCGCCGCCACCTTGCCGGCGATCTCGGAACGGCGCTCCGGTGTCGGATCGGCGCGCAGCTTCTCCACGTCGCGCGCGGTGATGGCGGGCCTCTGCCCGATCATTATATATCCCCTGGCTCGAACCGCGCCGCGCCGGCGCCCGGTGTGACGCGGCCGATGCTAGCACGCCGGATCAGGGCGACAAGCGGCCAGGCGGCACCGTCAGTTTGGATCAACCGAGGCGAGCGAGCCGATGCGCGTGCGGTAGAAGGCCCGATGATAGAGCTGCTGGTCGGTGAAGGTATTGGAATAGGGCCCCAGCGGAAACAACGTGGTGAAGTTGTAGTAGGCCTCGCCGACGATGACCGTCTCGCCGTCGTTCAGGCCGGGCAGCCCGCCTGCGGTCGCGCTCATCTGGCTGCTGGCGCCCGAGCTGCCGAAGTTCCGCTGCCAGTTGAGCTGGTTCACGCCGTTCGTCCGGCTGATCGACGTGATGACCATCGTGCCGTTTCCGCCCCAGGAGAACGGCGTCAGGATCGGTACCACCGCGTCGAAGATGGCGGCGATCTCGGCCTCGGTGATCGATTCCTCCTGCGCCACCAGGTCGGCGACCGAGTTGGCGGCGCGGTCCAGCTTCTGGTTCAGCATCATGTAGCGCGTGAATTCGGTGCCCGTCATGACCATGATCATCAGTACGGGCACGGCTGCGCCCAGCTCGGCCGCCACGGAGCCGCGACGGTCGCGCCAGAGTCGCGCCAGATGGTTCAGCACTCGCTTCATCGGTCGACCTCAGAACGGCTCGTTGCGCACGGCGAGGCTGGCGGCGATGTCGATGCTGGGAACGCCGAAGACGACCTTGCCGTAGCCGCCGAGGAACTCCCAGGTATAGCGCGCGGTGTAGAGGACGTAGGACCCGCCGCCGCCCAGCCCCGAGCTCCCGCCGCCGGGGTTGGCCTGCATGTCGGCGAAACTGTTGAACACCTTTGTCTCGAGCACGACCTTGCTCGGGTCCAGCAGCCCGGAGACGTGCTGCTGGATCGTGTTCAGCACGTGCGTCGAGCGCGACGTGCCGTCGGGCGAATAGCCCGTGACGCCGGTGCGCGCCGCTTCGCGTACCGCGCCTTCCAGGAGCGACGAGGCCGCGAGGAACGCGCCGGCCTCGATGACGCCGAAGGTCAAGAAGAAGAAGAGCGGGGCGATCAGGGCGAACTCGACCGAGATCGATCCCCTTCGGTCATGACGCAACCGCTGCAACAACGCACGCACGAGTCAGCCTGTCCCGTCGCCTCACCGCCGTTTCTCGGCACGACGAGAATAGAGCGGAGATGATGAACAGAATCTTAATATGGATAGTAAACACGTACATTGTCCGCAGTCTGTGCGTGCCTCTCAAAGGTATTTGTGCAAAAAGGCACTTAAGTTAGTGAACAGAAATGGTAAATCCCCTCGGATTAACGGTTTGTAAACCTTTTCGTCCGATCATGTGGCCTTTAACGCCGGGCAAGTACAGCCGGGACAAACGGGAGCACAGGTATGCAGTGCATCGGGCAGTACTCTTGGTTCGTCCGCTCCACGCTTTTCAATCTGGGGCGGAATTTCCGTCGCGATCGCCGCGGGTCGGTGGGGATGGCGCTCGCGGCCGGGTTCGTGCCGCTGGTCGCGATGGTGGGTCTGAGCGTGGATGGCGCGCGCAGCTACATGGTGCGCGCGCGGCTGAGCCAGGCGCTTGATGCGGCGGCACTGGCCGGAGGGCGCTCCATCGGCGACAACGCCAACGTGCAGGCCGACGTCACCAAGTATTTCAATGCCAACTTCTTCAAGGACGGCGCCGGTTACCTCGGCGCTACGGTGACGCAGACCCCGACGGTGCCCAGCCCGGTCGGGGACACCTTCACGATCAGCAGCCAGGCGACACTGCCGACGACCTTCATGCAGCTGCTCACGGTCGGCGGCTTGTGCGCGTCCTGCAGCTCCATAACCGTCGAGGCGGCGGCGACGATCACGCGCTCGAGCCGCGGCATGGAGCTGGCGCTGGTGCTGGACAACACCGGGTCGATGGCCAGCAACAACAAGATGACCGCGCTCAAGGACGCCGCGACCAACCTGGTGAACCAGCTCTATGGCAGCGCCGATACGCGGCCGAACCTTTATGTCGGCGTCGTGCCGTTCGTGGCGCAGGTGAATATCGGCGCCCAGCACAGCGGCTGGACCGCCACGCCAAGCCACACGCAGCATACGGTGACGGACCTGAGGCGCGGCAGCGCCAATTCGGGTACCGGCGGCAGCTCGAGCAATCCGTCCACCTACACGGCTTGCGCCACAACTTCGGGCGCACACGACCTCAAGGACGGCATGCTGGTCGACATCAGCGGCGCCAGCCAATCCGCCTATAACGGGCGGGTGCAGGTGCGCACCACGAGCTGGCCGTCGAGCTGCACGGCGGGCAACAACAAGTTCTGGTACGTGTTCGACAACGGCACCGGCAGCGCGCCGGCCACGCCGGCGACCGGCACCATCGTGGCACAGCGGCCGCCGGTGACCTTCGCAAGCAGCGAATACACGCAGAGCAACGGCGCTTGGCGCGGCTGCGTCGAAGCCCGCAGCGATCCGTACGATACGTCCAGCGCCGACGCCAGCCCGTCTTCGCAGCCGTTCAACAAGGCCTTCTGGCCGTCGACGCAAAACTTCAAATTCTACGACACGAGCAAGCGCCTGCGTAAGCAGTGCAACGCCAGCAGCACCTGGTGCGACAACGACTGGACCAGCGGGTCGATCAACGAGGACGGCGGCTCCGGCGACTCCGGCAGCTACGGTCCGAACAAGGGCTGCCCGGCGCTGCCGGTCGCGTCGCTGCAGCAGAGCAAGCAGTCGGTGCTCGGCGTGATCAGCAGCATGACCCCGTGGTACGGCGGCGGCACCAACATCCCGGTCGGCCTGGCCTGGGGTTGGCGCTTGCTCAGCCCGAACTATCGCGGCCTGTGGGGCAGCCCGACGCCCGACAACCTTCCGCTCGACTACGACACCGAGAACATGGAGAAGGTCCTGGTCCTGCTAACGGACGGCAAGAACGAGGTCGTCCCGCACGGGCCGCCGGGGTGCGACGGCACGCAGGGTTCCTATGGCTGCGCGCCGCAGGAGTCCGACTACACGGCCTATGGCCGCCTGACCGAGGGCCGCATGGGCGGGACCACGCTGACGGCGGCGACGACGGAGATGAACAGCCGCATCACCTCGCTGTGCACGGCGATCAAGGCCAAGGGGGTCAAGATCTACACGATCATCCTGCAAGAGAACGATCCCGAACTGCAGACGGTGTTCACCAACTGCGCGACGAAGCCCGAGTACGCCTTCATCGCGCCGAGCTCGTCCGACCTGGCCGGGGTGTTCAGCACGATCGGCAATCAGCTCAGTTCCCTGCGTCTGTCCAAGTGACGAAGAGGCCGGCACCCACGGGTGCCGGCCTCTCCTTTTCCCGAAACCGAATCAACTGGCTTAGGCGTCGATCCGCGTCATCACGCGCTTGATCAGGATCGCCTTCGCGTCCGGCGCGGTGTCGCCGGCGCAGCATTCGCCCGCATCGAGCACGCGCATCTTGGTGCCGGCCCATTCGCGCTTGAGCTTCTCGGTGACCTGGGCCTGCGCGCGGCGCGCCTCGCTGCCCGTGCCCACGAAGGCGATGCCGCGGAAGCCCTTGTCCTTGAGCGCGCGCGCGGACTGCTCCAGCGAAGCGGCCAGGCCAGCCTGGCCGGCCGCCGCCGGTCCGAGCGGCTGCGGCGCGACGACGGCATTGCCGAGCTTGCCCGCGATGCCCAGCGCCGCCTCGCCGCTGTGGCCCGCGGGCAGGATCGCGACGGTCTTGCCGCTACGCAGCAGCGCGGCGATCGCCTGATCGCTCAGCCCCGTCATCGAAATGGTATCGGCCGGCGGGCCGGCCTGATAGCGCGCGGCGACGTAGCCGGCGGACCCCAGCAGCATCGCGCCGGCGACAGTCAGCCTGAGCGCCGCAAGGATGCGGCCTTTCCGGTTGGTTTCCGGCGCGACGTTCGCGCTCGCGGCGATCTCGGCCAAGGCATCCTCCTGACGAAGGCGGCGTCATTGCCAGATAATTGAACATTAATCCAGCGTGTTCGCCAACTTGTCTGTATTGTCGGGCAGGGCGCCTGAACCCGCGCTGAACGCGCTGAGTCGAAACCTCCTTCAGATTCAATTTACTAAGCTCAGTGGTATTGATCGACTTCGGCGAAGACCTGGCGCAGCTTGTCGACCGTGAAACCCGGTTTGCGGCAGGTTTCCATGATCTTGGCCTCGCGCCGGGCGATCAGCGCCGCGGCCTTCAGCACCGCGCCCACCTTGTCGGCGGGAATGACGGCGGCGCCGTGCCGGTCGGCATGCACCAGGTCGCCCGAGCGCACGACCATGCCGCTGACGTTGATCTCGCCGCCGAAGTCGACGATGTCGGCATAGGCATGCGACGGGGTCACGCGCGCGGCGAGGAACTGGAAGCCGGGCGCCACCGCGTGCAGGTCGCGCACGCCGCCGTTGGTCACCACGCCGAGGCAGCCCAGCGCCTTGTGGATCGTGCTGTTGACCTCGCCCCAGAACGCGCCGAAGCCCGCGCGCGCGCCGTCGAGATCCTGGATCAGCACCACGCGCGGCGCCGGTACGCTGACGAGGTACTCGTAGTAGGCCAGCCGCTTGTCGCGGCCGGGCTTGCCCGGCTGGGTCGAGCGCAGCGTCGCGGTGCAGGCATAGCCGACCATCGCCGGCAGCTCGGGGAAGGCGCAGTGGAGCGGCTCCTGCGTCCAGAACTGCGTGCGGTACTTGGCGTCGATCGTCTCCAGGGCGTTGCAGATCGACGGCGTGTCGAGCTTGGCGAGCTGCGCAAGCTCGTCGGCGGACGGAACGACGGCAGCGGCGGCGGTCATGGCGATTCCTCGATCGGGTTTGCATCAGGCCCGGCGCCACTCTAGCAAACGGCACGGAACAGCGTCATGCGCCGAGCGCGATGGACAGCGGCGCAGGCGACCGATAGCTTGCCGCGCTTGATGGATGTCGCGGCAGCACCACCGGTCGACGTGACGGGCGGGATCGCCCGCGGCGAGCGGCTGCTGGCGGCGGGTCACGCCGAGGCGGCCATCGCCGCCTTCCGCCCGGCGGCGGCTTCCGGCGCCGTGGCTCAGCGCAGCCAAGCCCTCGACGGCATCGGCCGCGCCCATCTCGCGCTCGACCAGCCCGAGGCGGCGCTCGGCTTCGCCGAGCAGGCGCTGTCGCTCGAGGCCGATCCGGCGGTCGCGGCGAACCGGGCGCGGGCGCTGCTGCGCCTCGGCCGCGCCGACGAGGCGCTGATCGCCGCCGGTTCCGCGCTGCAGCGCCATCCGACCGAGCCGCGCGCGCTGGCGGTGCGCGCGGAAGCGCGCGCGGCCGCGGGCGAAGCGCCGCCGGTCTTCGCGCCTCCACCCGCGCTCGACGCCAAGGCCGCGGCGCCGAAGCCGCTGGCCGACGCGCTCGCCGGCGGCCAGGGCGCCCTCTTGATCGGCGTCGCCTGGCTCGCGGAGCGCCCGGCCGACCCGATGCTCGACGATCCGCCGGGCACGGCTGGCGCCAGCCGTTTCTCGGCGTCGCTCGATTTGTGCCTGCGCTTCCTCGCGATGTGGGGCACGCGGCTGGTCGTGCTGCGCCGGGGACCAGCCGACGATCGGCTGCGCCTGCTGGCGGAGCTCGGGCTGCTGATCGATCCCTGCGGCGAACACGGCGCCGACGATGTCGCGCTGGCGGCGACCCTCGCGCGCGTCGACCTGGTCGCCGCGGTCGATTCGCGCGTGGCCGAGCTCGCCGCGCTGACCGGCAAGCGCGGCTTCGTGCTGCTGCCGGCCGGCACCGTCGGCCGCTGGCCCGCGCGCGGCAGCGAGCCCTGGCGCGCTGGCCTCAAGCTCCTGCGCCAGCCCGCGGCGGGCGACTGGGAGACGCCGTTCCGCGCCGCCGCCGAAGCGGTGCTGGCAGAGCTGCGGCAGCGGCCCAAGCCGCCGCGCAAGCCCGTGCCGCCGAAGCTGATGAAGCAGGCGCAGGGCTACATGGCCGAGGGCAACAAGCTGCATGCCGCGGGCGACGGCCTGGCCGGCGCGCGGCTGTGGCGCAAGGCATTGGCGATCGATCCCCACATCACGCATGCCTGGGGCAATATCGGCGTGGTGCTGCGCGTCAAGGAGGACCCCGAGGCCGCGATCGTCTGCTATCGCCATGCGCTCGGCATCGGCGGGCCGCCGCAGGCGGTGATCGGCAACCTCGGCAACGCGCTCAAGGACTGCGACCGGCTCGACGAGGCGATCTCCTGCCATGTGAAGTCGGTCGAACTGAACGGCGACCAGGCCACGGCGCACCACAATCTCGGCATCTCCTACCGTCAGGCCGGGCGCTATCGCGAGGCCATCGCCGCCTTCGAGCGCGCGCTCGAGCTGAAGCCGGGCTGGACCTCGGCGAGCTGGGATCTGGCGCTGGCGCGCCTGCATGTCGGCGACTTCAAGGGCGGCTGGCCGCTCTACGAGGCGCGCTGGCAGCTCGGCGAGCTCAGCATGCCGAAACTGTCGAAGCCGCAGTGGGACGGCGGTTCGGTCGAAGGCAAGACCGTGCTCTTGCACAGCGAGCAGGGCTTCGGCGACGCAATCCAGTGCGTGCGCTACGCCAAGGCGCTGAAGCAGCGCGGCGCCGCGCGCGTGCTGCTGGACTGCAAGCCGCCGCTCGCGCGCCTGTTCGCGACGGTGGACGGGGTCGACATGATCGTGCCGCGCGGCGAGCGCCTGCCGCCGTTCGACGTGCATTGCCCGCTCAACAGCCTGCCCGGCCTGTTCGGCACCGACACCACCACCATCCCCGGCGCCACGCCCTTCGTGAAGGCGCCCGAGGGCGCGGCAGCCAGGTTCGCACAGGCCCTGGCGCTCGCCGGCAGCCGCTTGAAGGTCGGCATCGTCTGGTCGGGCAGCGTGACGTTCAAGGACAACCGCCACCGCGCCGCCTCGCTCACGCGCTTCCTCATGGCCTTCGGCCTGCCCGGGATCTGCCTGTTCAGCCTGCAGAAGGGTCCGCCCGAGGCCGAGCTCAGGCGCCTCGGGCCGGACGCGCCGATCGTCGACCTGGCGCCGCTGATCGAGGACTTCGCCGATACCGCCGCGGTGATCGGGCAGCTCGACCTCGTTCTCATGACCGACAGCTCGGTCGCGCATCTCTGCGGCGCGCTCGGCCACCCGGTCTGGGTGCTGCTGCCGTTCCACGCGCACTGGCTCTGGCTCGAGAACGACCACGACGCCACGCCCTGGTATCCGTCGATGCGCTTCTTCCGCCAGCCGCGGACGAACGACTGGGACGTGCCGTTCCAGCAGGCCGCGGTCGCGCTGGTCGATCTGGCGCGCGCGAAAGGCCGCACTGCATAGAGGAGCGAAGGAGCCGCGATGACCCGCGCCGCCACCGAGAAGCTGATCAAGGCCTATTACGACCGTTTCAACGCGCAGGACGTCGACGGATTCCTCGGCCTCCTGGGCGATGGCGTGGTGCACGAGATCAGCCAGGGCGGGCGCGAGAAGGGCAAGCGCGCCTTCCGCAAGTTCCTCCTGCACATGAACGCCTGCTACCGCGAGACGGTCGGCGACCTCGCCGTCATGACTTCCGCCGACGGCAGGCGCGCGGCGGCCGAGTTCGACCTGCGCGGCCGCTATCTCAGGACCGACGGCAACCTGCCGCGCGCAACGGGTCAACGTTATCGCCTGCGCGTCGGCGCGTTCTTCGAGGTCAGGCGCGGCCGGATCGCGCGTGTCTCGAACCACTACAATATGAACGACTGGCTGCGTCAGGTCGGCGGCGGCCGACCCTAGCGATGCCGGCGCGCCTGCGCATCGACCGCCTGTCCGGCCCGGCGATCCTCGACCGGCTCGACGACCTCGCGCGGCTGCGCATCGCGGTGTTCCGCGACTACCCTTATCTCTACGAGGGCAGCATGGACTACGAGCGGCGCTATCTCGGCGCCTATGCCGGGTCGCATGCGGCGGTGCTGGTCGCCGCCTTCGACGGCGAATGCGTGGTCGGCGCATCGACGGCCATGCCGATGGCCGAGGCGATGCAGGAATGCATCGAACCCTTCGCCCGCGCCGGGTACGATATCGGCAAAGTCTTCTATTTCGGCGAATCGGTGCTGCTGAGGCCCTATCGCGGCCAGGGCGTGGGCGTGCGGTTCTTCGACGAGCGCGAAGCAGCCGCCAAGTCGCATCGCGGCATCGACACCGCCGCCTTCTGCGCGGTCGAACGCCCGGCGGACCATCCGCTGCGGCCCGCCGACTACGAGCCGCTCGACCGCTTCTGGCAGAAGCGCGGCTACACCAGGCACCCCGAGCTGGTCGCGCGCTTCCACTGGCGCGACATCGGCGAGGACGCGGAGACGTTCAAGCCGCTGGTGTTCTGGTTGAAGCGGCTGGCACCGCCGCGATGACCGAGCTGCGCCTGGTGGCCGACGATCTGACCGGCGCGCTTGATGCCGCAGCGTCGTTCGCGCGGCCGGATGCGCCGGTGGCCGTGCTGCGCGACGCCGACGCCCTGCCGCGCCTCGCC
>CAZLBB010000040.1:0-39488 GCA_964557415.1 uncultured Rhodospirillaceae bacterium
GCCTGGCCCAGGATGGAAGAGGCTATCCGCCGTGTTCTGGTCCATCGGTTTCCCTCCGCGCAGGAACACGGTGTCGGCGGGGAAAGGACCCTCGGCGGCGATCTGGCGCGCGCGCGCCGCGGCGACCCCCGGGCCGAGAACGTCGATCTCCGCGCGCCCGATATTGCCGCCGTCGCCGGCATGCGGGTTGAGCGCGGCCACGGCGATGCGCGGCCGCGCGACGCCGGACTGGACCAGGCAGGCATGGGTCAGCACGAGCGCCTTGAGGATGCGCTCCACCGTCAACAGGCCCGACACCTGCGCCAGCGGCACGTGCGAGGTGACGCGCGCGTTCCACAAGCCGTCGAGCACGTTGAACTCGCTGCATTCGCCGCCGTAGCCCAGCACGTCGGCGGCGAAGTGCAGCTCGTCGTCGTAGGGATTGCCGGCCAGCTTCAGCGCCGCCTTGTTGAACGGCGTGAAGCAGATCGCGTCCACGGCCCCCTCGCGGGCGAGCACCAGGGCGGTGCGGAAGTTCTCCATGGCGAAGGCGCCGCCCGCGGCCGCGGCCTGCCCCAAGGCGATGGCCGCGGGATCGAGAGCGCGGCGGTCGAGCAGCGTGGGCTTGCCGGACGTGAAGCGCGGCGCATCGCCCGGCGACAGCACGGGACCGAGGTCGAGCGTCGTACCCGAAAGGCGCGCGGCATGGTCGAGCACGCGGCGGTCGCCGATGACGAGGATGCGCGCTTCGTCCACGACCGCCGGCATGGCCAGCAGCTTGGCGGTCAGCTCCGGGGCAATCCCGGCGGGATCTCCCATCACGAGCGCGATGCGCGGCTGAGGCTCCTTGGCGGCCATTCCTGCCTGTTCCCTTCCCCTTGAGCCGTTCTATATGATAGGAAGGTTCCTACATCAAGCATTTTGCATTCAGAATGCAGGAGCCGATGACCCTTTCCGCTCTCGACGCCGCGCCGATCGCCCGGCGCAGCCTGCATGACGAGGTCGTCACCCGCGTGCGCGACCTGATCATCGAGGGCGCGCTGGCGCCGGGACTGCGCATCCACGAGGGCCAACTCTGCGACAAGCTCGGCATCTCGCGCACGCCCCTGCGCGAGGCGCTCAAGGTGCTGGCCGCGGAAGGGCTGATCGAGCTGATGCCCAACCGCGGCGCCGTCGTGCGCAGGCCGACGCCGCCCGAGGTGCTCGACACGCTGGTGGTGATCGGGGCGCTGGAAGCGCTCGCCGCCGAATATGCCTGCCGCGCCGCGAGCGACGCGGAGATCGCCGCGCTGCGCCAGATCCACCAGCGCATGCTCGAGTTCTACGCCCGGCGCGACCGGCTGGAGTATTTCAAGCTCAACCAGTCGATCCACAATGCGATCGTGCGCCTGTCGGGCAACCGCACGCTGGTCGCCACGCACGACACGCTGCAGGCGCGCATCAAGCGCGTGCGCTTCATGGGCAACGACCGCGCCGAGCAGTGGCAGAACTCGATCGCCGAGCACGAGGAGATGATCCGCGCGCTGGAGGCGCGCGATCCCGCCCGTCTCGGCGCCGTGCTGCGCCTGCACATGGAAAACGCCTGGAAGCGCGTACGCGACGCGCTGTAGCGCCGACGCCTCAGTACATCCGCCGCTTGTCCAGGACGTTGCGCATCGCCTCGGGGCGGCCGTCCAGGTAGCAGCGCAGGTTGTGGCAGAAGATGTCGGTGATGCGGCCGTTTTCGGCGTGGACGGTGCTGGCCGAATGCGGGCAGATCAGCACGTTCTCCATGGCCCAGAGCGGGCTTTCCGGCGGCAGCGGTTCCACGGCGAACACGTCGAGCGCCGCGAAGGCGAGCTTGCCGCGGCGGAGCGCGTCGACCATGGCCGCTTCGTCGACCGACTGGCCGCGGCCGATGTTGACGAACACGGCGCCGTCCTTCATCGCGGCGAAGGCGGCCGCGTCGATCAGCTTGTCCGTCTCCGGCGTGTGCGGCGCGCTCAAGACGACCGCGTCGGCCTCGCCCAGCATGGCGTGCAGGCCAGAAGGCGGGAAGAGCGCATCGAGGCCGAGCGCCGCGGCGCGCTCGGGCCGGGCGTCGCGCGCGCTGGCGATCACGCGCATGCCAAAGGCGCGACCGACCGCGGCCACGCGCGCGCCCACCTGCCCCGGCCCGATCACCGCCAGCGTCCGCCCGTCCAGTTCCTCGCCGCAGTAGCGTTCCCAGTGCCGCGCCGCCTGCTCGCGCTTGAGATGCGCGAGGCGCTTCACATGCGCGAGCAGCGCCATGAACACGAACTCGGCCAGCGGCCCGGCATGGACGCCGCGCGCGTTCGTCACCAGCAGGTCCGAGTCCTGGAGGCCCAGCTCCTTCACCAGCTGGCCGACGCCGGAGCTGGTCGTCTGCACCCAGCGCACCTTGGGCGCCAGCGCCATGCCGCCCGTGCCGTCGGCGTCCCTGGGCGCGAAGTCCCACAGCACCTCGGCGCGGGCGAGATGGCGGCGCCAGCGCGCCTCCTGCTCCGCGTTGCGCTGGAACGCCGGGTCGCCCTTGTGGTCGGCGACGTAGAGCTGGGGCGGCCACAGGTCGGGCTCGGCGATCACCTCGACCCGGTCGGGCGCCACGGCGCGGATGCGCGCGACATGCTGCTCCTCCAGCGGCGTGGCGATGAAGACCGTCAGCCGCTTCCTGTCCTGGTTCATCCGGCTATTTCCAGAACTGCTTCGACGCGCGCCGCGCGCCCTCGGCCATGGCCGCCAGCTTGGCCCAGACGACGTCGGGATCGACCGCCGCCTGGCCGACCCAGGTGCCGTAGCCGCAATCGCTGCCGGCGATGACGTTCTCGCGCCCCACCAGCTTGGCGTAGCGCGCGATGCGCTGCGCCACCAGGTCGGGATGCTCGATGAAGTTCGACTTCGATTCGAGCACGCCGGGGATCAGCACCTTGTCCTCGGGCAGCTTGACCGTTTCGAACAGCGTCCACTCGTGGGCGTGGCGCGGGTTGGCGGCCTCGAACGAGATCATGGACGGGCGCGCGCTGAACACGATGTCGAGGATGTCGGACAGCGGCACGTCGCAATGATGCGGTCCTTCGTAGTTGCCCCAGCACACGTGCATGCGCAGCCGGTCGACCGGAATGTTCGCGGTGGCATGGTTCAGCGCCGCGACGTGCATCTGGATGCGCTTGCGGAACTCCTTGACGTCGAGGTCGGCGTACTGGATGTGGCGGCCCATCGCCAGGTCTGGACAGTCGATCTGCAGGATGATCCCGGCGCGCGCCACGGTTTCGTATTCGTGGCGCATGGCGTCCGCGATCGCGAACAGATAGGCCTCGTGGCTGGGATAGTGCTCGTTGCGGAAGAACAGCGAGATCACGCCGGGCGACGCGGCGCTCATGAAGCTCGCCACCGCCTTCACGTTCTGGCGCGCCGACAGGAGGTTGTCGACGTCGGCCTGGGCCGCCTCCTTGTCGCGCACCGAGATCGCGGCGTTGCAGGCCGGCGTCTTGCGCCGCGAGCGGCCGGGATCGCCGAACACGCGCTGCTGCAACGCCGGGAACTCGGCCAGGTCCTGGTAGACGAAGGTGTTGCCGCTGCCGCCGAAGCCGGCCAGCCGGTCCTTGATGTAGGTGGCGTAGCTAGGCTTCGACATCTCGCCGTCGTTGACGATGTCGACGCCGGCCTTGGCCTGCTTCTCGACCACCTCGGCCACCGCCGAGCGGACGCGCGCGGCGAGCCCCGCCTTGTCGACCGGCACGCCCTCTTCCTTGGCGTACATCATGCGGATCAGGTCGGGGGGCCGCGGCAGGCTGCCGGTATGCGTGGTCAGGAAACGGTCGCTGCTGCGGATCATGCTGTTCCTCCCCTGCCGGCGGCCGACGGCGCGCCGCTGCGCGGAAGCGATACTAGAAGCCTCGTCGGCGCCGGGCAAAGCCGTGCCTCCCGCTCGACGCGGCGCCGGAATGGCGCGGATGCGCTGCAAGGGTTCGTCCCCGAACGGGATTTCACCCCCATATGGTACTCGGGAGTGTCCCCGGGGTTGCCTTATGGCAACAGCGCGAGGAATCCTCCATGGACTACCCGCGATCGGCGAACTTCCGCGTTGCGAATCAAGCGTCTCGCTTCGATCATGCGTCCAACCTGGAACAAGAGCGGTTTCGCAGGACGGGAACCGGGGGAGCAGGCGCGAGCAAAGCGCGTGCAGGTGATTGAGACCCGCCGGATCAGCGACGTTCCGTCGCCGCCTCCTCGGCAGCACGGCGCTGTGGGGCGCCGCGGCGGTCGGCGCCATCATGGCGCTCGAGGCCGGACCGGCCGTGGCCGCTTGCAGCATCGTCGGGCTGGGCGGCGACCTGACGAACCAGAGCAACGTCACCGTCAATTGCGACGCCGACGGGATCGAGACCGATCAGCAAGGCAACGGCGGGAACAACGGCGTCGTCTTCACGGTCGGCGGCGGCGCGCAGATCGACGGCAGCGCCAACGGCGTCGCGATCTTCCTCGCCAACGGCAATACGCTCGCCGTCAACGGCTCCGTCACCAGCAACGCGACGCTCTACAACGTCAACCTGGGCGGCAACGGCAACACCGTGACGGTCAACGCCGGCGGATCGATCAACGGAACCAGCCTGTTCGGCCTGAACATCTCGGAGCCGTCCGCCGATACGTTCAACAACACGATCACCGTCAACGCCGGCGGCCAGGTGGCCGGCGCCAGCTACGGCATCGTGCTCAACGCATCCTCGCCCTATTTCATCCGCAACAACCTGATCACGATCAACCAGGGCGCCACCGTCTCGGCCGATTCGATCGGCCTGCACTTCTTCGGCGACAGTCGCGACAACGTCATCGTCGTCAACGGCAGCATCCTGCAGGCGGGCGGCTGCGGCTGCGCCAACGCGATCCGGTTCATCGGCTCGTCGACCGGCAACCTGCTCACGGTCGGTTCGACGGGCCTGCTCAAGTCCGACGGCGATGCGGTATTCTTCGGCTTCAATGCCGACAACAACCGGATCACGGTCGACGCCGGCGGGCAGGTCACGGGCGGCGGCGGCGGCCTCCGATTCTATTACCCGGCGAACGGCAACACGATCACCGTCAACGGCAGCGTCCAGGGCACCGGCTCGGGGTCGCACGGCATCTACTTCCGCCGCAACGCGGGCAGCAACACGATCACGATCGGCCCCGGCGGCCTGGTCGGCGGCGTGGAAAGCGGGATCACGTTCGGCATCGTCGAGGGCAACAACAGGATCATCAACAGCGGCACCGTCAGCGGCAACGTCGGCATCAATCTCGTCTCGGGCTCGGGGACAAACACCAACACCATCGTCAACAACGCCGGCGGCGTCATCCGCGGCACCGGCGGCACGGCGATCGACGCCAGCCAGGACAACAACGGCGGCCGGTTCTTCGTCGACAACAGCGGCGTGATCGACGGCAACGTCGTATTCGGCCTGGGCGACGACCGATTGACCCTGTTCCCGGGGCAGTCGCTGCTCGGCACCATCAACGGGCTTGCCGGCAACGACCAGCTGGTCCTGCACGGCACCGGCAGCGCCACCTTCTCCAACACGATCGTCGGCAACAGCTTCGAGACGCTGGTCAAGCAGGGCGACAGCATCTGGACCCTGGGCGCGAGCCAGACCTTCAGCGGCGGCACCACCGTCAATGCCGGCGCGCTGCTGCTGGGCGCGGGCACGACCCTCAACAGCGACGTCACGGTCAACGGCGGCGCGTTCGGCGGCAACGGGACGCTCAACGGCGGCCTGACCTTGAACGGCGGCACGCTGTCGCCCGGCGCCTCGATCGGCACGCTGGTCGTCGCCGGCAACGCGGACCTGCGCAACGGCACGACCTTCATCGAGGTCGACCGCACCTCGTCGGACCGGCTGGTGGCCGGCGGCGCGGCGACGCTGACCGGCGGCACGGTGCAGTTCGCCTTCCTCGAGCCGGTGTTGTCGGGCAGCTACACCTTCATCAACGCCGGCAGCGTGGTCGGCCAGTTCGGCACGGTCACCCTGCCGCCGTCGCTGTTCCTCGGCGGCAACGTGAGCTACACGGCGACGACCGCGACCTTGAACCTGACGCACACCGCCTTCACGACCGCGGCGCCGTTCGAGAACCAGCAGGCGACGGCAGCGGCGCTCGACCGCGGCTACTTCGGCGCGACCGGCGACGCGATCACCGTGCTCGGCGCGTTCAACAGCTTCACCTCGGTGCCGCAGGCGGCCGACGCGTTCCGCCAGGTCGGCGGCGAGATCCACACCTCGTTCCAGACCACCGGCGTCATCAACGCGCAGCAGTTTGCCGGCGCGGTGCGCCAGCACCTGCGCCGCGACCCGATCCGCGGCGGCGGCACGGCGGGCGGCGCGGCGCTGGCCGACGCCAGCGCCACGTATGCGACCAGCCTCGTCGGCAACCAGCTCGCCATGGCCACGGCCGGCGAGCGGATCGAGCCGGTGCAGGTGGCGCTGGGCGACGTCGACCCCGAGCTGGGGCGCGCGCGCGGCACGGCGTGGATGCGCGGCTTCGGGCTGCTCGGCGCGGCCGACGGCAAGCCGACCCGGGCGAGCAACGACCTCGGCTACCGCATCGCCGGCGTCGCCGGCGGCGCCGACTACGCGATCAACCGCGCGTTCACCGTCGGCGTGGCGCTGGGCTACGCCAACACCGAGGCCGACCTGGTCGGCGCCAACCACGAAAGCGGAAGGACCGACACGGTCAGCGGCGCGCTCTACGGCATGTGGAACCGCGGGCCTTGGTATGCCGACGCGACGCTCGGCTACGCGCATGACAGCTACAAGACCGAGCGGCGCATGACCTTCGCCACGATCGACCGCCAGGCGGAGGCCGACTACGACGGGCGCGAGGTGTTCTTCGACGCCGAGGCAGGCTACCGGCTCACCTGGCAGGGCTTCCGCGTCGAGCCGAGCATCGGGCTCGCCTACGCCAACAGCCACCAGTCGCGCTTCACCGAGCGGGGCGCCGACAGCCTGAACCTCAACGGCGACAGCCGGTCGATCGACAGCGTCCGCGGCTCGATCGGCGCGCGCGTGGCGCATGACGTGCGGCTGGACGACGGGCTGGTGCTGGTGCCGGAAGCGCGGCTGCGCTACCAGCGCGAATTCGGCGACGACCAGCGCACGCTCGATGCCAGCTTCGCCGGGATCGCCGGCGGCACGTTCACGACGCGCGGGGCCGAGCCGGGCCGCGACGCGGCGCTGGTCGGCGTCGGCGTCACGGCGAATCTCGACCCCGGCCTCGCCTTCTTCGTCGCCTACGACGGCGACATCCGCGCCAACGCCGCCGCCCACGCCGTCACCGGAGGCCTGCGCTTCACCTGGTAGACGTCCTTCGACAAGCTCAGGACGAGGACCTAAGTTCTCCTCATCCTGAGCCTGTCGAAGGATGACAATGCTCAACCCCGCCGACGGGCCGCAGCCCGGCGCCGAGAACAACCCGTTCCAGCTGCATCTGTCCGACGGCTTCGCCGCATGGCTCGGGCGCATGGACGGCACGCTGGCGCTGACGACCTACGAGGCGGGCAAGATCCTGCTGCTCGGCCCCGGGCTCGGCCAGGGGCTGTCCTTGAGCGAGCGCAATTTCGACCGCGCCATGGCGATGGCGGTCGACGGCGACAGCCTGTACCTCACCACCGCGTGGCAGGTGTGGCGCTTCGTCAACGCGCTGGAGCCGGGCCGGCTGTTCGACGGCTGGGACCGTCTCTACCTGCCGCGCGCCTGCCACGTGACCGGCGCGGTCGATGCCCACGACGTGCATGTCGACGCGGCGGGCCGCATGACGCTGGCGGTGACGGGCTACAACTGCGTCGCCGCCGCCGACGCGCGCGGCAGCTTCAACCCGCTCTGGGCGCCGCCCTTCATCGGCGCCGTCGTCGGCGAGGACCGCTGCCATCTGAACGGGTTCTGCGCCGAGGACGCGGAGCCGGCCTATGCCACGGTCATCGCCGAGACCGACGCGGCCGGCCAATGGCGCGAGCGCCGCGCGGACGGCGGCGCGGTGTGGGACATCCGCCGCGACCGCGCCGTCGCGCGCGGCCTCGCCATGCCGCATTCGCCGCGGCTGCATCGCGGCGCGCTCTATCTGCTCGAGGCCGGCGCGGGCTGGTTCGGCCGCGTCGACCCGGCGCAAGGGCGCTTCGAAAGGCTGGTCTGGCTGCCGGGCTTCGCGCGCGGGCTGCGCCTGGTCGGCGACCACGCGCTGGTCGGACTGTCGAAGCCGCGCAACGAGGTGTTCGCCGGCCTGCCGCTCGACGACGAGCTCAAGCGCCGCGGCGTCGAGCCCGAATGCGGCGTCGCCGTCATCGACCTCAAGGCGAACCGCGTGATCGAGACCATCCGCATCGAGGGCTGGGTCAAGGAGGTCTACGACATCGCCTTCATCCCCGGCGCCCGCCGCGCGATGATCGTGGGCCTGCAGGCCGACGACGTGGCCCGCCTCGTCATGGTCGGGCCCAACGCCACCGGAAAAAAGCTGCTGTAGGCACGTCGCGGCGTCTTCATCATTCATTAAACCTTGCGCTTTAGACAATTGCATCCAACGCGAGCATCCGGGCCAGAACGGCCTCACCCAAGCACAGGAATGTGCATCCATGCTCCGACCGGCTGCGGCATGGGACGATCCGGTCTTCACCGACTGGCAGGACCGCCACGCGGACTTGTGGGGCCGGGTGCCGCTGCGCCTGTCGCACCGCCTGCACCGGCACGCGCTGTTCTGCCGCCAAGCGCTGGCGCGGCTGATCGAATCCTATCCGCGCGACCACTACACGCTGGTGCAATGGGGCGCGCAGGGCGAGTACGGCGCCTGGCGCGAGGGCGAGCTGGGCGGGCTTTCCGGCGAGGCCGTGCTAGACGCGGTCGCCCGCAGCACGGTCTGGATCAACCTGCGCCGGGTGCAGGACGTCGATCCGCGCTACGGGCGCCTGCTCGACGCGATCTTCGGCGAACTCGCCGGGCGCCTGCCCGGCTTCGCCACGCGCAGCCGGACCATGGGCATCCTCGTCTCCTCGCCCGGCTCGAGGACCATCTATCACGCCGACCTGCCGGGCCAGAGCCTGTGGCAGATCCACGGCCGCAAGCGCGTCTACGTCTATCCGCGCAGCGAGCCCTTCATCGCCGAGACGCATCTCGAGCAGATCGCGCTGACCGGCTCGGAGTTCCACGTGCCGTACCGGCCCTGGTACGACGAGCATGCCCGGGTGTTCGACATCGCCCCGGGCGACATGCTGCACTGGCCGCTCAACGCGCCGCATCGCGTCGACAACTTCGACTGCCTCAACGTGTCGATGACGCTGGAGTACTTCACCGAGGAGATCCGGCGCGCGCACATGGTCACCGTTGCCAACGGCATGCTGCGCGCCCGCTTCGGCCGCGCCCCCGGGAGCCGCGCGATCTCCGGCCCGTCCTTCTGGGCCAAGGCGGCGCTGCAGCGCGCGCTGCGCAGCCTGCCGGGATCGTCGCGGCCGAAACAGCCCTGGCGTGGGGCCGAGTTCCGCCTCGACCCGACGCGGCCGGGCGCCATCGCCGAGCTCGCGCCATGAACCGCGCGCGTCGAATACCCGCGCCGGCGCCGCCGGCGCGCGCGCCCGCCGCCGCCGCGCCGGACTTCCGCGTCGACATCGCCCGGAGCTGGCCCGAGGTCGCCGCGCGCTGGGTGCGCCTGGCCGGGCGCGGCGCCGCGCTGCCGTTCCAGCGCGAGACCTGGCTCGGCTGCTGGTACGCGACGCAGACGGGCGCGGCGCGCGAACCGCTGCTGGTCACCGTGCGCGACGGCGACACCGACGTCCTGGCGCTGCCGCTGGTGCTCGACCGGGAGAGCCGCATGCGCGTCGTGCGCTTCGCCGACGCGGGCTTGACCGACTACAACGCGCCGATCCTGGGGCCCGGCGCGCCCGCCGACACGCCGGGCGCGCAGGCGCTGTGGAACGCGGTCGCGCGCGTCCTGCCGCAGGCCGACATGGCCGAGTTCGAGAAGATGCCGCTCGCCGTCGACGGGCGGCCGAATCCGATGGCGCTGCTGCCCGGCACGAGCGCATCGCATGTCCGCGGCAACGTCCTGTTCGTGCCGGGACCTTGGGAGGCCTGGCATCGCGGCCTGGAACGCCGCTTCCGCAAGGAGCTCGAGCGGAGCTGGCGCGTCTTCGCGCGGCACGACGGCGCCGCGTTCCATCGCCTGACCGGCGGCCCGGAGGCGGCACGCGCCTGGCGCGCGCTGAAGCGCATGCAGGCCGCGCGGTTCCACGAGCGCGATCTCCCCTATGTCCTCGACCGGCCCGCCAACGAGGCGTTCTACGACCGCCTGGTGGACCACGGCCTGGCGCAGGGGCGCGCCGTGCTGACCGCGCTCGCGGCCGGGGACGAGATCGTCGCCGCGCTGCTCGGCGTCAGCGACGGAAAGCACTACGCCATGGTCCGCCTGGCCACGGCGGGCGAGCGCTGGGCGAACTGCTCGCCCGGCCGGCTGCTGATCGAACGGACGATGCGGGAGCTGCACCGCGAGGGCTATCGCGCCTTCGACTTCACCATCGGCGACTACGACTACAAGCGCCGCCTGGGCGTGGAGCCGGTGCCGCTGGTCGATCTGCGCGCGGCGCTGTCCTGGCACGGCCTGCCGGCGGTCGCGGTCGACGGGGCGCGGCAGGCCGTCCGCCGCCGCCGCCGCGTCGCCGCGCTGCTGCGGCGCTTGCGCGAGGGCGCGCGCCGGCTGCTGCGGGGCGCCGGACGCACGCGAAATTGACGATTTTCGTCAGAGACTTGCACCGGCGGAAGGAGCCGATGGATGGTGCCGCCGGCGTGAATTGAACACGCGACCCCACCCTTACCAAGGGTGTGCTCTACCTCTGAGCTACGGCGGCGCCAGGTCCAGGAGACGGGCCGAAAAAACGACCCGCCGAAGCGGCCGGCACCATATAGTAAGGGTCGCCGGGGGCGCAAGCGCGCCCGCCCGGCCCGTTTCCACGAGGTCAGGCCATGACCAACCCCGTTCGCTGCCTCCGGCGGCTGCGCGTGCTGCGCGGCATCAAGCAGAGCCACCTGGCGGAGATGCTGTCGGTCACCCAGGCGACCGTGTCGCGCTGGGAGCGCGGGCTGCAGCACCCCTCGCCCGACCAGGAGCGGGCGCTGCTGCACCTGCTGACGGCGCCGCTGCGGCCGGGCCGGGACTCCGCGCTCCGGCGCCTGGTGGAATCATCGGCCAGGCCCGTGCACCTGGTGTGCGACGTGACGCACCGGCTGCTGGCGGCCTCGCCGCGCCGCGCGGCCGATTGGCGCGTGCCGCTGAGCGAGCTCGAGGGGCATTCGCTGTGGCAATTCGCCACCGAGGAGATCCGCGCGGCCGAGGCGCGCCTCGACGCGCTGGGCTGGGACGAGCCAACCGCGCCGGTGGTCGCCTTCTACACCGCCGCGAAATACGAGCAGGCCGTGCCGATCGCGCCGGGCTGGGTGATCTGGGAGCGCATCCGCCTGGAGGACGGCAGCATGGCGCGGCTGGTGACCACGCCGGCGCCGGGCGAGACGCTGCCGGAGGGCGCGGTTCTCGCCTGAGCCGGCGCCGCGCATAATTTATGCGTGGCCGGCGGCGGGGCCGCACCGTAAACGACAGGCATGGACTACGCACCCTTCGACAAGCGGGGATATCCCGTCGTGGCGCCCGAGGCCGGCTACGGCGAATGGGCCGCCGACTACGAGGCGACCGTCGCGGGCGGGCTCGACCGCGCGCTGCTGCCGCGCCTGCGCACCGTCGCCTGGAGCCAGATGCGGCAGGCCGCCGACCTCGCCTGCGGCACCGGCCGCACCGGCGCCTGGCTGAAGGAGCACGGAGTCGGCGCGATCGACGGCGTCGACCTGACGCCCGGGATGCTGGCGGTCGCACGCGAGAAGCGGGTCTACCGCACCCTGCTCCAGGGCGACGTCGCGGCCGTCGAGCTGCCGGCGGGCCGCTACGACCTGTGCACCATGGCGCTGGCGGACGAGCATCTGGAGGAGCTCGCGCCGGTCTATCGCCAGGCCTCGCGCCTGCTGATGCCGGGCGGCGCCTTCGTGCTGATCGGCTACCATCCCTTCTTCCTGATGAACGGCGCGCCGACCCACTATCACCGCCGCGACGGCGCGGCGGTCGCCATCCGCAGCTACGTGCACCTGTTCGCCGACCACTTCCGCGCCGGCACCGGCGCCGGCCTGCGCCTGGTCGAGCTCGAGGAATGCGTGATCGACGAGGCCTGGCTCGCCAGCAAGCCGAAATGGCGCCGCTACCTCAACTGGCCGGTCAGCTTCGCCCTGGTCTGGCGCCGCGGGTGAGGCGCGGGCCGCCCATCACACGACCTTGCCCGTGTCCTCGTCGATCAGGTGCATGTTGCCGAGATGGGCGGCGAGCGTCATCGGCTTGCCGTCGCGCGCGCCGGCGTTCGGGCTGACGCGGCCGCACAGCTCGGTGCCGTTGATCGCGAAATAGACCAGCGTCTCCATGCCCATCGGCTCGGTGACGGTCAGCGTCACGTCGAGCTTCTGCTGGTCCTTCTCCAGCGCCGCGCGCGCATCGGTGACGTGCTCGGGCCGGAGGCCGAACATGAGGCGCTCGCGCCCGACGAAGGTCTCGTAGCGCTTGGTGCGATCGGCCGGCACGGCGAAGGCGACCTTGTCGGTCAGCCGCACCATGAGCCCGCCGCCGCCGGCCTTCTCGAGCCTGCACGGCACGAAGTTCATCGCCGGCGAGCCGATGAAGCCGGCGACGAATTTGGTCGCGGGCGCGTGGTAGAGGTCGTTCGGCTCGCCCACCTGCTCGATCAGGCCGTTGTTCATCACCACCACGCGGTCGGCCAAGGTCATCGCCTCGACCTGGTCGTGCGTGACGTAGACCGTGGTCGTGCGTACCTTCTGGTGCACCTTCTTGATCTCGGTGCGCATCTGCACGCGCAGCTTGGCGTCGAGATTCGACAGCGGCTCGTCGAACAGGAACACCTTGGGGTCGCGCACGATGGCGCGGCCCATGGCGACGCGCTGGCGCTGGCCGCCCGAGAGCTGCTTCGGCTTGCGCTCGAGCAGGTCGGTGATGTCGAGGATGCGCGCCGCCTCGTCCACGCGCCTCTTGATCTCGGCCTTGGGGAAGCGCTTGAGCCGGAGGCCGAACGACATGTTCTCGAACACGGTCATGTGCGGATAGAGCGCGTAGTTCTGGAACACCATGGCGATGTCGCGGTCCTTGGGCGGCACGTCGTTGACGACATCGCCGCCGATCATGATCTCGCCGTCGGTGATCTCCTCCAGCCCCGCGATCATCCTGAGCGTGGTCGACTTGCCGCACCCGGACGGCCCGACCAGGACGATGAACTCCTTGTCGTCGATATGCAGGTCGATGCCGCGCACCGCGGGCGTGTTGTCGTAGGTCTTGACGACCTTGTGCAGCTCTACGTTGGCCATGGATCGCTTACCCCTTGGTCGCGCCTGCGGTCAGCCCGGCGATGTAGTAGTCCATCAGGAAGGCGTAGATGATCAGCGGCGGTGCGGCGCCGAGCAGCGCGCCGGTCATGATCTGCCCCCAGTTGAACACGTCGCCCTTGATCAGCGAGGTGATGATGCCGACCGGCAGCACCAGCTGGTCGGCCGAGGTGGTGAAGGCGAGCGGATAGAGGAACTGCGCCCAGCTGACGGTGAAGGCGAAGATCGTCGCGGCGATCAGGCCGGGAAGGGCGACGGGAATGAAGATCTTGAGCAGCGTCTGCAGCCAGCCCGCGCCGTCGATCAGCGCCGCCTCGTCCAGCTCCTTCGGGATCGAGGCGAAATAGCCGATCATGATCCAGGTGCAGAACGGCACGGTCAGCGTCGGATAGAGCAGCAGCAGCACGTACCAGTGATTGATCAGCTCGATTCCGGTCCATTCGGTGAACGTGACCATCATCTTGAACAGGGGCAGGAAAAGCAGCGTCTCGGGAACCAGGTAGGTCAGGAACACGCCCGAGGCCAGCGTGGTCGATCCCCAGAACTTCATGCGCGACAGGGCGAAGGCGGCGGGCACCGAGATGAGCATCGTCAGGCTGACGACGATGACGGAGACCAGGGCCGAGTTGCGGAAGAAGGTGATGTACTGGTTCGAGCCCAGAAGCTCGGCGTAGTTCTCGAGCGTGGGATTGAACACCCACCACGGATTGGTCGCGGCCGAGATCTCGGCGCTGGTCTTCAGGCTGGTGATCAGCATGTAGACCGGCGGCGTCAGGAAGAAGATCGCGAACACGACCAGGAAGAAATAGGACCAGCGCAGCGCCCATTTGCGGTCGCGGCTGATGCTGCCGACCTTGGGCTTGGGGCCGATGCCGCCGGCGGCGGTTGCTACGCTGGCCATCAGGATTCGTTCCCCCGCCTGGTGATGTCGCGCAGGATGAACACCGCCGCAACCGCCAGGATCGGCACCATGAACAGCGATACCGCGGCGCCGAGCGGGATATCGTAGCCCTCGATGCCGACGCGGAAGGACCAGGTGCCGAAGATATGCGTGGTGTCGATCGGGCCGCCGGCGGTCAGCACCCGCACGATGTCGAAATTGGCGAAGGTGACGATCAGCGAGAACAGCGCGGTGATGGCGATGATGTTGCGCATCATCGGCAGGGTCACGTACCAGATCCGCTGCCACCAGCTGGCGCCGTCGATCGCCGCCGCCTCGTAGAGCTGCTCGGGCACCGATTTCAGCGCCGCCAGGTACATGATCATGAAGAACGGCGCGCCGATCCAGATGTTGACCAGGATCACCGAGAACCGCGCCCAGCCGGTATGGCCGGTCCATGGGACCGGTTCGATGCCGAACAACGCCAGGATCCAGTTGAACGCGCTGTAGCTGGGGTCGAACAGCCACAGCCAGGCAAGGCAGCTCATCGCCGGCGGAATGACCCAGGGCACCAGCAGCATGCCGCGCCACTTGCGCTGGCCCTTCGCCGGGATGTTATGGACAAAGTGGGCGACGACGAAACCGATCAGCGCCTTGAAGATCACCGCGGTGATGGCGAAGATGCAGGACTGCTGCACCACCATCCAGAACGTCTCGCGCTTGAACAGGAAGAAGAAGTTGCCGAGGCCGACGAAGCGCTCCATCGACTTGTTCAGCGTCGCGAGGTGGATCGCGTAGCCGGCCGGATAGAGCACCAGGGTCGCGATCAGGGCGATCAGCGGCAGCGCCATGAAGAACGCGATCGTCGACTTGCGCTGCATCGTGCGGTGCAGACCGCTGCGGCGCGGCGCACGCCGTCGGACGACTTCCGTTTGCACCACGGCATCGGCCATCAGATCACCCTGTCGCGCACTGGCGCCGCTCCGGCTTCGTGCCCAGCCGGCAGCGGCGCTCTTCACCCTGTTCGACGAGCCATGCAGCCCCGATCGGACCGGACGCCGCCGCCGGGTCGAGCCCGACGGCGGCGCCCGCCCGATGTCAGGTGCGCATGAACCCTTCGCACTCGCTTTCGGCCCAGGCGAGGGTCTTTTCCATCGCCTCGCCCTGCAGATGGCGCACCACCATCTTGGTCTGCACGCCCTGCGTATAGATCTGTGCGGCGATCTTGGGCGGCGCCGGGGCCGCGGCGATCGACAGGACCTGGTGGCTGTGCGGGTTCGGATAGTGGTAGAGCGTGCCCTTGGGCGGCCCTTCCTCGGCCCAGGTCTTGAAGTCGGTCAGCTTCTCGAACGACGGCAGGTCGTAGCCGGCGCTCGCCGCCACCATCTTCTCCGCCGCCTCGCGCTGCGACAGCGCGGCCAGCAGGCTCTTGGCCGCGGGCTTGTTCTTGCCGAAATTCCAGATGCCCCAGAAATAGGGCAGGAACGGCGCGTAGCGGCCCTTCGGACCCGAGGGCATGCCGTGCGTCCAGCACTGCTCGGCCACCTGCGGCGCGTCGCGCTTGGCGACCGCCCAGGCGCTCGGCGGGTTCATGATCAGCGCGCCCTTGCCCGAGACCAGCCACTTGTTGTTCGACGCGTCGTCCCAGGCCGGCGCATCGGCCGGCAGCACCGCCGCCAGCTTCTTGAAGTAGTCGAGCGTCTGACGCACCGCGTCGGTCTTGACCGTGATGCTGCCCTTCGCGTCGACCAGCGCGGCGCCGAAGGAATGGAAGATCGCGCCGGCCGTGTCGACCGAGTCCGACGTGATCCCGAGGCCGATGCCGAACGTGGCGCCGGCCTTGTGGCAGGCTTCGGCGGCCTTCAGGAACGCATCGAGGTTCCATTGATCGGCTTTCGGCGGCCCACCGGCCGGATACATCGCCTGCACGTCGATGCCGGCATGCTTCTTCATCAGGTCGATGCGCGAGCACGGGCCCTTGATCTGGCTGCCCACGGTGGCGGGCACCACGATCCATTTGTTGTTCGCGCGCCCGAGATACTCGACCGTGGCGTTGACCTTGCCGTACTTCTTGATCAAGGGCTCCATCACGTCGTCGACCGGCTCCAGCAGGTTCGCGTAGGCCTGCGGTTCCCAGGTCGGATAGGCGAAGATGTCGTGGCCCGACTTGGCCTGCGCCTCGGCGGCGATGGTCAGGCGGTTCTTGTTGCCCTGCGAGGTGATGTAGTCGATCTTGACCTCGACCTTCTCCTTCGCCGCCCATTCGTTGACGAGCGCGGTCAGCGTGTTGTTGGCGCCGGGCACCCAGTGGTCCCAGAAGCCGATGTTGAGCTGGCCGGCGGCGCGCGCGCCGCGCACGAACGGTGCGGCGACGGCAACGGCCGAGGCGGCGGCCGTCGTGGCGACGAATCTACGGCGTGACAGACCTGACTTGGGCATGGTGAGGTTTCCTCCGTTTATTCACAGCGCGGCCTTCCCTTCCGGCGGCGATGCGTTCATCCCGGCCGCTGGGACAACGCGTTGACGAGGATGCTACGCGAGGGTTCGGCCGCGGTCCATAGGACAACCGCATGTCGGACAACCTGCTCGCGCCCCCCACGGCGCCGACAGAAATTGCGGCCGGCGGTCATCGCTTGCGTCGCTGGGACGCCCTGGTGTAGGCCCGGTCCGGCCACGGTCCGGCCGTGTTGGCATGCCACGATCTTCGCCCATGGGTAGATATGCCGATGAACGACACCAAGCCGCCCAGGCCGACCCTTTCCCCCGCCGGCGCGCGCGAGGCGGAGGAGCGCCGCGAGCGGCAATCCCGGGCACTGCGCGCGAATCTGGCCCGCCGCAAGGCCCGCGACCGGGCGCTGGGGTCGGCCCCGGATGCGCCGGAGCCGCCGCAGGAGCCGTTGGAATCACAAGCCGTTTCCAAACCGCCCCCAGGCAGGCCCAGGGGCGCTTGAGGGGCCGGGTCCGCTCCGCTACAACCCGCCCCGATCGCAACCGTCGCGGAGCGCCCGCCTCGATGCCCGTCATGCCCGACCACTGGATCCGCGAGCAGGCCAAGAGCAAGGGCATGATCGAGCCGTTCGTCGACGGCATCCGGCGCGAGGGCGTGATCTCCTACGGGCTGTCGTCCTACGGCTACGACGCGCGCGTGGCGGACGAGTTCAAGCTGTTCACCAACGTCGACAACGCGATCGTCGATCCCAAGGCGTTCTCGGCGCAGAGCTTCGTCGACCGCAAGCAGGACGTCTGCATCATCCCGCCCAACAGCTTCGTGCTCGGCCGCACGGTCGAGTATTTCCGCGTGCCGCGCGACGTACTGGTGATCTGCCTGGGCAAGTCGACCTACGCGCGCTGCGGCATCATCGTCAACGTCACGCCGCTCGAGCCGGAATGGGAAGGCCACGTGACGCTGGAATTCTCCAACACCACGCCGCTGCCGGCCAAGATCTACGCCAACGAGGGCGCCTGCCAGTTCCTGTTCCTCAAGGGCGACAGCATTTGCGAGACCTCGTACCGCGACCGCGGCGGCAAATACATGGGCCAGCGCGGGGTGACGCTGCCGAAGCTGTAGTCGAAAAGATGAACCACAGAGACGCAGAGACACAGAGAGGAAAGGGAAGAGAACGAGATTCTCCGGCCGAAGGCCGCCGCAATGCCCTTCCTTCTTCCCTTCGTGTCCTTCGTGCTCTTCGTGGTTGGTCTTTGAAGAGTGAACCACGAAGAGCACGAAGGACACGAAGGGAAGGCAAAGAAAGAACATGACGCGGCTACGCCGCGCGTGTGATGCCAGTTCCTCTCTCTTTCTTCTCTGTGTCTCTGTGGTGAATCCTTCTTCCACTTTTCCGACCAGGATGGCGAGCGAATGGACAAGCTGAGGATTTCGGGCGGCAAGCGGCTGCAGGGGGCGATCCCGATCGGCGGGGCGAAGAACGCGGCGCTGCCGCTGATGTGCGCAGCGCTGCTGACCGACGAGGTGCTGACGTTGCGCCACGTGCCGCGCCTGGCCGACATCGACACGATGACGCACCTCCTGCAGCAGCACGGCGTCACGATCACGCTCTTGGGGGCCAACGGCAGGAGCAACGGGCAGAACGGCGGCGTCACGGTGCGGCTGCAGGCCGACGACATCGCCAGCACGACCGCGCCCTACGACCTCGTGCGCAAGATGCGCGCCTCGGTGCTGGTGCTGGGGCCGCTCGTCGCGCGGCACGGCCGGGCGCGCGTGTCGCTGCCGGGCGGCTGCGCCATCGGCACGCGGCCGATCGACCTGCACCTGAAGGGGCTGCAGACGCTGGGCGCCGAGATCGAGTTGGAAGGCGGCTACGTCTCGGCGCGCGCGCCGCAGGGGCTCGTCGGCGCGCGCGTGGTGTTCCCGACCGTGTCGGTCGGCGCCACCGAGAATCTGCTGATGGCGGCGACGCTGGCGCGCGGCGCCACCGTTCTGGTCAACGCCGCGCGCGAGCCCGAGATCACCGACCTGGCGAACTGCCTCGTCGCCATGGGCGCCAGGATCGAAGGCATCGGCACCGACGAGATCACGGTCAACGGCGTCGAGCGGCTGCATGCCGCCGAGCACGCCATCGTCGCCGACCGGATCGAGGCGGGCACCTATGCCATCGCCGCGGCGATCACCGGCGGCGACGTCGAGCTGGTCGGCATCGACCTGCCGCTGATCGAGGCGCCGGCCCGGGTGCTGGCGGAGGCCGGCGTCGCCGTGTCGGCGACCGGCAAAGGCGTGCGCGTCGCCGCCGGCAACCGCCGGCCGACCGGGGTAGACGTGATGACCGAGCCGTTCCCCGGCTTCCCGACCGACCTGCAGGCGCAGATGATGGCGCTGATGACCGTGGCAGAGGGCGCCGCGATGATCACCGAGACCATCTTCGAGAACCGCTTCATGCACGTGCCCGAGCTGTGCCGCATGGGCGCCAACATCAACGTGCACGGCGCCTCGGCCATGGTGCGCGGCGTGCCTTCGCTGACCGGCGCGCCGGTCATGGCGACCGACCTGCGCGCCTCGGTCTCGCTGGTGCTGGCCGGCCTCGCCGCGCGCGGCGAGACCATGGTCAACCGCATCTACCATCTCGACCGCGGCTACGAGCGGCTGGAAGACAAGCTCGCCGCCTGCGGCGCCGATGTCGAACGCGTGCGGGGCTGAGCGGGCAGGAACGACGGTGCGCCCCCGCGGCGCCGCCCCGCAGCCCCGGCCCGCATCCATCGTTGCGCGACGAATTGGCGCGGGCCTTGACCCGGTCGCGCGCGCTCCCCATCCTTTCGCTGTCATGCCCAAGTCGCCCGCCCCCGAACGTCTGCGCCTGAGAGCCGAGGACGAAGAGGATCTGACCGTCCTTTCGACCATCCTGCAGGACGCCCTGGTGCCGGTCGGCGACATCGCCTACCTGCCCGAGCAGCGCCGGCTGGCGCTGGTGGTCAACCGCTTCTGCTGGGAGTGCTGCCCGGACGAGGCGGCGATGCGGGGCGATCCGCTGCAGCAGCGCGTCCTGACGGCCTTCGTCATTGACCATGTGACGGGCGTCAAGTCGCAGGGGATCGACCGCCGGCACCGCGACCATCTGCTGGAGGTGCTGGCGGTCCAGCGCGCCAGCGACGCCGGGGGCGACGGTCCCGGCAGCGCCATCGACATCCTGTTCTCCGACGACCAGGCGCTCCGGGTCACGGTCGAGCGCATCGGCGCCAAGCTGGAGGACCTGGACGAGCCCTATCCGACTTCCTTCCGCCCCAAGCACAGGCTGGACGAAGGGGCGCAAGACACCTAAACAACGGGCGCCATGCCCGAATCCCGGAACGAGCCCCTGACCTTCGCCCTGCCCAAGGGCCGCGTGCTGGACGCCGTGCTGCCGCTGATGCGGCGCGCCGGCATCGAGCCGGAGCCGGGCTTCGCCGATCCCGACGACCGGCGGCTGCGCTTCGCCACCAACCGGCCCGAGATCTCGATCGTCCGGGTGCGCAGCTTCGACGTGGCGACCTTCGTCGCCTTCGGCGCGACGGAGCTGGGCGTGGCGGGAAGCGACGTGCTGATGGAGTTCGACTACAACGAGATCTACGCGCCGGTCGACCTGAAGGTGGCGCGCTGCCGGTTGGTCGTGGCGGAGCCCGCCGCCATCGCGTCGGGCGACGATCCCGCGCGCTGGAGCCATGTGCGCGTCGCCACCAAGTACCCCTCGCTCACCCGCCGCCATTTCGCCAAGCGCGGCGTGCAGGCGGAATGCATCGTCTTGAGCGGCGCGGTCGAGCTGGCGCCGGTCATGGGCCTGAGCCAGCACATCGTCGACCTGGTCCAGACCGGCGGCACGCTGCGCGCCAACGGCCTGGTCGAGGTCGAGCGCATCGCCGAGGTGTCCTCGCGCCTGATCGTCAACCGCGCCGCCTTGAAGACGCGGCCGACGCAGCTGACGCAGTGGATCGACCGGTTCCGCGAGGTGGCCGATGCCGCTCAGGCTTGACGCGCGCGCGGCGGACTTCCGCCGCCAGTTCGACGCATTCGTCGCCGCGCGGCGCGAGACGCCGGAGGACGTCGCCGGCGCGGTCACGCGAATCGTCGCCGACGTGCGCGCGCGCGGCGACGCGGCCTTGCTCGAGCTGACGCGGCGCTTCGACCGGCTGAACGCCGCGTCGGTCGCGGCGCTGCGCGTACGGCCCGACGAGATCGACGCCGCCATGGTCGCGACGCCGCGCGCGACGCTCGACGCGCTCGACGTGGCGGCGCATCGCATCGAGGCCTATCACCGCCGGCAGGTGCCGCAGGACCAGAGCTGGCGGGACGACAGCGGCGTTGCGCTGGGCTGGCGCTGGACGCCGGTCGGCGCCGCCGGCATCTACGTGCCGGGCGGCACCGCCGCCTATCCGAGCTCGGTGCTGATGAACGCGATCCCCGCCATGGTCGCCGGCGTCCAGCGCATTGCCATGGTCGTGCCGGCGCCGGACGGCCACCTCAATGCGCTGGTCCTGGCCGCGGCGCGGCGCGCCGGCGTGGACGAGATCTGGCGCGTCGGCGGCGCGCAGGCGGTCGCGGCGCTCGCCTTCGGCACCGAGTCCATCCGCCCGGTCGACAAGATCGTCGGCCCCGGCAACGCCTATGTCGCCGAGGCCAAGCGCCAGGTGTTCGGCGTGGTCGGCATCGATTCGATCGCCGGCCCGTCGGAGATCCTGGTCGTCGCCGACCGCGCCAACGAGCCGGACTGGATCGCGGCCGACCTGTTGTCGCAGGCCGAGCACGACGCGGCGTCGCAGTCCGTGCTGATCGCCGACGACGCCGGCTTCGCCGAGCGCGTCATAGCGGCGGTCGAGGCGCTGCTCGGCCGCCTGCCTCGCGCCGGGATCGCCGGCAAGAGCTGGCGCGACAACGGCGCGGTCATCGTGGTCGGCAACCTCGACCGCGATGCGCCCGCCCTGGTCGACGCGCTGGCGCCCGAGCACGTGGAGCTCGCGGTCGCCGATCCGGCGCCGCTGTGCCGAACCATCCGCAACGCCGGCGCCATCTTCCTCGGCCGCCAGACGCCCGAGGCGATCGGCGACTACGTCGCCGGCTCGAACCACGTGCTGCCGACCTCGCGCGCGGCGCGGCACGCCTCGGGCCTCGGCGTGCTCGACTTCATGAAGCGCAGCTCGATCGTCGGCTGCGACGCGCGCGCGACGCGGCTGATCGGCCCCGCCGCGGTGGCGCTGGCCGAGGCCGAGGGGCTGGATGCGCATGCGCTGTCGGTGCGCCTGCGCCTCGGCGCCGCCGGCGACGGCGGCGGCGGGAACGACGGCGGCGGGCTGGGGCGATGAGCACCAACCGATGAGCAGGGGCGACGCGACGGGTGATCCGCCCCGGCGCCGCGACCGCATCATCGCCGTCACGCTGGACGAGAAGACGGTGCTGCGGCGCGCGCCGGAGATCGAGCACGAGCGCGCCGTCGCCATCTACGACCTGATCGAGGAAAACCAGTTCTCTCCGGTCGGCGACTTCGAGGGCCCTTATGCCCTCCACCTGTCGCTGTCGGAGAATCGGCTGGTGATGGACATCAAGCGCGAGGACGACACCGCGCTCACCACGGTCGTGCTGCCGCTCACGCCATTCCGCACGATCATCAAGGACTATTTCCAGATCTGCGAGAGCTACTTCCAGGCCATCCGCTCGGCCTCGCCGTCCAAGATCGAGGCGATCGACATGGGCCGCCGCGGCCTGCACAACGAAGGCTCGGAGCTGCTGCGCCAGCGCCTGGAGGGCAAGGTCGCCATCGACGACAAGACCGCGCGGCGCCTGTTCACGCTGCTCTGCGTGCTGCACTTCCGGGCCTGAGACGTCGATGCCGGCGCTGCCCAGCTCCGTGCTGTTCGCCTGCACCATGAACTCGGTGCGCTCGCCCATGGCCGAGGCGATCCTGAAGCACCTGCACGGACGGCACATCTACGTCGATTCCGTCGGCTTGCGCGTGGGCGAACTCGATCCGATGGCTGTCGAGGTGCTGGACGAGATCGGCATCGACGTCTCGCGCCACCGGCCCAAGACCTTCGACCAGCTCGAGGACGGCTACTACGACCTGATCGTCACGCTGTCGCCCGAGGCGCAGCATCGCGCCGTTGAGCTCACGCGCACCATGGCTTGCGACGTGGAGTTCTGGAACACCTTCGACCCGACCATCGTCGAGGGCACGCGCGAGCAGCGCCTCGACGCCTACCGCCAGGTGCGCGACACGCTCATGCGCCGGATCAGGGAGCGCTTCCCGGTGGAGGGCGGGCCCAAGGTCTAGGCGAGGGGAAAGAACGCGCTGCTGAGCGTGAACGCGGCCTCGGGCGTGGCGGGCCGTTGCGACCAGCTGCCGTACAGGTCGTAGATCGTCGCGCCGATCAACCCGTCGGCATGAACGCCGTCGTCGGCCAGCGGCAGCGCGATCCGCTCGTTCGCGCGGTCGTGCCTCAAGGGCGGCCGCGCCGTGCCGACACAATGCATGAGCGCCGGTCCGGTAACGATGCGCACGAAGTCTCCGGCCACGACCTCGGGGTTGCGGCCGGCGAAGAACTCCTCCAGCCGCACGCCGCGCACCGGCCGGCCGAAGACCTGCGCGATCGTCTCGCCCGCCAGGCGGCCGATGAAGATGCCGGTGGCCCTGTCGTAGCGCCACGCCCAGACCATGTGCAGATGCGGGGCGATGGCGGTGGCGTCGATGTCGCGCCAACCGGGCATCGCCCGTCCAGCGCGCGCCGAATTCCAATGGGATGCAACCTCCTGCAACGCGGGCGATTGGATGCGCGCGAAGAAATCGGCAAGGCTCACGGCTGAAAGTCCGTCACCGAGGAAACGGGAAAATGCCATGTGCAGACACTCCGGGCATTGATCTACGTCATCCCGATCGACGAACCGTTCCGATCGCGCCGCTAAACATGTTTCTTATCGGAAAACGCTTCGATAGGCGAACAGGCCCGGCGCGCCGCCGGTGTGCCAGAACAGGACGTTGTCGGTCGGCTTGAAGCGGACCCGGCGTACGAGGTCGATGAGGCCGGCGAAGCCCTTGCCCGAGTAGACGGGGTCGAGCACGAGGCCTTCCAGCCGCGCGCCCAGCCGGACCGCTGCGACCATCGCCTCGGCCGGCATGCCGTAGCCCGGACCGGCGTAGCCGGAAAGCACCGTGACCGGCGCAGGCGCCGGGACGCCCAGCATGTCGGCGGTCTGGCGCGCCAGGCGGTCGACGTCGGCGCGCACGCGCTCGGGCTCGGCGTCGATGTCGATGCCGATCAGCGCGATCTCCGGCGCCAGTGCCGCGAGACCGACCGCTAGGCCCGCCTGCGTGCCGGCGCTGCCCGAGGCGTGCACGACATGGGTGATGCGGAGGTCCAGGTGATCGAGCTGCTGCACCAGCTCCATCGCCGCCGCGACGAAGCCGCAGGCGCCGAGCGCGTTCGATCCGCCGTACGCGACCATGTAGGGTCGCCGGCCGCGATGTTTGAGCCCGTCGATCAGCCCGGCGATCACGGCGTTGCGGTTGGCTTTCCAGTCGACATAGACGCAATGCGCACCGAACAGGCGATCGAGCAGGATGTTGCCGGTCTCGTCGTAGTCCGGGTCGACGTCGGGCACGCGACCGGTCATGACCGCGAGATGGCATTCGAGCCCGAGCTTCGCCGCGGCCGCCGCCGTCTGCCGGATGTGGTTCGACTGCACCACGCCGCCGGTGACCACGGTGTCGGCGCGCTGCATCAGCGCGTCGGCCAGAAGGAACTCGAGCTTGCGCAGCTTGTTGCCGCCGAGCCCGAGGCCGGTGCAGTCGTCGCGCTTGATCCACAGCGTGGGCCCGCCGAGATGCGCGGTCAGGCGCTCGAGCTTCTCTACCGGAGTCGGAAGATGCGCGAGCGGGATACGCGGCAGGCGCCCGAGCCGCGCGGCCAGAAGCTCGATCGCGATCATTTCCAGATCGGCTTGCCCGAGCCCGGCAGGCCGAGGCGCGGCCATTTCTCGCTGACGGTGCGGATCACCTCGTCGCTCATGCGGATCCTGGTGCCCCATTCGCGCCTGGTCTCGGGCGGCCACTTGTTGGTGGCATCGAGGCCGATCTTGCTGCCGAGGCCCGATTCGGGCGAGGCGAAGTCGAGATAGTCGATCGGCGTGTTCTCGATCACCGTGATGTCGCGCGCCGGGTCCATGCGGGTCGAGATCGCCCACATCACGTCCTTCCAGTCGCGCGCGTCGACGTCGACGTCCACAACGATCACCCACTTGGTGTACATGAACTGGCGCAGGTACGACCACACGGCCAGCATCACGCGCTTGGCGTGGCCCGGGTAGGCCTTCTTCATCGACACCACGGCGATGCGGTAGGAGCAGCCCTCGGGCGGCAGCCAGAAATCGACGATCTCGGGGAATTGCTGGCGCAGCAGCGGGACGAACACCTCGTTCAGCGCCTCGCCCAGCACGCTCGGCTCGTCCGGCGGCCTTCCGGTGAAGGTCGAGAGATAGATCGGCTTGCGCTGCATGGTGATGGCGCTGAGCGTGAAGACGGGGAACGGCTCGACCGCGTTGTAGTAGCCGGTGTGGTCACCGTAGGGGCCCTCGTCGCGGTAGTCGTCGAGCGAGACATGGCCCTCGAGTACGATCTCGGCCTCGGCCGGCACGGCGAGCGGGACGGTCCTGCACTCGACCAGCTCGACGCGCCGCCCGCGCAGGAGGCCGGCAAACTGGTATTCCGACAGCGTGTCGGGCACCGGCGTCACGGCGGCCAGGATCGTGCCGGGATCGGCGCCGATGACGACGGCGGCGGGAAACGGCTCGCGCCGCTCCGCCTTCCAGCGCTGGTGGTGCTGCGCGCCGCCGCGATGCTTGAGCCAGCGCATCAGCGTGCGGTCGCGCCCGATCACCTGCATGCGGTAGATGCCGAGGTTGTAGTTGTCCTCGCGGCGCTGCGCGGGCCCTTTCGTGACGACCAGCGGCCAGGTGATCAGCGGCGCCGGCTCGCCCGGCCAGCAGGTCTGGATGGGCAGCCGCCCAAGGTCGATGTCGGCGCCTTGCAGCACGACTTCCTGGCACGGCGCGCCGGCCACGGATTTCGGTTTCATCGACAGCACGGTCTTGACCAGCGGCAGCAGCTCCATCGCCTCGCGCCAGCCGCCGGGCGGCTCGGGCTGGCGCAGGAAGGCGAGCGTCTCGCCGATCTCACGCAGCTGCCCCGGCTCGCGTTCCATGCCCCAGGCCACGCGCTCGACCGTGCCGAAGAGGTTGACCAGGACCGGCATGGTGTGGCCGACGACGTTCTCGAACAGCACCGCCGGCCCGCCCTCGGCGAGCAGGCGGGTCTGGATCTCCGTCATCTCCAGGACGGGCGAAACCGGTTCCTTCACGCGCACCAGCCGGTTGGCGCGTTCGAGCCGGTCGATGAAGTCGCGGAGGGAGGAGAAGGGCATGAGGTCTGGGGCGTGATGCAGGGACCGGGGCGAGTCTACATCAGGACAGGCCGTCTCCTACATCCACTTCATCCTCTTCAGGAACCAGATCTCGATCGGGAACATCGCCAGCAGCACAGCCCACATCAGGGCGAAGGCCCAGGGATCGTCCTTGAAGGGGATGCCGTCGACATTGGCGCCGAGCATGCCGGCGAACACGCTGGGCGGCAGCAGCAGGGCGGCGACCAGCGTCAGGCGGTTCGAGGCGCGGGCGTGCTCCTCGGCAATCTCGGCCGCCAGATCCTCGTGCAGGATGGTGGCGCGGTCGCGGATCGCGTCGAGGTTCTCCAGGTGGCGCATCACCTTGTCGGTGACCTCGCGCAGGCGGATCTTGTCGCGCTTGTGCAGCCAGGGCGCATCCTCAACGTTGAGCCGGAGCAGCGCCTCGCGCTGCGGCGCCAGGTAGCGCCGCAGCCCGATCGCCTGACGGCGCAGCTCGCTGAGCTCGGCGCGGCAGGCAGGAGTCGGATGCGCCAGCAGGTCCTCGTCCAGCCGGTCGGTGCGGTCCTCGAGTTCTTCTACCACCGGCTCGAGGTCCTTGACGATCTTGTCGGCGATGCGGGCGAACAGCGCGCCGAGGCGGATCGGCCCCTTGCCCTGGTCCAGCGCCTCGCGGATGTCGCGCAGCGCCATCAGGTAGTGGTCCTTGTCGCGCAAGCTGATGATCCGGTTGGCGTCGGCCCAGATGCGGATCGGCACGAGGTCGAGCGGCTCGCCGGCGTCGGCGCGGTTGACGCCGCGCAGCGTCGCCAGCAGCGCGTCGTCGTAGTCCTCGACGCGCGGCCGGGTCTCCTCCGCCAGCAGCGCCAGGACGGCGAAGCGCTCGATGCCCGATTTCTCGTTGAGCCAGGCCTGTGCCAGCGGGTCGTCGCGCTCCAGATGCAGCCACAGCGCGCCGTCGGCGGGCGTCCAGGCCTCGACGCCGGCCCAGTCCAGGTCGCGGCAGCCGCCCTTGCCGTCCAGTACGCAGGCGAAGCGCAATCCCGCCTGCGCGCCATATGCGAGCGCCGGCCGGTCGTTCATGGCGTGCGCTCTCCCTTCCTGATCGTCGGGCCTCGTGCGGGCCTTTGGCGCCAGTCTACGCCAACTCTATGATCGGCGCATGGAGCGATTCCCGGCCGACTTCGCCGACCTGCTGACGCCGAAGGGGATGCGCGTCCTCCGGGGGCGGGACAAGACCGCTGCCCTGACCGCGGACCGGCCGTTTCTTCATCTCAACGGCATGATCGACCGCGATCGGGCAAGAGCGGCCGCCCGGCTGCTGGAGCGCGCCATGGCGCCGCTGCTCAGGCCGATGATTCGCGCCATCCCGCCCGAATCGATCACCGGGCAGACGCGCAACCACGAGGAACGGCTGATCAAGACGGTGCGCGTGCGCACGGCCTGGCTGGAGCGGCGCGGCTCGCGCGCCTTCGACGCCGCCGAGCGCATCGGCCTCGTCGCCATGACGCGGAGCGACGCCTGGCGCGGCTTCGCCGAGGCGGTCTCGGGCCGCACGCTTGACCCGCGCGCGGGCATGCAGGTGCTGCGCTACGGGCCGGGCGACTACAGCGGCCCGCACACCGACCACTACCCGGAGAACCCGCGCGCAAGCGCGGGCTATGTCGACCTGCACCTGTCGCTCGGCTGCCCCGGCGCGGCGCGCCAGTTCCTGGTCTACGCGAGGTCGGGCCATCTGAGCGAGATGGTCGACGTCAACCGCGCCGGCGGCATCGCCGTCTACCGCCTGCCCTTCTGGCACTACACCACACCGCTGGCGCCGCTGCCCGGCCACGAGCGCGAGGCGCGGCGCTGGGTCGTGCTGGGGACGTTCCTCTACGACCGCGGCGGCTAGCGCCGTGCCGGCGCGGCCGGCTTCTCGTCCTGGAAGGCTTCGTGGCGCCGGTATTCGCGCCAGCTCGCCTTGCGGATGCGGTGCGTGCCCGGCTCGACCGCCAGGAACTCGCCGTCGCGGCCGATCAGCGGGATGATGCGGTTCGTGCGCGTGAAGGCGCGGCGGATGGTGCCGGAGAACTCGTAGTTGGCGTCGCGCTCGGCCTTGTCGTGCGCGAACAGCAGCTCGAACGCGGCGATGCACTCCCTCACGAACGCCGGCTCGACGATCTGCAGGTTGCTCTGCACCCAGCAGCGATCCTCGAAGCTCCAGAACACCGACAGGCCGGCGATGCCTTCGCCGCGCGGGAAATAGGGGAAGAACGGGAAGGCGCGGCAGGCGATCGAGCGGTTGTCGCGCTCGCATTGCATGAAGCCCTTGCACTCGACCGCACGGCAGTCGCGGTGCTTGCCGGCCAGCTCGCGCAGGGAATCCTTGTCGCGCTTGCGATAAAGGTGCCAGAGGTCGGTGCGCGACTTCAGCAGGTGCCATTCGTGCTTGTCGACCAGCGGGATGGCGTGGCCCGTGTCGCAGCACACGGGAATCCCCTCGTTCAGCGGCGCGCACTTGCGGCCGCAGTCATAGCGCGACACCGGCGCCTGGAACAGGTTGTAGAGACGGCGATAGAGGTCGATCGATCCGGCCATGCCGGCACTATACGCGGCGAGGAGTCGGCGACAAGCGCGTCGCGTCAGCCTTCGACCAGGTAGACCACGGTCTCGCGCTCCTCGCGGTCCTCCAGCTCGCGCGAGGTCGGCACGCGATAGCGCGCCAACTCGCGCAGACCCTGCTTCGGCAGGTAGGCGCGGCCTGGATCGGCCAGCAGGGCCGCCACGCCGTGCCGCACCGCGGCGACCAGCCACGGCCAGACGCGCTCCGCCATCGGCCGCTCATAGCAGACGTCGCCGGCGAGGATGACTTGGCTGGTCGATTCGACCGCGGTCATGTCCTCGGCAGTCGTCCCGACCGTCACGCCATTCGCCGCCGCGTTGAGCCGGATCGCCGCCAGCGCGAAGTCGTCGAGGTCCGCGGCGAGGACGCGTGCGGCGCCCGCCTTCGCCGCGGCGATGGCGGCGATGCCGCTGCCGGCGGCGAAGTCGAGCACCGAGAGGCCGCGCACGAGTTCGGGATGGTCGAGCAGGTGGCGCGCGATCGCCTGCCCGCCCGGCCAGGCGAAGGCCCAATAGGGCGGCGGCAGGCCGGTCTGCTCCAGCGTCGTCTCCGTCGCCTCCCACAACGGCGTCACCGGCCCGGCGAGATGCAGCCTGAGCTCGGGCACGAGCGGCGGCGCCATGAGGCGCGTCCATTGCCGGATGAAGGCGTCGGAATCGGGCGTCACGGATCAGCCCAGCGCCCTGAGCCGCTCGATGCGCTGCTCGATCGACGGGTGCGTCGCCATCAGCGCCGAGGCGTCCTCGCCGAACTTGCGGAACGGGTTGACGATGAACAGGTGCTGCACGGCCTTGCTGGCGTTGTCGAACCGGACCGACGCCTGGTCGAGCTTGCGGAGCGCGCCAATCAGGCCGAGCGGGTTGCGCGTCAGCTTCACCGAGGTCGCGTCGGCCAGGTACTCGCGCTGGCGCGAGACCGCCATCTGCACCAGCCGGGCCGCGATCGGCGACAGCAGCCCGATCAGCAACAGCACGAGGATCGCGATTACGATCAGCCCGCCGCCGCCCTTGCGGTCGCCGTTGCGGCTGCGCCCGTGCCCGCCCCAGCCGCCGCCCCAGCCAACGAAGCGCGTGCTGCGCAGCGCCAGGTCGCTGACCAGCACGATCAGCCCGACCAGCACGCCGACCGCCGTCATGTAGAGCACGTCGTTGTTGGCGATGTGGCTCATCTCGTGCGCCACCACGCCCTGCAGCTCGTCGCGGCTGAGCGCGTTCAAGAGGCCGCGCGTGACCGCGACCGTCGCCTTCTCGGGCTTGAGGCCGGTGGCGAAGGCGTTGAGCGCGTCGGTTTCCATGATGGCGACCTGCGGCATGGGCAGGCCGGCGGCCAGCGCCATCTCCTCGACCACGTTCCACAGCACCGGCGCGTCTTCCTTCGCGATCGCCCGCGCGCCGGTCAGGCCGAGCACGACCTTGTCGCCGAGGACCAGCGCAATCGCCGTCCAGACGAGGCTGAACACCAGCGTGAAGCCGCCGGCGTAGAAGGCGTAGTCGGCGGCGCCCTCGCCAGTCCCGGATTCGTCGATCAGGATCGCGTAGGCCCAGCCGATGCCGGCGCCGACCGCGACGCCGATCAGGGTCAAGAGGATGCAGAGCAGCGCCGTGTTGCGCCGGTTGCGGCGGATCGCCGCAAGGAAGTCGGTGCGCGAGAGGCCGGTCGGCGCGGCGGTATCGCTCATCACGCGCTCAGCGCAGCTTCACCCGCGGCAGTTCGCGGTCCTGCTCGCCCGCCTCGAAGTAGGGGTGCTTGCCGAAGCCGAGCGATCCGGCGATCAGCACGGCCGGGAAGCTCTCGACCCGCGTGTTCTGCGCCATGACCGAGTCGTTGTAGTGCTGGCGCGAGAAGGCGATCTTGTTCTCGGTGCTGGTCAGCTCCTCCTGCAGCTGCATGGCGTTCTGGTTGGCCTTGAGGTCGGGATAGGATTCGGCCAGCGCGAACAGCCGGCCGAGCGAGGCGCCGAGCGCGGCCTCGGCCTGGATCTGGCCCTCGCGCGGACCGCCCTCGGCCGCGACTGCGGCGTTGCGCGCCTTGATCACCGCCTGCAGCGTTTCCTGCTCGTAGCCCATGTAGCCCTTCACGGTCTCGACCAGGTTGGGGATCAGGTCGCGCCGGCGCTTGAGCTGCACGTCGATCTGCCGCCAGGCCGCCTCGACTTGGTTCCGGCCCGCGACCAGCCCGTTGTAGAGCAGGATGCCCCACAGCACGATCAAGACGACGACGCCGATGACGATCCAGCCGGTGGTGCCCATGGGCCCGTTCCTCCTGCGATTCAGCGCGGGGACAGTACAGCATCGCCGGCGGTGCCGGGAGGGCGCCTCAGAACAGGTGTCCCGCCATGAGCGCGGCGAACACGATCAGCCCCGTGTCGCGATTGGCGCGGAACTTGGCGAGGCAGTCGCGCGGATCGTCGATGTCGACCATGCGCGCCTGCCAGAACAGATGCGCTGCGGCCGCGGCGAGGCCGCCATGGAAGAGCCAGCCCAGGCCCGCCGACACGCCGGCGGCCGCCAGCAGCAGGACCGCGGCCGCATAGACCGCGTAGAGGAACGGCCGCGTGCGCTTTTCCAGGTAGCGCGCCGAGGACTTGACGCCGACCAGCGCGTCGTCGGCCTTGTCCTGGTGCGCGTAGATCGTGTCGTAGCCGAGCGTCCAGGCGATGCCGGCGGCATAGAGCAGCAGCGCCGGCGGCTCCATCGCGCCGGTCACGGCCACGTAGCCGAGCAACGCGCCCCAGTTGAAGGCGAGGCCAAGGACGAATTGCGGCCACCACGTCACGCGCTTCATGAAGGGGTAGATCGCCACCAGCGACAGCGAGGCGATGCCCCACAGCACGGCGGCGCCGTTGAGCGACAGAAGTACGGCGAGCCCGACCAGCGCCTGCGCCACCATGAAGACGACCGCGGCTGACACGCCGATCTGGCCGCTGGCGACCGGGCGGTCCGCCGTGCGCGCGACGCGCCGGTCGATGTCTCGGTCGACGATGTCGTTGAAGGTGCAGCCGGCGCCGCGCATCACCAGTGCGCCGATGGCGAAGAGCGCGATGAGTCGCCAGTCCGGCAGGCTGGGCGAGGCCAGCGCCGTGCCCCACCAGCACGGCAGCAGCAGGAGCCAGGTCCCGATCGGCCGGTCGAGGCGCATGAGGCGCAGATAGGGCCGGAACGGGCCGGGCGACCAACGTTCGATCCAGCCGCCTTTCGGTATGTCGCTGGCCTGGGTCATCGCCCTGATTTATACCGCAGTCATGGCGGCGGAGCGCATCGAGACGCGGATCCATGTCGAGGACGCGCTGGCGGAAGGCGCCACGGTCGGGCTGGGGCCCGAGCGCGCGCATTTCCTGAAGCACGTGCTGCGGCTCGCGCCCGGGGCGGAGCTGGCCCTGTTCAACGGGCGCGACGGCGAGTACCGGGCGCGGCTGGACGGCGTCGGCAAGGGCTGGGCGTCGCTGGCGGTGCTGGAGCAGCGCCGCGCGCCCGGGGCCGAACCCGACCTGTGGCTGGTGTTCGCCCCGCTCAAGTTCGCCCGCATCGACTTCCTGGCGCAGAAGGCGACGGAGCTGGGCGTCTCGGCGCTGATGCCGGTGTTCACGCGCCGCACGGTGGTCGAGCGCGTCAATCGGGACCGGCTACGGGCCAACGCGGTGGAAGCGGCCGAGCAGAGCGAGCGGCTCAGCGTCCCGGAGGTGCACGAGGCGCGGCGCCTGGACCAGGCGATTGGCGCCTGGCCCGCCGGACGGCGGCTCTATGTCTGCGCCGAACGGGGAAACGCCCCGCCGATCGCGCGGGTCGTCAAAGCATCCCCAGCCGGACCGGCGGCGATCCTGATCGGGCCGGAGGGCGGTTTCGACCCGGCCGAGCTTGACGCCCTGGTGAAACTCCCCTTTGTTACGCCCGTCTCGCTGGGCCGGCGCATCCTGCGCGCCGACACGGCGGCGCTGGCGGCGCTGGCCGTATGGCAGGCGCTGCGCGACGCGGCGGCGAACGACGACGCAAGAGGGTGAGGGAGCCATGTCCGCACCGCCAAAATCCGGCGGCGCGCCGATCACCGATCGGTGCCAGCTGATCGCCTGGTTCGAGTCCGGCTGCAAGCCGCGCGAGCAGTGGCGCATCGGCACCGAGCACGAGAAGTTCGCCTTCCAGCTGAGGGATCTGCGCCGGCTGCCCTACGAGGGACCGTCGGGGGTGCGCGCGCTGCTCAACGGCATGACGCGCTTCGGCTGGCAGCCGGTCGAGGAGAACGGCAACCCGATCGCGCTGACGCGCGGGGACGGCTGCAACATCACGCTCGAGCCGGGCGGGCAGTTCGAGCTGTCGGGCCGGCCGCTGACCACGATCCACCAGACCTGCCAGGAGGTGCACGAGCATCTCGACCAGGTGAAGGAGGTCGGGCAGGAGCTTGGCATCGGCATGATCGGGCTGGGGTTCGATCCCAAGTGGCGGCGCGACGAGGTGCCGTGGATGCCCAAGGGGCGCTACCGCATCATGCGCGACTACATGCCGAAGAAGGGCAGGCTCGGCCTCGACATGATGCTGCGCACCTGCACGGTGCAGACCAATCTCGACTTCGCCTCCGAGTTCGACATGACGGCAAAGTTCCGCGTGTCGCTGGCGCTGCAACCCGTCGCCACGGCACTGTGGGCCAACTCGCCCTTCGTCGAGGGCAAGCCGTCGGGCTACTTGAGCTTCCGCAGCCACGTGTGGACCGACACTGATCCCGACCGCTGCGGCACCCTGCCCTTCGTGTTCGAGCGCGGCTTCGGCTTCGAGCGCTATGTCGACTACATGCTCGACGTGCCGATGTACTTCGTCTATCGCGGCGGGAAGTACATCGACGCCTCGGGACAGTCCTTCCGCGAGTTCCTCAAGGGCCGCCTGCCCGCCCTGCCGGGCGAGCTGCCGACCATCAACGACTGGTCCGACCACGTCACCACCGCCTTCCCGGAGGTGCGGCTGAAGAAGTACATGGAGATGCGCGGCGCCGACGGCGGCCCCTGGCGCCGGCTCTGCGCCCTGCCCGCCCTCTGGGTCGGGCTGCTCTACGACCAGGCGGCGCTCGACCAGGCCGCGGCGCTGGTCAGAGACTGGACCGACGAGGACCGCGCCTATCTGCTGCGCGAGGTGCCGCGCCTCGGCCTCAAGACCCCGTTCAAGAAGGCGGGCGGCGCCGGCACGATGCGCGAGCTGGCGCTTTCCGTGCTGGAGATCGCGCGCGCGGGCCTCAGGCGGCGCGCCAAGCCGATGCTCTGTCCGGACGAGAGCTGCTTCCTCGACACGCTGTTCGAGATCGCCGACAGCGGCGAGACGCCGGCGGAGCGCCTGCTGGCGCGCTATCGCGAGGCCTGGGTGGGCTCGGTCGATCCGGTGTTCAAGGAATACGCCTACTGACGGCGCGGTAACATCCCGCGGAGGTTCGTTACGGGAATTTTACGCCGCGCGCCGAAAGCGCGGAATCCCGCAAACGCGCGTTGCCGATCGCCTTATTTGCGCCGCGATGCCGCCACGGCGAAGGCACATAGACCGGTCATCTTGCCCTTCATGCAGCGCGTGCATGGGGGCGTCATGCGCAGGCTACCGCGTCCGTCCGCCACAGCTCGCCGTCCGATGTCGCCAGCGCGTGTCGCGTGGGCTCACGCGCGTCGCGTTGGTCGAGGTCAGCTGCGACTCGCGCCGCTCGCGCAATCGACGAGATGATGGGGTGCGTCATGTCCTCTGCCTGCCAGGGCCGCCCGGAATCCAAGCGCAACACCGGAATCGCGCTGCCGCGCACGATCGAGGACGTGCTGTCCGATTGCCTGATCCGCACCGTGATGAAGGCCGACGGCGTCGACCCGGCCGAGCTGGAAGCGACGCTGCGCCGCGTGGCGCGACGCCTGGCCAAACGCCGCGACAACGCCTGGTGAGGCGAGCACGACACGCCGCGGCTCACTCCTGCTTGAGCGACCGCAGCACGTAGATCACGCCCAGCGCAACGGCCAGCGCGTACCAGGTGATGGCGTATTGCAGGTGGTTGTTCGGCAGGGTGGCCTGTGGCTGGCCGCCAATCGGCAGGCCACCGGGGTTGGGCGCCGAGCCGGCCTCGATATAGACCGGCAGCACGTTGGTCAGGCCCGCGGCCCGCGCCATCGCCGGGATGTCGACATAGAACCAGAAATTGCCTTCTACCTGGTTCGCCGGCGTGAACCAGCCGGGCGGCTGCGGCACGCGCGCCAGGCCCTGGACCGTGACCTGGCCCGCGACCAGGCCCTGGTCGCGGCTCTGCGGCAGCTTGCGGTCGAGCGGCACCCAGCCGCGGTTGACCAGCACGGCGCTGCCGTCGGCGCGCTGCAGCGGCGTGACCACGTGGTAGCCGTTCTGGCCGCGGCTCGAACGCCCGGCGAGATACAGCTCACGGTCGTTGAGGAAGCGCCCGACCGCCTGCACGCGCCGGTATTCCAGCGCCTCGGGTGCGGCGACCTGCGCCGGCAGGTTGACCGGCGGCGCCGCCAGGCGTTGCGCGCGCTCCTGGATCAGCGCCTCCTTCCAGCGCATGCGGTCCATCTGCCAGGTGCCGAGCGCCAGGAGCACGCCCATGGCGGGAATTGCCGCGAGCGTCATGCCCCAGCTCGGCTTGAAGCGGCGGAGGATCGGAAGCGGCATGGTGCAGCCCCTCGTCAGGGCGGTGCGGAGCGCGGCCGGCAGCAGCCGCTCAGAGCGACCGGTGACGATACTGTAGCGCAATCATCGTCGCCTTGAACGGGCGCAGCAGGCCGATGGCGCCCACCAGCACGACCGGCGGCCACAGCGCCATGTGCACCCATTCGGGCGGATGGAACAGCACCTCGACGCCGATCGCCAGCGGCACCACCAGCGCGCCCAGGATCAGGATGACGAAGACGGCCGGGCCGTCGCCGCTGTCCTCTTTCTTCAGATCGAGGCCGCAGGACTCGCAGACCGGCGCCACCGCCAGCAACCCCTGAAACAGGCGCCCCCGGCCGCAGCGCGGGCAGCGGCAGCGCAGGCCCGCGGCGAAGGGCGAAACCCCGCTCAGCTGCCCCACCAGTAGATGCAGATGAACAGGAACAGCCAGACCACGTCGACGAAGTGCCAGTACCAGGCGGCCGCCTCGAAGCCGAAGTGGTGGTCGGGCTTGAAGTGCCCCTTGTAGGCGCGGAACCAGCACACGATCAGGAAGGTGGTGCCGATGATGACGTGGAAGCCGTGGAAGCCGGTGGCCATGAAGAAGGTCGAGGGGTAGATGCCTTCCTTGAAGCCGAAAGCCGCGTGGCTGTACTCGTAGGCCTGCAGCGAGGTGAAGGCGATGCCGAGCAGGACGGTGAGCCCCAGCCCCTGCAGCAGCCCCTTGCGGTCGCCCTCGATCAGCGCGTGGTGCGCCCAGGTGACGGTGCAGCCCGAGGTCAGGAGGATCAGCGTGTTCATGAAGGGAAGGTGGAAGGCCTCGAACGGCTCGATGCCCTTGGGCGGCCAGACGTTCGCGCTCAACGAGGCGTTGAAGAACGCCCAGAAGAAGGCGACGAAGAACATCACCTCCGAGGCGATGAACAGCGTCATGCCGTAGCGGTGATGCAGGCGCACGACCGGGGTGTGGTGGCCCTTGAACGTGGCCTCGGTGATCACGTCGCGCCACCACATCCACATGGTGAACAGCACGCCGATCGTGCCGGGCAGGATGGTCCAGGCGCCCAGGCCCTTCAGCAGCGGCTCGACGCCCTTGCCCAGCATGTCCGGGTGCATGTAGAGCACCGCGCCGAACGCCATGAGCCCGGCGGAGGTCGCGCCGACGGCGGGCCACGGGCTGGGGTCGACCAGGTGATACGGGTGCTTGGGCGCGTGATGGGCTGCGGTGTGGGCCATGTTCCGATCTCTCCCCGGCGGCGAACTCAGTTGACGGGCCGCGCCCCGCCCGGCGCGGCGCTCACGCGCGGCTGCTCGGGCTTGCGGGCGCGGAAGAAGGTGTAGGACAGCGTGATGACCTTGATGTCGTCCAGGTTCGGGTCCTTGGCGAGCGACGGGTCGACGAAGAAGCTGACCGGCAGCTCGGCGCTCTGGCCGGGCGCCAGGGTCTGCTGGTTGAAGCAGAAGCACTGGATCTTGTCGAAATGGCCGCCGACCTTCTCCGGCGTCACGTTGAACGTGGCGGTGCCCGTGACCGGCTCGTGCCCGAAGTTGCGCGCGGTGTAGAAGGCCAGCGCCTGCTCGCCCAGCCGCACGCGCACCTCGCGCTGCGCCGGCCGGAACGACCAGGGCAGCGACGGGTCGGTGTCGGCGTTGAAGCGCACGGTCACCATGCGGTCGAGCACCGTGTCGGGCGCCTTGTCGGCCCGCTGGGTGGCGCCGCCGAAGCCGGTCACCTGGCAGAACAGGCGGTAGAGCGGCACCGAGGCGAAGGAGAGCCCCACCATGCCGGCCACGACCGCGACGCAGACCAGCATGAGCCGGCGGTTGCGCCGGGCGAGGGGCGTCGCGTTCGCTCCGCGCGGCGTCATGACCCGCCGATCCGATGGATCACGTTGTCGCCCAGGCGCACGATCGTGATCAGGTAGAACAGCAGCGCGAATCCCAGCAGCGCCAGCACCAGCGCGATGTTCTTGCGCCGCTGCCGGCGATGCACGTCGCTTCGCCACTCGCCGCCGCCGAAGACCGGCGGCTTGTCCTTGCTGTCCGATGCCATGGCGATGCTCACCGCCGCCCTCGTTCCCGTCCTAGGCGCCCGCGCCGCGATCGGCGATCATCGCCGCAAACAGCACGAACAGGTAGAGGATCGAGAAGCCGAACATGGCCATGGCGCCGCGGTTGGCCTTGTCGCCGAGGAGCCTGGCCGCCAGCGCCACGAACACGATCCCGAACACGGTCGCGACCGCGGCGTAGACAGCGCCGGCCACGCCCAGCCAGTAGGGCACGAGGCCGAGCGGCAGCAAAAGGACGGTGTAGACCAGCATCTGCCGCTTGGTCGGCCCGTCGCCGGCGACTACCGGCAGCATCGGCACGCCCGCGCGCGCGTAGTCGGCGTTCTTGACCAGCGCGAGCGCCCAGAAATGCGGCGGCGTCCACATGAAGATCAGCGCGAACAGCGCGAGCGAGGAAAGGCTCACCTCGCCCGTGGCCGCGGCCCAGCCGATCATCGGCGGAAAGGCGCCGGCGGCGCCGCCGATGACGATGTTCTGCGGCGTGCGGCGCTTGAGCCATGCCGTGTAGACGAACACGTAGAAGCCGATCGCGAGCGCCAGCAGCGCCGCCGCCACGTAGTTGACGGCGAGCCCCATCACCATGACCGAGGCCAGCGCCAGCACCACGCCGAAGCCCAGCGCCTCGGCCGGGTCCATGCGGTCCATGGGCAGCGGCCGCCCGCGCGTGCGGGTCATCACCGCGTCGATGTCGCGGTCGTACCACATGTTGATCGCGCCCGAGGCGCCGGCGGCGAGCGCGATGCTGAAGACCGCCACCGCCGCCAGGAACGGGTGCAGCGCGCCGGGCGCGAGGTAGAGCCCGGCGAAGCCCGTGAACACCACCAGCGACATCACCCGCGGCTTCAGCAGCCGGACAAAGTCGCCGACGCCGGCTTCCGCGCGGGGAAGCGCGGCATCCGGCGTCAGGGCGTTGGCGGCGAGGTCGGTCATGCGTGCGAGCGTGCTCTCTTAGTGATGGGCCCGGTCAATGATGGGCGCTGGCGGGCTCGATGCGCGGCAGCTCCTCGTAGCTGTGGAACGGTGGCGGGCTCGACAGCGTCCACTCCAGCGTCGTGGCGCCCTCGCCCCAGTAGTTCGCCTCGGCCTTCGCCCCTTGGGTGAAGGCGCGGTAGACGATGAACAGGAACAGGAACACACCGGCGAAGGAGATGTAGGAGCCGACCGACGAGACCATGTTCCAGCCGTAGAAGGCGTCGGGGTAGTCGATGTAGCGCCGCGGCATGCCGGCGAGGCCGGAGAAGTGCATCGGGAAGAAGGTCAGGTTGACGCCGACGAAGGTCATCCAGAAATGGATGCGCGCCAGCGTCTCGTCGTACATCTTCCCGGTCATCTTGCCGAACCAGTAGTAGAAGCCGGCGAAGATGGCGAACACGGCGCCGAGCGACAGCACGTAGTGGAAATGCGCCACCACGTAGTAGGTGTCGTGCAGCGCCAGGTCCATCCCGGCATTGGCCAGCACCACGCCGGTCACGCCGCCGACCGTGAACAGGAAGATGAAGCCGATCGCCCACAGCATGGGCGTATCGAACTTCAGGCTGCCGCCCCACATCGTGGCGATCCACGAGAAGATCTTCACGCCGGTCGGCACCGCGATCACCATCGTGGCCGCGGTGAAGTAGGCGCGCGTGTCGACGTCGATGCCGGTCGTGTACATGTGGTGCGCCCACACAATGAAGCCGACGAAGCCGATCGCGACCATCGCGTAGGCCATGCCGAGGTAGCCGAACACCGGCTTGCGCGAGAAGGTCGACACGATCTGGCTGATCATGCCGAAGCCCGGCAGGATCAGGATGTAGACCTCGGGATGGCCGAAGAACCAGAACAGGTGCTGGAACAGCAGCGGGTCGCCGCCGCCGGCCGGGTCGAAGAAGGTCGTGCCGAAGTTGCGGTCGGTCAGCAGCATGGTGATCGCGCCGGCCAGCACCGGCAGCGACAGCAACAGCAGGAACGCCGTCACCAGGATCGACCAGACGAACAGCGGCATGCGGTGCAGCGTCATGCCCGGCGCGCGCATGTTGAAGATCGTGGTGATGAAGTTGA
>CAZLBB010000041.1:0-39462 GCA_964557415.1 uncultured Rhodospirillaceae bacterium
GGTCGCCTTGAACCTGGACGCGACCGCCCTCGGCGCCGGTCTGACGCTGACCGGCAACAACGGCGCCAACGCAATCGCCGGCACGGGATTCGCCGACACGATCGACGGCAACGCGGGCGTCGATTCGCTCCTCGCCGGCGGCGGCGACGACGCGCTCCTGTTCGCCAACGCGGCCGAGCTGGCGGCCGACGCCACGGTCGACGGCGGCGCCGGCAGCGATACCGTGGTGTTCGCGGGTTCCAGCATCACGCTGGCGGACGCCGACCTGGCGCTCGTGTCCGGCATGGAGGCTGTCCATCTCGGCTCGGCCGGCGTGCACACGCTGACGCTCGCCGGCAATGCCGATGCCGCCTTCGCCAACGGCATCACGGTCAGCGCGGTGAACACCGCCTTCCGGCTGGTGGCCAACGGCGCCGGCCTGGGCGTGCGGCTGGTCGCGACCGGCGTCGATACCGCCGGCGGCAACGACACGCTGACCGGCGGCGCCGCGGCCGACACGCTCGTCGGCCTGAACGGAAACGACCTGTTCGTCGTCGGCAACGGGCTCTTCGTCGCCGGCGAGACGATCGACGGCGGCACCGGCGGCGACACGATCGTCACGGCGGGCGCGAACGACTATGCCGTCGGCAGCGTGCTCGGCATCGAGCGCGTGATCTTCGACGCGGCCGGCGCCGCGGCCAGCTTCGCCGGCGCGCAGCTCGGCGGCGGGCAGCTCGCGGCGAACATCAACTTCACCGGCGGCGCCGGCGCCGACATGCTGACCTTCAACGCCGCCGCGGGCGGCGCCGTCAACGCCGGCACGGTGACCTTCGCCGGATGGACCGTCAATGTCGACAGCGTCGTCTTCAACGGCGCCGGCGGGGCCGAGACGCTGACCGGAACCAGCCAGAACGACACGATGACCGGCGGCACCGGCGCCGACACGCTGCTGGGCGGAGGCTTCAACGACACCTTCGTCCTGGCGGACGGCGACTTCGCGGCCGGCGAGACGATCGACGGCGGCAGCGGCACCAATGCGATACTGTTCGCCGGCACCAACGACTTCTCCACCGGCACCGTCGCGAACATCCGGGCGCTGCGCTTCGACGACGGCGGAGCCACTGCCACGTTCGGCGGGGCGCAGGTTACGGTGACGCTGCTGCATCCGAACACGACGGTGACCGGCGGCGCCGGCACCGACAGCCTGGTCCTCAACGCGGCGACCGGCAGCATCGCGAGCCTCAGCGGCCTCGCGTTCGCCGCCGGCACGTGGACGGCCGGCGTCGACAGCATACGGATCATCGGCACCGACGCCGGAGCGGAGACGCTGATCGGATCGTCGCAGGACGACACGGTCACCGGCGGCGCCGGCAACGACTTCATCAACGGGTTCAACGGCAACGACACGCTAGACGGCGGCGCCGGCACCGACACGGTCGTGGGCGGCGGCGGCGACGACCTCTTGATCGCCGAGGACGGCGACTTCGCCGGTACCGGCACGCTGCTGGGCGACATCGGAACCGACACGCTGCGCTTGAGCGGCACCAACGTCTTCGAAGGCGGGTTCGTCACAGGCATCGAGCGGGTCGAGTTCGCCGCTGCCGGCACCGCCACGTTCGGCGGCGGCCAGCTGACGAACCTGTCGGCCACGCCGACGGTCAGCGGCAGCGCCGGCGTCGACGTGCTGATCGCCAACGCGGCGGGCACCAGCTCGGTCAGCCTGCTCAACTTCACCTTCGCCAACTGGACCGACGGCACCGACAGCATCCGGCTCAACGGCTCGAGCAGCGGCGGCCAGATCCTGGTCGGCAGCAACCAGTCCGACACGATCACCGGCGGCGGCGGCGCCGACAACATGCAGGCCCGCGACGGCGACGACCTGTTCGTGTTCGCGAACGGCGACGTCGCCTCGGGCGAGTCGATCGACGGCGGCGCCGGCAGCGACACGCTGCTGGTCACCGGCGCCAACGACTTCCGCCTCGCGTCGGCCGTCGCCAACCTCGAGGCGCTGACCTTCGTCGCCGGCGGCACCGCCACGTTCAACAACAGCCAGTTCGCGTCGGCCAATCCGCTGCCGGCCGATCTTCTGATCACCGGCAGCAGCGGGACCGACGTCGTCCAGCTGTTCAACCTGAGCGCGCTCGGCTTCGACTTCTCCACGCTGCAGTTCTCCGATTGGACCGACGGCGTCGACAGCGTTCGCATCACGACCAATGCCGGCGCCTCGGTCATCGGCACGTCCCAGGCCGACACCTTCACCGGCAGCAACGCCGCCGACACGCTGTTCGGCCGCGGCGGCGCCGACATCATGAACGGCGGCACCGGCGACGACACGCTGAACGGCGAGGCCGGCAACGACAGCCTGGACGGCGGTACCGGTGCCGACTTGCTGAGCGGCGAGGCGGGCAACGACACGCTCGCCGGCGGGAACGGCGGCAGCAACGACACGCTGGACGGCGGCGCGGATTCCGACCGGGCGGTGTTCCAGGGATCGCTGGCCCAATACAGCTTCTCGTTCGACGGCAGCGGCAACCTGGTCGTGACCGACCTTGTCGGCGGCCGCGACGGCGTCGACACGCTGATCGGCATCGAGGAGCTGTTCTTCACGGTCGGCGGCACGACGCTGATGACGCCGCTGACCCTTGGCAACGCCGGCGACGACGTGCTGAACGGCGGCTCCGGCAACGACACGTTCTTCGGCGGCCCCGGCAACGACACGATCGACGGCGCCGGCGGCGACGACATCCTGGTCGGCGAGACCGGCGCCGACACGCTGATCGGCGGCGAAGGCAACGACCAGCTCGTCCTCGGCAACAACCAGAACGAAGACGACCTCGCCGTATTCTCCGGCCCGATCACCGAGTACGTGATCGCGGCGAGCAGCGGCAATGTCGTCGTCACGGACCTCGTGGACGGCCGCGACGGCACCGACACGGTCATCGGCAGCTTCGGGTCGATCCCCGTCGGCAGCACCGCCAGCGCCCTGCGGTTCGCCGGCGTCGATTTCGCGCTGACCGTCCAGGGCAGCAGCGGCAGCAGCGGGAGCAGCCTGAACATCGTCGCGCTCGGCAGCGACGCCGGCACGTTCTACAACCTGGCCGGCTCCGGCATCCACTACATCGACGGCGGCGGCGGCGCCGACGTGCTGCTCGGCGGCGGCAACATCGACTACCTGTTCGGTGGCAGCGGCAACGATTCGCTGAACGGCGGTGCCGGCAACGACACGATTTCCGGCGGCTCCGGGGACAATTCGATCGCCGGCGGCACCGGCAACGACACCATCGACGCCGGCGGCGGCAACGACACGTTCTTCTACAACACGGTGGCGGACGGCAACGACACGCTGCTGAATTTCGACGGCGATGCCGACGGCGGGCAGGACTTCCTGCGGCTCGACCTTCTGTTCGACGGGCTGGGCGTCGCCCAGGACGACCGCGCCGCGCGCGTTCAGATCAGCGATACGGACGGCGGCGTCGCAGGCCCCGTCTGGACGGTGGCCGTGGACACCGACGGCAACGGCACGTTCGACCTCGCGGTCGCCACGATCTTCTCGGCCGACGAGATCACGGCCGACCAGGACGTCCAGGTCGGCACCGACGCGCTGACCCTGACCGGCACCGGGGGCGCCGACACGATCACCGGCAGCCTGCTGGACGACACGATCGACGGCAGCAGCGGTAACGATACGATCTACGGCCTCGACGGCCACGACACGCTGGCGGGCAGCGCGGGCGACGACAAGCTGACCGGCGGCGGCGGCAACGACACGCTCAGCGGCAGCGTGGGCAACGATACCGTCTTCTTCCAGGGAGATTTCAACGAGTACGGCTTCGTCGCGACCGGCACCACGTTTCAGGTCGTGGATTCCGTCGACATGCGCGACGGCACCGACACGCTGAGCGGGATCGAGGTCCTGGTCTTCGCCGACCAGACAGTCGACATGCTGATCGGCGACAGCGGCAGCAACGGGCTGACCGACAACGGCCTTGTCGACACGTTCCACGGGCTGGCCGGCAACGACACGCTGATCGGCGACGTCAACGCCGACGTGATGTTCGGCGGCGCGAATTCCGACTCGCTCAATGGCGGCGCCGGCGACGACACGCTGAGCGGCGGACAGGACCAGGACACGATCAACGGCGGCGACGACAGCGACACGGTGGTTTTCACCGGCGCGGTCGGCGAGTACTACTTCGTGTCCTCGGGCACTTCCATCGTCGTGACCGACTCGGTCGTCGCGCGCGACGGCACCGATTTCCTCACCGATGTCGAGTTGCTGTTGTTCGCGGATGGCACACTGGCCGTGCTGGCGGGCGACGGCGATGCCAACACGCTGAGCGGAACGGCCGCCGACGAGCTGCTGGTCGGCTTCGCCGGCGCGGACACGGTCTCGGGCGGTGGCGGCAACGACGTCATGCTGCTGGGATCGAACGAGGGCGACCGCGTCGTCTATGCCGGCGCGATCGCCGAGTACGCGCTGTCCGGCATCCCCGGCATTTTGCCGTCGAACGGCCAGCTGGTCGTCGCCGACCTGACCGCCGGCCGCGACGACACCGACCGCATCAGCGGCGGCGTGAACAACGACGCGACCAACGTCATCCAGTTCGACGGCGTCGACTTCTCCGTCAACGTCCTGAGCGGCGCGCTCACCAGCTTCTCCTCCAGCGCACCCGCCAACTACATCGTCACCACCACGGCTGCGAACAGCGTCGTCTCGTTGACCGGGTCGGGCATCCACTACGTCCGCGGCGGGAACGGCAGCGACGTCATCACCGGCGGCGGCAACATCGACTACCTGTTCGGCGGCGGCGGCAACGACGTGCTGGGCGGCGGCGGCGGCGACGACACGCTGACCGGCGGCGGCGGCAACGACACCATCGACGGCGGCACCGACAGCGATACCGTCGCCTACACGGGCAACCGCGCCGACTACGTCTTCACCGACGCCGGCACGCAGCTCCGGATCGGCGACACGGTCGGGGGGCGCGACGGCACCGATACGCTGGGCAACGTCGAGTTCCTGCAGTTCGCCGACCAGACCGTCTCGATCGTGATCGGCACCAGCGCCAACGACACCTTGACCGGCACTTCCGGCGTCGACGTGATCTTCGGCCTGAACGGCAACGACTCGATCATCGGCGGCGCCGACGCGGACTCGCTGTTCGGCGGCGCCGGCAGCGACGTATTCCTTTATGCCGACAACGTGTTCGCGTCGGGCGAGACGGTCGACGGCGGCGCCGGCAGCGACACGCTGACCCTGACGATCGGCACCAACGACTTCTCGACCGGCGGCGTGCTCGGCATCGAGGCGGTCGAGTTCGAGGGGCCGGTCGACATCACGGCGACGTTCTCCGGCAGCCAGATCGGGGCTGGCGGGCTGGCGGCGGACGCCGCCATCATCGGCGCCGGCGCGTTGGGGCCGGGCATCACGCATGCGCTGGTCGTGAACGCGGCATCGGGCAGCACAGCCGACCTTTCCGGCTTCTCGTTCTCGAGCTGGGGCTCGGGCCATACCGTCCAGATCAACGGCGCCGGCGGCGACGAGACGCTGACCGGCTCGACCCAGGCCGACACGATCACCGGCGGCGCCGGCGACGACACGATCGACGGCGGCGGCGGCGGCGACACCGTGGCATTCTCGGGCAATTTCGGCGAGTACGGCTTCGTCTCGGGCACGACGCTGCAGATCGTCGACGGGATCGGCGGGCGCGACGGGTCAGACACGCTGTCCGGCGTCGAGTTCCTGCGCTTTGCCGACCAGACCGTCGCGGTCCTGATCGGCGACGGCAACGCCAATCAGCTCGCCGGCACCGCAGCGGCCGAGCTGATCTTCGGCCTGGGCGGCTCCGATACGCTGGCCGGCGCCGCCGGCAACGACGTGCTGGGCGGCGGCGGCGGCGACGACACGTTGAGCGGCGGCGCCGACACCGACACGGCGGTGTTCTCGGGCAACCGGGCGGAGTACAGCCTGGTCGACACCGGGACCGCGCTCCAGGTCGTCGATGGAACGGCCGGACGCGACGGAACCGACACGCTGGACGGCGTCGAGGCTTTCCGCTTCGCCGACCAGACCGTTTCGATCCTGGTCGGCACGTCCGGCAACGACAGCTTGACGGGAACCGCCGCTGCCGATGTCGTGTTCGGCCTGAACGGCAACGATTCGATCATCGGCGGCGCCGACGCGGACTCGCTGTTCGGCGGCGCCGGCAGCGACGTATTCCTTTATGCCGACAACGTGTTCGCGTCGGGCGAGACGGTCGACGGCGGCGCCGGCAGCGACACGCTGACCCTGACGATCGGCACCAACGACTTCTCGACCGGCGGCGTGCTCGGCATCGAGGCGGTCGAGTTCGAGGGGCCGGTCGACATCACGGCGACGTTCTCCGGCAGCCAGATCGGGGCTGGCGGGCTGGCGGCGGACGCCGCCATCATCGGCGCCGGCGCGTTGGGGCCGGGCATCACGCATGCGCTGGTCGTGAACGCGGCATCGGGCAGCACAGCCGACCTTTCCGGCTTCTCGTTCTCGAGCTGGGGCTCGGGCCATACCGTCCAGATCAACGGCGCCGGCGGCGACGAGACGCTGACCGGCTCGACCCAGGCCGACACGATCACCGGCGGCGCCGGCGACGACACGATCGACGGCGGCGGCGGCGGCGACACGGCGGTGTTCGCGGGCGACCTCGCCGACTACGACCTGGTGGTGACGGGAACGACCGTGCAAGTCGTCGACGGCGCCGGCAGCGACGGGACCGACACGGTGACCAATGTCGAGTTCCTGCGCTTCGCCGACCAGACCGTCTCGGTCATCGTCGGCACCGGCAACTCGGATTCCCTCGTCGGCACGGCCGGCGCCGACCTGATCCTGGGCCTGGGCGACGACGATACGCTCGATGGCGGCGCCGGCGCCGACACATTGATCGGCGGCGCCAACGGCGACGACTACTTCATCCGTCAGGGCAGCCACCATGCCGCCGGCGAGGTGATCGTCGGCGATTCCTTCGATACGCTCGCCTTCATCAGCACGACGTCCGGCGACACGCTCGTGCTGCAGGCGGGTGTCGTCGGCGTGCCGACGATCTACCTGGGCGACGAGGCGGGCATCGTGATCAGCCCGTTGCTGACGGGGACGACCGCGCTGAACCTGATCGCGTCGAACCTGACCTACGGCGTGACGATCCGGGCCAACAACGGCATCAACCTCCTGACCGGCACGCAGTTCGCCGACACGATCTTCACCGGCAGCGGCGACGACGTCGTTCAGGCGCTCGGCGGCGACGACGCGATCGCCGGCGACTCCGGCACCGACACCGTGATCTTCCAGGGCAGCCTGGCCGAGTACAGCTTCGCCGACGGCGGCCTGCTCACGGTAAGCGTGATCGACGGCGTCGGCGGCCGCGACGGCACGGACCTGCTGTCGCTGGTCGAGGTGCTCAATTTCAACGGCGTCGCCTACGACCTGGTCAACGGCACCGGCGCCGCGAACACGCTGACCGGCGACGGCGACCGCGAGCTGCTGCTGGGCTTCGCCGGCGACGACCAGATCACGGGCGGCGCCGGCAACGACGTGATCGACGGCGGCACCGGCGACGACACGCTGACGGGCGAGGTCGGCGACGACACCATCGACGGCGGCGCGGGCAGCGACACGGCGATATTCTCGGGCAACTATGCCGACCATGTCGTCACGTTCGGCGCGACGACGACGGTGAATGGCGCCGACGGAATCGATCGGCTGAGCAACGTCGAGTATCTGCGCTTCAACGACCTGACGGTCGTTCTCGGCGACGGCAATGCCAATGTCCTGACCGGCACATCCGGCCTCGACCTGCTCCTCGGCTTCGCCGGCAACGACACGCTCGACGGCGGCGCGGGCGCCGACACTTTCCGCTACACGAGCACGGGCGACGGCTTCGACAGCATCCTGGGCTTCGACGGCGACGGAGCGGACCAGGACGTGCTCGATCTCGACGCGCTGTTCGATGCGCTCGGCGTCGACACGGCGGACCGGGCCGGCCGCGTCCAGGTGACCGACCAGGGCGGCGGCTCCTGGCTGATCCAGGTCGACACCGACGGCACGGGCGGCGTCGATCTCGACGTCGCCACGATCGCCTCGACCGACGCCATCACGGTCAACGAGGACGTGCTGGTCGGCTCGATCTGACCGTCGCGCGCTGCGCCGGTCGCCGCGCGTCAGTCCTTGGCGCGTTCGCGGTAGGTGCCGTCTTCGGTCGAGACGACCACGCGCGTGCCCGCGCCGATATGGACCGGCACCATGATCTTCTCGCCGTTCTCCAGCACCGCCGACTTGTAGGACGACGAGGCGGTCTGGCCCTTCACGGCGGGCTCGGCCTCGACGATCTCGAGCGTCACCGTGGCGGGCAGCGCGACCGTCACCGGCTGGCCCTCGAAGGTGCGCATGGCGACCGTCATGTTCTCCTTCAGCCAGCGCGCCGGCTCGCCGATCATGTCCTTCGAGACCGTGACCTGGTCGTAGGTCTCGGCGTCCATGAACGTGAAGCTCTCGCCGTCGCCGTAGAGGAACGTGTACTCGCGGTCGTCGAGCTGGGCGCGCTCGACCGTCTCGCCGGTGCGGTAGCGCTCGTCCTTCTTGACGCCGTCGCGGATGCCCTTCATCTCGACCTGGACGAAGGCGCCGCCCTTGCCCGGCGTGATGATCTGCGCCTTGGTGACGACCAGCAGCTTGCCGTCGATCTCGACGACGTTGCCGGGGCGCAGCGTATTGGCCTGGACCTTCATTCCCGGATTCCGTATGCGGATGGAAACAGCCTAGCAGAATCGCGCCGCCTCCTTATCAGAGCCAGGAAAGGACCACAATGCCCCGCCTGAACGCGCCGTGGTGGCGGCCCGATCTCCATGCCCGGCGCCGGCCCCATCTGATCCGGCGCGCCGAGATCACGGCGGCGATTCGGCATTTCTTCGCGTCGGAGGGCTTCGTCGAGGTCGAGACCCCGGCGCTGCAGGTATCGCCGGGGATCGAGCCGCATCTCAACGCCTTCACCACCGAGATCCGGGGCGCGCGCGGCGGGCGCGGGGTGATGCACCTGCATACCTCGCCCGAATACGCGATGAAAAAGCTGCTGGTGGCGGGCGAGACGCGCATCTTCCAGCTCGCCCGCTGCTACCGCAACGCCGAGCGCGGGCCGACGCATTCGCCCGAGTTCACCATGATCGAGTGGTACCGCGCCGGCGCCACCTATCGCGACATCATGCGCGACTGCGAGGGCCTGCTGCGCGCCGCCGCCGGTCCGCGCGGCACCTACCGCTGGCACCGGCACGATTCCGACCCGCACCGCCCGTGGCAGTACCTCAGCGTGGCCGAGGCCTTCATCGGGCTGGCGGGAATCGACCTCCTGGCGACCGCGCCCGATCCCGCCCGGCCCGACGCCGCGGCGCTGCGGGCCGAGGCGAGGCGCATCGGCGTCCGGGCCGACGATGGCGACACGTGGGACGACCTGTTCTTCCGCGTGTTCCTCGAGCGCATCGAGCCGCGGCTCGGCCATCCCGTGCCGACGATCCTCTACGACTACCCGGTCAGCATGGCGGCGTTGTCGCGGGTCAAGGCCGACGACCCGCGCCTGGCCGAGCGTTTCGAGCTCTATGTCGCCGGGCTCGAACTCGCCAACGCCTTCGGCGAGCTGACCGACGCGGCGGAGCAGCGCCGGCGCTTCCTCGCCGACCAGGAGGCGCGGCGCGCCCGGGTCGGCGAGGCCTACCCGATCGACGAGGATTTCCTCGCCGCGCTCGCGCACGGCATGCCGCCTTCCGCCGGCATCGCGCTCGGGCTCGACCGGCTGGTGATGCTCGCGACCGGCGCCCGCGACATCGCCGAGGTGCTGTGGGCACCGGTCGACGACCAGGCGGGGGACGAGGCATAGGGCGGCGCTGGCCTTCCCGCCCGGCGTGAACTGCATCACACCGGCCCTGTAGCCTCCGTCACCGCCCGCCCGGACCGCGCCTGCGAGATTGCCCCGCACGGGAACGCGGGGGCCGCCATGGCGATCGATTTCGAGTACGGGACATCCGGTGACGACGTCTACTACGCCTTTGACGGCGGCGACGCCTACAAGGGACAGGGTGGCGACGACACGATCTTCGGCGGCGCCGGCCTGGACTACCTGATCGGCGGCAACGGCGACGACTGGATCGACGGCGGCGCCGGCAATGACTTCATCCTCGGCGGCCCCGGCCGCGACGTGCTGCTGGGCGGCGACGGCGACGACGTCATCCTGGGGGACAGTTACGGCGACAGCGGGTCCGACCGCCTGTACGGCGGCGCCGGCAGCGACACGATCCACGGCGGCGATGGCGGCGACCTGGCGCGCGGCGGCGAGGGCAACGACCTCGTCCACGGCGGCGGCAACAGCGACTGGCTGTTCGGCGACGCCGGCAACGACACGCTCGACGGCGGCGCGGGCGACGACGTCCTGATCGGCGGTGCGGGCGCCGACGTGATGGCCGGCGGCGCCGGACGCGACCACTTCTTCATCCAGGGCGGCGACCTGATCACCGATTTCGTGCGCGGCGAGGACACGATCGTCCTGTCCGAGCTCGGGCTCGCTTCGGCGGCCGAGGTTGCGATCACCCATTTCCGGCTCTTCGGCAACGCCTTTACGGTGTTGACCAGCTATTCCGGCCAAGTCTTCGCCACCGTCCAGGGTGCGCACCTGCAGCAGAGCGACCTTTCGTTCTGAGGCCGCCGGGTCCTGCGGAAGGGCGCACGACGCTCCAGCGCGACCCATTCCGCGCACAGCCGGTCGCTCCATGACGGATTTGCGACGATCTGTCGCGTTCGGCTGCAGGCGGGACTTCCTATTGTTCGGCGGCGAATCTTCCGGGCGGCGCGGATTCTTTTTTCTTGCGAGTCATTCCTAGTCGCGCTATGACCGTGGCCAGTGATAATTACTTGCAGTCGGGAGCCACAGCAATGAATCGAGTGAGACGGTCGATCGGCTGGACCATCGCGTTGGGCGGGCTCCTGGCCGGCACGGCGAGCCTGCTGCCGGGCGCGGCCTGGTCGGCCGGTTCCGTGGTCAACCTCTATTCCGCGCGCCACTACAACACGGACGAGAAGCTCTACTCCACCTTCACCGAGCGCACGGGCATCAAGATCAACCGCATCGACGACGATGCCGACAAGCTCCTGCAGCGCATGCAGGCCGAGGGCGACAAGAGCCCGGCCGACGTGTTCATCACCGTCGATGCCGGCCGCATCGAGCGCGCGCGCCAGCTGGGCCTGCTGCAGCCGATCAAGTCCGACGTGCTGGAGAAGGCGATCCCGGCCCATCTGCGCGATCCCTACGGCAGCTGGTACGGCTTCTCCAAGCGCGCCCGCGTCGTCGTCTACGCCAAGGACCGCGTGAAGCCGGGCGACCTCAGCACCTACGAGGCGCTGACCGACGCGAAGTGGAAGGGCCGGATCGCCATCCGCTCGTCGACCAACATCTACAACCAGTCCCTCACCGGCGCGATGCTGGCGGCGCACGGGCCGGACAAGACGCTCGCCTGGGCCAAGGGTCTGGTCGCCAATTTCGCCCGTCCGCCCAAGGGCGGCGACCGCGACCAGATCGCCGCCGTCGCCGCCGGCGAGGCCGACATCGCCATTTCCAACACCTACTACCTCGCGCACATGCTGACCTCGAGGAAGCCCGAGGAGAAGGCGGCGGCGCAGAAGGTGGCGGTGTTCTTCCCCAACCAGGGCGACCGCGGCACGCACGTGAACATCAGCGGCGGCGGCGTCGCCAAGAACGCGCCCAACAAGGCGAACGCGATCAAGTTCCTCGAATACCTGGTCTCGCCCGAGGCGCAGGCCTATTTCGCCGAGGGCAACTACGAGTACCCGGTGGTTGCCGACGCCAAGGTCTCGCCGGTCATCGCCGCCTGGGGCAAGTTCAAGGAGGACCAGCTCAACGCCGGCGCCTTTGCCCAGAACAACGCCGAGGCGCTCAAGATCATGGACCGCGCGGGGTGGAAGTAAGGAATTCCGCTGAGCGCTAACGTCCTGATCCGAGCGTCCTTCGACAGGCTCAGGACGAGGCAACAGGCAAGATCCGCATCCTGAGCTTGTCGAAGGATGATGGGCACGGCCGGTCAGGTTCCGCGATTTCGGTTCTTCTCTCTCACCCATCCGAGATCGCGCAAACTGGGCCCCGCCTCCTCCCAGGCGGGGTCCTTTTTCTCTTTCAGCGATCAGCCAGGGGCTTGCTGAAGACCTCTCGCCGCGCGCTCTGCCGTCCGGGTCTTGCGTGAGCGATGGCGCGGGTGAGCAAGGAATGACTCACGCGGAGACCGCGGAGGAAGAACCCCTCTCCGCGCCTCCGCGTCTCCGCGCGAATCTCTTCTACTGTCCGGGTCTCGAGCGGGCAATGGCGCGGCTGAGCAGCAGCACCGGGAGGATGCCGGCCAGCACGATGGCGAGGGACGGGACGGCGGCCGAGGCGAGGCGCTCGTCCTTGGCGAAGTTGGCGGCCTGGACCGCGAGCGTGTCGAAGTTGAAGGGCCGGAGGATGATCGTCGCCGGCAGCTCCTTCATCGCGTCGACGAACACCAGGAGCGCGGCGGTGGCGATCGAGCCGGCCATCAGCGGCGCGTGCACGCGCACGAGCGTGGCGGCCGGGCCCACGCCCAGGTTGCGCGCGGCCTGGTCCATGCTCGGCTTGATCTTGCCTAGGGACGCCTCGACCGTGTTCTGCGCCGCGGCCAGGAAGCGCACCACCAGGCCGAAGGCCATCGCCGCCATCGTGCCGCTGAACAGGAGCCCGGTGTTGATGCCGAACAACCCCTCGGCGATGCGGCCGGCCGCGTGGTCGAGCCAGCCCGCGGCCAAGAGCACGCCGACGGCGATCACCGACCCTGGAATGGCGTAGCCGAGGCCGGCGATGCGCGCGGTCAGGCGCGTCGTGGGCGACGGGTCGAGGCGCTGGGCATAGGCGATCAGCAGCGCGATCGGCACCGACACCGCGGCGACGGTCGCGGCCAGCAGCATGCTGTTGGCGGCGCCGGCAAGCAGGCGGCCGCTGAGCAGGTCGCTGTCGTCGTAGCCCGCCAGCCGCACCAGGATCAGCACCGGCAGCACGAAGCCGAGCACGACCGGCGCCGCGCAGACGAGGAAGACGAGGACCGCGCGCCAGCCCTTGAGCCGCGGCGTCGGCAAGGGGCGATAGCGCGCCGAGCTGTGATGCACCCGCGCCTGGCCGCGCGACAGGCGCTCCAGCGCCATGACGGCGAGCACGAACAGCATCAGCGTGGCCGAGAGCTGCGCCGCGGCCACGGGCTGGCCGAGCCCGAACCAGGTGCGGTAGATGCCGGTCGTGAAGGTGTCGACGCCGAAATGCTGCACGGTGCCGAAATCGGCCAGCGTCTCCATCAGCGCGAGCGCGACGCCGCCCGCGATCGCCGGCCGCGCCAGCGGCAGGGCAACGCGCAGGAAATTGCGCCACGGACCGCAGCCGAGCGTGCGCCCGACCTCGAGCACGCAGACCGACTGCTCGAGGAAGGCCGCGCGCGCCAGCAGGTAGACATAGGGATAAAGCGTGAAGGTCATCACCATCACGGCGCCGGGCAGCGAGCGGATCTCGGGGAACCAGTAGTCGCGCCGCGCCCAGCCCGTGGCGGCGCGCAACGCGAGCTGCAGCGTGCCCGAGGTCTGCAGGAACTCGGTGTACGCGTAGGCGACGACGTAGGCCGGCATGGCGAGCGGCAGCACCAGCGCCCATTCGAGCACGCGGCTGCCCGGGAAGCGGCACATGGTCACGAGCCAGGCCGCCGCCACGCCGCCGACCGCCGTGCCGATCGCGACGCCGATCACCAGCAGCACGGTGTTGGCGAGGTAGTCCGGCAGCACGGTCGCGGCGAGATGCGCCCACACGCCCTCGGACGAGCGCAGCACGTTCGCCGCCACCAGCAGTACCGGCACGCTCAGGGTCGCGGCGATGGCGACGCCGAGAACGGTCAGCACGCCCGGTCGCCCGCGGCGCGCGCCGAGGCGCGGCGGCAAGGTCGCGCCGAGATCGGTCATGGCGGTCATTCCGCGGGCATCATCCTGCGAATCGTTCGCAGAAGCAAATCTGCGGCGGGCCGTTGAGTTACATCAGGCGGACCGTCTCCGTCCCTCGGGCGGAATGTCGCGGCCTTGCCACGCGGCCGGGCCTGCCGCTTCTATGCGCCCGCATGAACTACCGCCACGTCTTCCATGCCGGCAACTTCGCCGACGTCTTCAAGCATGCGGTGCTGACGCTGCTGGTCGAGCGGCTGAAGGCGAAGGACGCGGCGTTTGCCGTGATCGACACGCATGCCGGCGCCGGGCTCTACGACGTGACCTCGGCCGAGGCGCAGCGCACCGGCGAGTTCGCGCGCGGCTACGGCCAGGCGGCGGGCAGGCTGCCGGCGGAGCTGGCGCCCTACGCCGCCGCGGTGGCCGCGCTCAACCCGGAGGGCGCCATCGCCGTCTATCCCGGCTCGCCGGCGCTGGTGCGGCACCTGTTGCGGCCGCAGGACCGCCTCGTCGCCTGCGAACTGCATCCCGCGGACGCCGCCGCGCTCAGGCGCAACCTCATGGGCGACCGGCGCGTGCAGTGCCATCACCGCGATGGCTATGCGGCGCTGAAAGCCCTGCTGCCGCCCAGGGAGCGGCGCGGGCTGGTGCTGATCGACCCGCCGTTCGAGGCGGCGAACGAGCGGCGCGTCGTCGCCCGCACCCTGGCCATGGCGCACGGGCGCTGGCCGACCGGCATCTACGCGATCTGGTACCCGATCAAGGCCAGGAGCGAGCGTGACCTGTTCCACGGCGAGCTGGTCAACACCGGCATCCGGCGCATCCTCGCGGCGGAGATGCTGGTCGATGCCGGCGATCGCGCCGAGCGGCTCAACGGCTGCGGCATGGTCGTCGTCAGTCCGCCGCACGGACTCGACCACACGCTGCGCGGCGTCCTGCCGGTGCTGCACCGGCTGCTGGCGGACCAGGGCGGCGTCGCGGTCGAATGGCTGCTGCCGGAATGAGCACGGCTTGTCATGCCGCGATACCGGTCGGCGCCGCGAAAAATGGCCGGGACGGCTGCAACCTGCTTCTGGCGCGGCGGCGCCGTGCTGTCCTAAGATGCCCCCAGGCCCCGAGCCAGTGGGGTCGTAAGACGACCGATCAAGGGAGGAGACGGATGAACCGGGGATTTCGCGCGGCCCTGCTGGCCGCGGTGGCGTGCATTGTCGGCGGCGCGGCCGCGCAGGCGGCGGACACCTATCGCATGATGACCGGGCCGCAGGGCGGCAGCTGGGTGCCGCTCGGCGGCGCGCTCAAGGACATGTGGGAGAAGGCGCTGCCCGGCGTGTCGGTGCAGTCGCTGCCCGGCGCCGGCATCGCCAACGTGCGCGCGATCGAGGAAGGCAAGGCCGAGATCGGCTTCGGCAACTCGATCTCGACCGTCGACGCGATCGAGGGTCGCGCGCCGTTCGACAAGAAGCACACCAACGTGTGCCAGGTGGCGACGCTCTATCCGCAGTATTTCCACGTCGTCGTGCCGGCCGACGCGCCGATCAAGACGATCAAGGACCTGAAGGGCAAGTCGATCACCACGCAGCCGCGCGGCAACACCGGCGAGCTGATCACCAAGCAGATCCTCGAGGTCAACGGCCTGACCTACAACGACGTGAAGGTCAGCTTCGTGTCCTACACGGACTCGGTGGCGCAGATGAAGGACGGTCATGCCGTCGCCTTCACCCTCGGCACCACGGCGCCGGCCGGCGCCATCATGGACCTGGCGGCGTCGCGCGATATCCGCGTGCTCGACCTCAGCGCCGACCTGGCCGGCATGAAGAAGCTCAACCCGGGCTACACGCTCGTCAACATCAAGTCCGGCACCTATCCGAAGCAGGCCGCCGACGTGAAGGTGATCGGCTACGCGACCCACATCGTCGCATCGTGCAAGATGCCCGCGGACAAGGTCTACGGCATGGTCAAGGCGATGTCGTCGAACGTCCCGGGCATGGTGGCGATCGTCAAGAGCATCGACGGCCTGACCCCGAAGCTGATGGCCGAGGACATCGGCGTGCCGCTGCATGCCGGCGCGGCGAAGTACTATAAGGAAGTCGGCGCGATCCAGTGAGCCGGGCTCGAGGGCGGGGCGGCGCCGGCGCCGTCCCGCCCTCGCAGCCGCCTGACCGCCCGCCCGTCTCCGTCCCGTCATGACCAGCACATCTTTCCGGGTCGAGATGACCCATGCCGGACTCGTGCGCGCGGTTGCCGGAACGATCGCGGTCGTGATGGCGCTCTATCACGTCTGGGCCATTGCGACCGGCGTGCCGGAGGCGATGCTGTTCCGCGGCACGCACCTGTTGTTCGCGATGACGCTGGTGTTCCTGTGGTACCGCGCCGATGGCGCCGCCGACGGCCGCGCGCCGGCCTGGTGGGATTACGCGCTGCTGGCGCTGTCGGCCACGGCGATCCTCTACCTGTTCGTCAACTACTCCTACGTCGTCAACCGCATCTACTACGTCGACGACCTGCGCACGGCGGACATCGTGCTCGGCACGCTGCTCACGATCCTCGTGCTCGAGGGCACCCGGCGCGTCATCGGCCTGGCGCTGCCCATCACGGCCGTCGTGTTCCTGGTCTGGGCGCTGGCCGTGTCGCAGGTCGAGCCCGAGCGGCTGCTCGACCAGCTCTACATGACGACCGAGGGCATCTTCGGGCCCACGCTCGGCGTCTCGGCGACCTTCGTCATGATCTTCGTCCTGTTCGGCAGCTTCATGGAGCGCACCGGCACCGGCCAGCTGTTCATGGACTTCGCCCTGGCGCTGACCGGCCATACCGCGGGCGGGCCCGGCAAGGTGGCGGTGGTCAGCTCCTCGCTGTTCGGCACGATCTCGGGCAGCGCCGTGGCCAACGTGATGGTGGACGGGCCGATCACCATCCCTTTGATGAAGCGCAGCGGCTTCAAGCCGCATTTCGCCGCGGCGGTGGAGTCGGTCGCCTCGACCGGCGGGCAGATCATGCCGCCGATCATGGGCGCGGCCGCCTTCGTGATGGCGGAGTTCCTGCAGGTCTCCTACGTCCAGGTCACGCTCTGGGCGCTGATCCCGGCCTTTCTCTACTACGTCGCCTGCTTCGCTGCCGTGCATTTCGAGGCCAAGCGCCAGGGCCTGGTCGGATTGCCGCGCGCGGACCTGCCGCGCCTCGGCCGGGTGTTCCGCGAGCGTGGGCACCTGTTCATCCCCATCCTGGTGATCCTCGGCGGCATGTATTCCGGCTACAGCGCGCCGTACTGCGCGCTGGCGGGCACGGCGGCCTGTTTCCCGGTCGCGGCGCTGCGCGCCAACACGCGCGGGGTCGTCAGCCTGCGCAACGTGATCGAGGCGCTGGTCGACGGCGCGCGCAACGCGCTGTCGGTGGCGCTCGCCTGTGCCTGCGCCGGCATCGTGATCGGCTGCATCACGCTAACCGGCCTCGGCATCGTCTTCACGCAGTTCGTCATCGCGCTGGCGCAGAACAGCCTGTTCCTGGCGCTGGTGCTGACGGCCTTCGCCGGCATCGTGCTCGGCATGGGCATGCCGACGACGCCGGCATATATCGTGATGACCTCGCTGCTGGTGCCGGCCGTCGCCAAGCTCGGCGCGCCGATCCCGGCGGCGCACATGTTCGCCTTCTACTTCGCCATCCTCTCGGCGATCACGCCGCCGGTGGCGCTCGCGGTCTATGCCGCCGCCAGCCTGGCCAAGGCCGACCTGTGGGCCAGCGGCTGGGCGGCCATGCGCGTCGGCGTGGCCGGGTTCCTGGTGCCGTTCGCCTTCGTCTACCAGCCGGCGATCCTGATGATCGGCGATTGGCAGCAGACCGTCACGGCGACCGTCTCGGCCACGCTCGGCGTCACCATCCTGGCCGGCGGGCTGCACGGCTACCTGCTGCGCCGCCTGGCGCTGTGGGAGCAGGGCTGGCTGATCGCCGCCGCCTTCCTGATGGTCGATCCGGGCGTGGTCACGGATCTGGTCGGCTACGCGATGGCGGGCATCGGCCTCGCCTACCAATTCGCAACCCGCACGAGGAAAGCGCCCGCATGGAACTGAAGCCCAACACCTTCAAGCGCGCGCTTGCTGCCGGCCGCACGCAGATCGGCCTGTGGTGCAGCCTGGCGAGCCCGATCGGGGCCGAGATCCTGGGCGACGCGGGCTTCGACTGGATCCTGATCGACACCGAGCACGCGCCGAACGATCCCTACCAGGTCATGCAGCTGCTGCAGGCCTGCCAGGCCGGCACGGCGACGCCCGTCGTGCGCGTCGCGTGGAACGATCCGGTCATGATCAAGCGGCTGCTCGACGTCGGCGTCACGTCGGTCCTGGTGCCCTTCGTGCAGAACGAGGACGAGGCGGCGCGCGCCGTCGCCGCCGTGCGCTATCCGCCCAAGGGCGTGCGCGGCGTCGCCACCAATTCGCGCGCCACGCGCTTCGGCCGCGTCGGCGACTATTTCAAGAAGGCCGAGAACGAGATCTGCGTGCTGGTCCAGGCCGAGACCGCCGACGCGCTCGCGCGCATCGAGGCAATGGGCAAGGTCGACGGGCTCGACGGCATCTTCATCGGCCCGGCCGACCTCTCGGCCTCGATGGGCTATCTCGGCGACACGCGCCATCCCGAGGTGCGCAAGACGATCGACGACGCGATCCGGCGCATCCGCAAGGCCGGCAAGGCCGCCGGCATCCTCACGCCCAACCAGGACGACGCCAAGGGCTTCATCGCCGAGGGCGCGAATTTCGTGGCGGTGGGCAGCGACGCGGGTATCCTGGTCAACGCCACGACCGCTCTGGTCAAGACGTTCAAGGGCTGACAGCGGGAAAGGGACGATCGCCATGCCACGCTTCGCGGCCAATATCTCGACCATGTACGGCGAGATGAAGTTCCTCGAGCGCTTCGCCGCGGTGGCGGCCTCGGGCTTCGGCGCGGTCGAGTACCAGTTCCCCTACGCCTTCGACCCGCGCGATGTGGCCGCGGCGGCGCGCGAATGCCGGCTGCCGGTGATCCTGCACAACACGCCGCCCGGGGACTTCGAGAAGGGCGAGCGGGGCCTGGGCATCCTGGCCGGGCGCCAGGCCGAGTTCCGCGACCAGGTCACCCAGGCGATCGACTACGCGCGCGCGGTCGGCTGCAAGAAGATCCACGTCATGGCCGGCATCTGGCCGCAGGGCGCCACCGAGGAGGACCTGACCCGCGTCTTCGTCGAGAACCTGCGCCATGCCGGCCGCGAGGCCGCCAAGGTCGGCATCGACATCCTGATCGAGCCCCTGAACCGCGTCTCGGTGCCGAACTACTTCCTGGTCAAGTCGAAGCAGGCGATCCGCATCATGGACGAGGCCAAGGTGCCGAACCTCTACCTGCAATACGACGTGTTCCACATGCAGATCATGGAGGGCAACCTGGCGCCGACCATGGAGCGGCACCTGAAGCGCATCGGCCACATCCAGATCGCCGACACGCCGGGACGGCGCGAGCCGGGCACGGGCGAGGTCAACTTCCCCTTCATCTTCGGCCATATCGACCGCATCGGCTACGCCGGCTGGGTCGGCGCGGAATACAACTCCGCCACCGATACCAAGGCGACGCTCGGCTGGTTCCAACCCTATCGCGGCGGGGCGACGCTCCAGCGCGTCTCGTGAACCGACCCGCGATGGCCGGCGATCCCCGCGCCCTGCTGCGCGCGATGTTCGACGCCGCCGTGGCCGCGGCGCAGCCCGAACGCGTGCTGGCGCGCTTCCTGCCGCCGCCGCCCAAGGGGCGCACGATCGTGGTGGGCGCGGGCAAGGCCTCGGCGGCGATGGCCGCCGCGCTGGAAGCCGCGTGGAAGGGACCGCTCTCCGGCCTCGTGGTCACGCGCTACGGCTATGCCGTGCCGTGCAAGCAGATCGAGATCATCGAGGCGGCGCACCCCGTGCCCGACGCCAACGGCGAGAAGGCGGCCAGGCGCATGCTCGAGACAGTCCGGGGACTCGCGCGCGACGACCTCGTCGTCTGCCTGATGTCGGGCGGCGCCTCGGCGCTGCTGCCCCTGCCGGCGCCGGGCCTGACGCTCGCCGACAAGCAGGCGGTCAACAAGGCGCTGCTGACCTCGGGCGCCAATATCGGCGAGATGAACTGCGTCAGGAAGCATCTCTCGGCGATCAAGGGCGGACGGCTCGCGGCGGCGGCGGCGCCGGCGCGCGTGGTCACGCTGCTGATCTCCGACGTGCCGGGCGACGACCCGGCGGTGATCGGCTCGGGCCCGACCGTGCCCGATCCCTCGACCGTGGCCGAGGCGCAGGCGATCATCAAGCGCTATCGCATCGCGCCCCCGCCGGCGGCCCAGCGCCATCTCGCCCAGGGGCAGGACGAGACGCCGAAGCCGGGCGACCCGGTCTTCCGCGACCACGAGGTTCGCATGATCGCGGCGCCGCAGGCCTCGCTCGAGGCTGCCGCCGCGGTCGCGCGCCACGCCGGCTATGCGGCCGTGATCCTGGGCGACGCGATCGAGGGCGAGGCGCGGCATGTCGCCACGGTGCATGCGGGGATAGCGCGCCAGGTGCGGCGCCACGGTCAGCCAGCGCCGGCGCCCGCGGTGCTGCTCTCGGGCGGCGAGACGACCGTGACGGTGCGCGGCAAGGGCAGGGGCGGGCGCAATGTCGAGTTCCTGCTCGGCCTCGCGGTGGCGCTCGACGGCGACGCAGGCATCCACGCCCTCGCCGGCGACACCGACGGCGTCGACGGCACCGAGGAAAATGCCGGCGCGATCCTGACTCCCGACAGCATCGCCCGCGCGCGCGCCAAGGGCCTCAACGCCCGCGCCATGCTCGAGGACAACGACGGCTATGGCTTCTTCGCCGGCATCGGCGACCTCGTCACGACCGGCCCGACGCGCACCAACGTGAACGATTTCCGCGCGGTGCTGATCGAGCGGGCATAGGGCGATGCGCGTCGACGGTCTCGACCTCTATCTCGTTTCGGCGCCGATGCCGCGGCCGCAGGGCAATTCGCTGGGGTTCTTCGACCGGCGCGATGCGCTGCTGGTGCGGATGCGGGCCGGTTCGCTCGCCGGCTGGGGCGAGGCCTGGTTCGCCCCCGGCCAGGCCGGGCACGCGATCACCGACCTGCTGGCGCCGCTGCTGCTGGGCGCCGAGCTCGGGCGCTACGCCCCTCTCTACGAGCGCCTCCGCTCCGCGCTCGGCTTCGGCGATCGCGGCGCCGGCGTCGCCGGCTTGAGCGCCATCGACATGGCGGCGTGGGATCTGCGCGCGCGGGCCGAAGGCGTGCCGATCGCCGCGCTGCTGGGCGGCATGGTGCAGGAGAAGCTGCCGGCCTACGCCTCCGGCCCGTTCCTGCGCCCGGGCGCCGATCCGTATGCGGGGTTCGACCGGGAGATCGAGTCGTACCTCGAGTCCGGGTTCCGCGCGGTGAAGCTGCGCATGGGCCATACGCCGGCGACCGACGGCGCGGCGGCAAGGGGCGCGCGCCGGCACCTCGGGCCGGATCGCCTGCTGATGGCCGACCTCAACCAGGGCTACCGCGCGCCCGCCGCGCTCGCCGTCGCGGCTTCGGTGCGCGAGGCCGGGCTTGCCTGGCTGGAGGAGCCGGTGGCGCCCGAGGACAACGCGGGCTACCGCCTTCTCTCCGAGCATGCGGGTATCCCGCTCGCGGGCGGAGAGGTGCTCGCCGGCGTGGAAGCCTTCGGGCGCTTCATCACCGAGGGCCGGCCGGCCGTGGTCCAGCCGGACCTCGCGATCTGCGGCGGCTTCACCGAGGCGCTCAGGATCGCCGGCCTCGCCGGCGGGCTCGGCGTCGCGCTGGCGCCGCATGTCTGGGGCACGGCGATCAACCTCTACGCCTCGCTGCAATTCGCCGCGGTGTTGCGGCCGGCGCGCTGGTACGGCCGCGCCCAATGCCCGATCTTCGAGATGGACCGCTCGCCCAACGACCTGCGCACCGCGCTGCCCGAGCCGTCGCTCGACGCCGACGGCGCCGTGGCGGTGCCGACCGGGCCGGGCCTGGGCGTCGAGGTCCGGACGGACGCGTTCGAGCGCTTCGTCGTGAAGCGCTGGAGTCTCGACGGCTGAGGCGCGGCTGCACCTATCGCTGCCCCGGCACGAAGCCTTTCGGCGCCAGCTCGAAGCCGGCGAAGTCGAAGGCCGGGGCGACGACGCAGCCGACCAGCGTCCAGGCGCCGGTCGAGCGCGCCGACTGCCAGTGGCCGGCGGGTACCACGGCGTGCGGCGCCTCGCCGGCGACGACATCGCCGCCAAGCCGGACCACCTGCGCCAGCGCGCGCGGCGCGGCGATCGACAGCAAGAGCGGCGCGCCGGCGTGGAAATGCCAGATCTCGTCGGCGTCGGTCACCCGGTGCCAGGCCGACTCCTCGCCTTCCGCCAGCAGGTAGTAGATCGAGGTGACCGCGCCGCGTCCGCCGCCCGGCGGGCGATGGCGATGGGTCTCGCGGTAGTGCCCGCCCTCCGGATGCGGCTTCAGATCGAGCCGCCGGATGATCTCGGCGACGCCGACCCTCACGCCGGGTCCCGCGGCACCGTCTCGAGGAACGACTTCCGCTGCGCGGTCTTCTCGTACCAGGCGGCGAGCCTGGGCCGGCCCTGGCGCCAGCGCTCGGCGGCGAAGCGCAGGTCGAGATAGCCGAGCGCGCAGCCGACCGTGATCGAGCCGATCGTCAGCGGCCCCTCGAGGTCGGCCGCCTCGGCCTCGAGCACGTCGAGCGCGCGCGTCATCTTCAGCTTCTGCTTGTCGGCCCATTCCTGCGACTGCAGGTTCTGCGGCCGCTGCGTCTCGTAGCGGCGCAGCAGCGCCGCATCCAGAAGCCCGTCGGCCAGCGCCTGGAACCGCAGCGCCTTCCAGCGCGCCGGGCCCGGCGGCGGGAACAGCTTCGTGCCCGTGTGCTGGGCGTCGAGGTACTCGCAGATCACCGGCGAGTCGAACAGCGCGAGCCCGTCGTCGGTGACCAGCGCCGGCACCTTGGCGAGCGGGTTGTCCTTGGTATAGGCCGCGTTGGGATCGGCCATGTTGACGGCGGCCTTCTCGAGCCTGCCGGCCTGGCCCGATTCCAGCGCGACGATCATCACCTTGCGCACGTACGGCGAGGTCGGCGAGTAGTGGAGCTTCATAGTCTGGCTTGTCCCCCGGGAGTGATTGCCTAGAACACGTCCTTGCGCCGCCTGACCTCAGCGAACACGGCGACCGGGTCGTTTGCCGGAAGGCCGACGGCGGCCGCGACGGACGGCTGGTCGGCGCGCAGGAACGGGTTGGCGCGGCGCTCCTCGCCCATGAGCGACGGCACGGTCGGTCGCCCGGCGGCGCGCAGGCGCTCGACCTCGTCGATGCGCCGGAGGAGATCGGTATTGTCGGGGTCGACCGTGCGCGCGAAGCGGGCGTTGGATTCGGTGTATTCGTGCGCGCAGTAGACGCGCGTGTCGTCGGGCAGGCCGCGCAGCTTCGAGAGCGAGCCCCACATCTGCTGCGGCGTGCCCTCGAACACGCGGCCGCAGCCGAGCGAGAAAATCGTGTCGCCGCAGAACAGCGCCTTGCTTTCGGCGAACCAGTAGGCGATGTGGCCGCGCGTATGGCCGGGGATGTCGAACACGCGCGCCGGAGCCTCGCCGAAGCGGTATTCGTCGCCCTCGCCGACCTCGACGTCGATGCCGGGGATGCGCGCGCGGTCGGCGCGCGGGCCGACGATGGTCGCCTCGTAGCGCGCCTTCAGGCGCTGGTTGCCGCCGACATGGTCGCCGTGGTGATGCGTGTTGAGGACATGCGTCAGACGCCAGCGCCGGCGCTCGAGTTCGGCCTCGACCGGCTCGGCCACGGCCGGGTCGACCACGCCGACCGCGCCGGACGCGGGCTCGCGCAGCAGGTAGACGTAGTTGTCCTTGAGGACGGGGATTTGCACGATCTCGAGCATGGCGGAACCGTCGGGGTGCATGAAAGTTTGAATTAACCAAGCGGTGCGTTAATCTATTTAATCATGACCAGCGACGTTGTCGACCTGCACGCCTTCTACTCTTCCGGCCTCGGCCAGATGGCGCGGCGGGTGCTCAGGCGCCGCGTGCGCCAGATGTGGCCGAACCTGCGCGGCGAGACGGTGCTGGGCCTCGGCTACGCCACGCCGTTCCTCGGCCCCTTCCGCGACGAGGCGCAGCGCGTGATCGCGCTGATGCCGGCGAGCCAGGGCGTGATGCACTGGCCGCCCGAGGGCGCCAACGCCGTGGCGCTGGCCGACGACACCGACCTGCCTTTGCCCGACCAGTCGGTCGACCGCGTGCTGCTGGTGCATGCGCTGGAGCACAGCGAGCACTTGCGGCCCATGCTGCGCGAGATCTGGCGCGTGCTGGCGGGCGGCGGGCGGCTGCTCGTGGTCGTGCCCAACCGGCGCGGCATCTGGGCGCGGCTCGACCGCACGCCGTTCGGCCACGGCCATCCGTACAGCGCCGGCCAGCTCTCCCGGCTGCTCAAGGACAATCTGTTCGTGCCGCTGCAGACCTCGGGCGCGCTGTTCATCCCGCCGATCCGCTCGCGCATGCTGTGGTCCTCGGCCCAGGCGTTCGAGAACGTCGGCGCGCGCTGGTTCCCCACCTTCGCCGGGGCCGTGCTGATCGAGGCCGGCAAGCAGATCTACGCCGCCTCGGTCGAGCGCCCGGTCCGGCGCCGCGTGCTCGTGCCGCTGCCCGAGCCCGTCGCGCGCGGGGCGGCGCGGTCGTTCAAGGAACGGGACTAGACGAAAAGGCGCGCCGGCGGTCCCCCCCCGGCATCGACCCATGGCGCCGGCGTGGCATCGCCGCATGCCGCTCGCGCCGCAACAGCGGAGCGTACGCGCATGTTCCAACGGCGCATTCCCCTCGTCAGGCTGCTCGGGTTCGAGATCCGCTTCGACCTCACCTGGCTCATCGTCGTCGCGCTGATCGTCTGGACGCTGAGCGTCGGGTATTTCCCGGCCGCCTATGCCGACCTGCCGGCCGCGACCTATGTCTGGATGGGGATCGTCGGCGCCGCCGGCCTGTTCGCCTCCATCGTCCTGCACGAGCTCGCGCATTCCGTGGTCGGGCGGCACCTCGGCATGGACATCCACGGCATCACGCTGTTCGCCTTCGGCGGCGCCGCCGAGCTGCACGAGGAGCCGGCCACGCCGCGGGTCGAGTTCCTGATGGCGATCGCCGGTCCCGCGATGAGCGTCGCCCTTGCCGTGCTGTTCCACCTGCTCGGCCTGCTGCTGGTCGCGGCCGACGTGGCCGAGCCGGTCGTGACGGTGCTCGGCTATCTGTCCGCGATCAACGTGCTGCTGGCCGTCTTCAACCTGCTGCCGGCCTTCCCGCTCGACGGTGGGCGCGTGCTGCGCGCCGCGCTGTGGGCCTGGCGCGGCGATGTCGACTGGGCCACGCGGATCGCCAGCATGGTGGGCGGCGCCTTCGGCCTCGGCCTCATGCTGCTGGGCCTGCTCGCGGCCTTGCGCGGCAATCTCCTCGGCGGCGTGTGGTGGCTGCTGATCGGCCTGTTCATCCGCGCCACGGCGGCGGCTTCGTACCAGCGCCTGCGCATGCACCACATGCTGGCCGGCATCCCCATCCGCCGCCTGATGCGCGACGAGCCGATCGTCGTCCAGCCGACGGCGAGCGCGGCCGAGCTGGTCGAGGACTACCTGCTCGGGCGCTCGCTGAAGCGGGTGCCGGTGGTGGAGAACGGCCGCTTCATCGGGCATGTCGGCGTGGAGGAGGTGAAGGCGCTGACGCCGGAGGAACGGCAACGGCGTCTCGTCGGCGACATCATGGTCCCGGCCGAGCCGGGCAACACCATCGCGCTCCATGCCGGCGCGGCGGAGGCGCTGGCGCAGATGCAGCGCACCGGCCACGGGCGGCTCTACGTCGTCGACAGCGAGCGCCTCGTGGGCGTGCTCACGCTCGGCGACCTCTTGAAATACCTGAGCGTGGCGGCCGAGCTGCAGGACAGCACGAGACTGCCCGGCGGCACGCGCGGCCACGCCGGTCCCGGGGCGGGCTGAGGCGTCCTACCTTCTTCGCAGCAGGAACAGCCCCTGCTCGCCCATCAGGTTGGCGATGCGCTTCGAGCGGATCGGCCAGCTCTTGCCGCCGGCGGCGAAGGCGATGCCGCGCTCGATGTAGATGCCGATCTCCTGGCACAGCTCGACGAAGTCGAGGATGGTGCAGAGATGGATGTTCGGCGTGTTGTACCACTTCTCGGGCAGCGCGGCGGTCACCGGCATGCGACCGAAGCGCGACAGGTGCAGGCGCACCTTCCAGCAGCCGAAGTTGGGGAACGAGACGATGGCGCGCTTGCCGATGCGCACCAGCTGCTGCAGCACGCGGCGCGGGTCGCGCGTCGCCTGCAGCGTCTGGCTGAGCACGGCGTAGTCGAACGCGTCGGACGGGTAGTCCTTGAGGTCGGTGTCGGCGTCGCCCTGGATCACCGGCAGGCCGTGGCTGACGCAGGCGTTCACGCCGGCCTGGCTCAGCTCGATGCCGCGGCCGTCGACCTGCTTGAAATGCACCAGGTACTCGAGCAGCGCCCCGTCGCCGCAGCCGATGTCGAGCACGCGCGAGCCCGGCTGGATCATGTCGGCGATGACCTGCAGGTCGACGCGCATCGGCGCCTGCACGGCGCGCCCGGGGCGGTCGAGCGGCATGGGTCCTACCGGTCCAGGCCCGCGTGCTCGGCGCAGCCGGCGAGGAAGCCCTTCAGCACCTTGTCGAGCTCGGGCTCGTCCAGAAGGAAGGCGTCGTGGCCCTTGTCGGTTTCGATCTCGACGAAGCTGACATTGGCCATGGCGGCGTTGAGCGCGTGCACGATCGCGCGGTTCTCCCGGGTCGGGAACAGCCAGTCGCTGGTGAACGACACCAGGCAGAAGCGCACCTTGGTGCCCGTGAAGGCGCGCGACAGCACGCCGCCGTACTCGGCCGCCAGGTCGAAATAGTCCATCGCGCGCGTGATGTAGAGATAGGAGTTGGCGTCGAACCGGTCGACGAAGGTCGAACCCTGGTAGCGCAGGTAGGACTCGACCTGGAAGTCGGCGTCGAAGCCGTAGGTCACCGCCTGGCGATCCTGCAGCGAGCGGCCGAACTTGCGGTGCAACGCCGCCTCGGACAGGTAGGTGATGTGCGCCGCCATGCGCGCGACCGCGAGCCCGCGCTGCGGCCGCTTGCCCTGGCTCAGGTAGTCGCCGCCGCACCAGTCGGGATCGGCGACGATCGCCTGCCGCCCGACCTCGTGGAAGGCGATGTTCTGCGCCGAGTGGCGCGCGGCCGTGGCGATCGGCACCGCGGCGAACACGCGCTCGGGAAACATCGCCGCCCATTGCAGCGCCTGCATGCCGCCCATCGAGCCGCCGGTGACGCAGAACAGCCGCTCGATGCCCAGGTGGTCGATCAGCATCTTCTGCGAGCGCACCATGTCGGCGACGGTGATGACCGGGAAGTCGAGCCCGTAGGGCTTGCCGCTGGCCGGGTTGGTCTCCATCGGCCCGGCAGTGCCCATGCAGCCGCCCAGCACGTTGGCGCAGACGACGAAGTAGCGCTCGGTGTCGAGCGGCTTGCCAGGGCCGACCATGGTGCTCCACCAGCCCGGCTTGCCCGTGACCGGATGTTCCTCGGCGACGAACTGGTCGCCGGTCAGCGCGTGGCAGACCAGCACCGCGTTCGAGCGCCGGGCGTTGAGCGTGCCATAGGTCTGGTACGCGAGCGCGAACGGGCCGAAGTCGATGCCGCAATCCAGCCGCAGCTTCTGCTCCGTGCCCAGCACGACGCGGTGTCCGGGCAGGTTGGCGCGCGCGGGCGCGGGCATTTTCAGCACGGCGGTCATCAGTATGGCGCGGACTCCGGTTCGCCCTCGTGGGCGCAAGGCGAGATAGCTAGGGCGCAAACGCCGATTTGGTCAATGTTTTCTTTGCCTTTGACGGCATCTGCGACTACACCTATGCGCCTTTTTGGACAAGGGACCCAGCCGGGAAGCAAGGGCCGCCGGGCGATGAGCCGACCCCAGGAAAGCCTCGAGGAGCTGCGGCGCGAGATCGATCGCATCGACGACGCGATGCACGACCTCATGATGCGCCGCGCCGAGCTGGCGCAGCGCATCCGCAGGGTCAAGGGCGACGGCCCCGCCTTCCGCCCGGCGCGCGAGGCGCAGCTCCTCCGGCGGCTGATGCAGCGCCACCAGGGCGCGCTGCCCGGCGCGGCGGTCGCGCGCATGTGGCGCGAGATGATGGCGGCCATGCTCGGCGTGCAGGGCAAGCTCACCGTCGCGGTCGCCGACGGCGCCGGCAATCCGGGCGTGTGGGACCTGGCGCGCGACCATTTCGGCAGCCACAGCACGATCCAGGAGCTCGCCACGCCGGCGCAGGTCGTGCGCGCCGTGTCCGATGGCGAGGCGCTGGTCGGCGTGCTGCCCCTGCCGCGCGAGGACGAGGCCGAGCCCTGGTGGCGCGCCCTCGCGGCCGCGGGCCGCGACAACGGCCAGCCGCGGGTGGTCGCGCGGCTGCCCTTTGTCGCCGCCGGCAACGCCCGCGGCGAGAAACCCGGCGCGCTGGTGCTGGCGCGGGTCGAGCCCGAGCCGACGGGCAAGGACCGATCGCTCGTGGTGATCGAGACCAGGGGCGACATGAGCCGCGCGCGGCTCGGCGAGGTGTTGACGCGCTCCGGGCTGCAGCCCAGCCTGATCCTGGGTGCCGCGATGCCCGGCGACGAGGAATCGCGCCTGGCGCTGGTCGAGATCGAGCAGTTCGTGGCGGCCGACGACGCGCGCCTGGCGGGCCTCGGCGCCGAGGCGCGGCCGATCACGCGGGTGACCGTGATCGGCGCCTACGCCGAGCCGCTCGCGCCGGCCTGAGCGCGACCGTCCGACGACACACCTTAGCGAAGGCGAACGAAATGGCCCCGACGCCGCGTCCCGGAATCCTCGACATCGCCGCCTATGTCCCGGGCTCGCACGACGTGCCCGGCGTCCAGGTGCGCGCGGTGCTGTCGGCCAACGAGAACCCGCTGGGGCCGAGCCCGCGCGCCGCCGCCGCCTATCGCGCCGCCGCCGACCACATCCATCGCTATCCCGAGGGCGGATCGACGGCGCTGCGCGCGGCGCTGGCACGTCATTACGGGCTCGACAAGGACCGCATCGTCTGCGGCAGCGGCTCGGACGAGCTGCTGTCGCTGCTCGTGCACGCCTATGCCGGGCCGGGCGACGAGGTGATGTACAGCCAGTACGGCTTCCTCATGTACCCGATCGCGGCCAAGGCCAACGGCGCCACGCCGGTCCCGGTGCCCGAGCGCGATTTCCGTGCCGACGTCGACGCGATGCTGAAGCGCGCGGGCCCGAAGACGCGCATCGTCTTCCTCGCCAATCCGAACAACCCGACCGGCAGCGTGCTGACGCGCGACGAGGTCACGCGGCTGGCCGACGGCCTGCCGCGCTCGACCCTGCTGGTGATCGACGCCGCCTATGCCGAATACGTCCAGCGCAACGACTACTCCCCGGGCATCGAGCTGGTCGACGCGCGCGACGATGTGGTGATGACGCGCACCTTCTCGAAGATCCACGGCCTGGCAGGCCTGCGCGTCGGCTGGGCCTACTGCCCGGCGAACGTGGCCGACGTGCTGAACCGCATGCGCAGCCCGTTCAACGTCAACGCCGCCGCCCAGGCCGCCGCGCTGGCGGCGCTCGACGACGTGGCCTTCACCGACCGCGCGCGCACCCACAACGACATCTGGCGCGCGTGGCTCGCCGAACGGCTCGCGGCCGCGGGTCTGGCCGTGCTGCCGTCGGTCGCCAATTTCCTCCTCGTGCGCTTCCCGACCGACCGCGGGGCCGACCGCAACGCCGATGCCGCCAACAATTTCCTCGCGCGGCGCGGCATCATCCCGCGCAGGATGGGCGCCTACGGCCTGCCCGACGCGCTGCGCATCACCGTCGGCACCGAGGACGAGACGCGCGCCACGGCCGAGGCGCTGGCCGATTTCATGGCGGGCAAGGCGCCATGACGGGCAGGCGCGAAACGCAAGCGCCGGTCTACGGCCGCGTCGCGCTGATCGGCATCGGCCTGATCGGCTCGTCGATGGCGCGCGCCATCAGGCGCGGCAAGCTGGCCCGGCACGTCGCATGCTGGACGCGTTCGGCCTCCACGCGCGACAAGGCGCGGTCATTGAAGATCTGCGACAGCGTGCATGACAGGATTGCCGACGCCGTCCGCGACGCCGATCTCGTCGTGCTGTGCGCGCCGATCGGCGCCAATGCCGATCTCGCCGCCGCGATCGCGCCGGCGCTGAAAGCCGGGGCCACGATCACCGACGTCGGCTCGGTCAAGCAGGCGGTGGTGCGCGACGTCGGCCCGCACGTGCCCGAGGGCGTGCATTTCGTGCCCGGGCATCCCGTCGCCGGCACGGAGCATTCCGGGCCCGAATCCGGCTTCGCCGACCTGTTCGAGGGGCGCTGGTGCATCCTGACGCCGCCGCCCGGCACCGACCGCGACGCGGTCGAGCGCCTGACGCGGTTCTGGCAGGCGATGGGCAGCCGGGTCGAGGCCATGGACCCGGCGCATCACGACCGGGTGCTGGCGATCACCTCGCACCTGCCGCACCTGATCGCCTATACCATCGTCGGCACCGTCACCGACCTCGAGGACCATCTCCGGCGCGAGGCGGTGGAGGACGGCCGCCTGGTCGAGCGCAACGAGGTGATCAAGTTCTCCGCCGGCGGCTTCCGCGACTTCACGCGCATCGCCGCCTCGGACCCGGTGATGTGGCGCGACGTGTTCCTCAACAACCGCGAGGCGGTGCTCGAGATGCTCGGCCGCTTCAGCGAGGACCTGGCGGCGCTGCAGCGCGCGATCCGCTGGGGCGAGGGCGAGAAGCTCGAGAGCTGGTTCATCCGCACGCGCGCCATCCGCCGCGGCATCGTCGAAGCCGGCCAGGCCGGCACCTTCAAGGCGACCGAGCCGGAGAAGGGGTGAGCCTCGCCCGCGCGCAGCGCGGGAGAGGAGCCTTGCGTCAGAACCTTCTGAGCAGCCGGTCGATGTAGTCGCGTTCGAGCGCGGGGCGCTCGGGTTCGCTGCGGCGCTTGCGCAACTCGTCGAGGATCTCGCGCGCGCGCTGCAGGTCGGACTGCGCCGGGATCTCGACGTCGCCCGTGTCCATGCCGCCGAAATTGTTCATCGGGCGGCCGAACGGGTCGCGGCCCTGGTTCGGGCGCGGCTGCATCGGGCCCATGCTCTGCGGCGGCATGTTGCTGTCGCCCTCGCCCGGCTGCATGCCGAACTGCTGCATCATCTGCTCCATCATCGAGCGCGCGGCCTCCTGCAACTGGTCGAGCGCCTGGTTCTGGTGCCCGACCGCGTCGCCCGGCTCGCCCTGCTCGAGCGACTGCTGCGCGTCGCGCATGGCGCGGTCGGCGCGGCCGAACGGGCGCGGGATGCCGCCCATCATCTCGTCCAGCTTGCGCAGGAACTCGCCCAGGTCGCCGCGCAGCTGGCCCTGGCGCTGGGCGCCATTGCGGCCCATCTGGCCCTGCTGACCCTCCTGGCCTTCCTGTCCTTCCTGGCCCTGCTGCCCCTGCTGGCCGCGCTGGCGCTGCTGGCCGCGCTGGCCCTGCTGGTTCTGCGGCAGGCGGCCCTGGCGCTGCGCGTCGCGGAAGGTCTGGTCCAGGAGCTCGCGCTGGCGTTTGATCAGGTCCTGCAGCCCGTTCATCATCTGCATCGCCTGCTGGCCGCGCTGGTTCATCTGCTGCATGGCGCCGGCGCGCAGGTTCTCCAGCATCTCGCGCAGCTGCGACAGCATCTGCTTGGCGGCGTCGCGGTTGCCCTGGCGCGCCATCTCGCGCGCCTGCTCGATCATGCGCTGCAGGTCACGGCTGTCGAGGATGCGCGCATTCGGGTCCATCGGCTGCGGCTGCATGCCCTGTTCCATCTGCCGTCGCAGCTGCTCGGCCATCGCCTCCAGGTACTGGTTCAGCGCCTGCTGCAGCTCGTTGATCAGCTTCTCGATCTCCGGGTCCGGCGCATTCTTGTTGAGCGCCTCCATCAGTCGCCGCTCGGCGTCGCGCAAGTCGCGCTCGGCGAGCGACAGCTTGCCGTCCTCGATCCGGAGCGCCGTGTCCCACAAGAGCTCCTGCACCGAGCGCGTGGCTTCCTGCGTGCGGTCGCGCATCAGCCGCGCCTGCGCCGTCTTCAGCGCCAGGAACACGACCACGTCGTCGTAGAAGTGGCTCGGCCGCTGCGCCAGGCCCAGCAGGATGGCCGCGACCTCGCGCCGCTTGTCGGGGTTGAGCGACAGCGCCCGGCGCTGCTCGACGATCATGCGCGCCACGGGATGGTTGAAGATGCGCTCGGGCAGCACGGTCACCAAGGGCGCGCTCTCGCCGACCTGGCCGATCTCGTCGGTGGCAACGAGCTTCATCTGCACCTTGAGGCCGGCCCAGACATGCGCGGTCAGGTCGTGGAAGCTCGCCGCCTTCGCCGTCTTCAGGCGCAGGCCCGGCAGCGGCAGTTCGAGTTCGATCGGCTCCTCGCGCGCCAGCGGCGTGTCGTCCTCGCCCATCAGCCGGATCACGGCCTTGACCGAGGCGACGCCGTAGTCGTCCTTGGCCTCGTATTCCAGGCGCATGGCCGAGCGCGGCGTGCGCTGCGGCGGCGCCGGGAACTCGACCGTCGGCGGCTTGTCCGGCACGACCACCAGGCTCCAGGCGCCGAATTCGCGCCTTCCGGCGCTGACGGACAACCTGCCGCTCTCGGTCAGCACGGTCTCGATGCGGTGCGTGACCGGGTCGACCTCGGTGAACTTCTGCTCGGATTTGCCGATGACGAGGCGCGGCTCGCCCAGCCGGCCGTGCAGCTGGGCCAGGAGCTTGCTGTTGGCCGGCACGCTCAAGCCCGGCGGCTGCTCCGCTTCGGCCTTCGGCGCCGGCCTCTGGTCGTTGGCGCGGACGAAGATGGGCGCGAGGCCGGTGTACTCCGGCGGCGTGATCCACAGCTCCATCGCCGTCACGGCGGCAGGACCGCGGGACTCGGGCGACGGCACGACCGCGCGCTGCAGGCGCGGCAGCACCTCGCCCCAGCCCGCGGCGACCGCCACGGCCAAGAGCAGGATCACCAGCGCGCGGATCGCCATCGGATCGCGCCTTGCGGTGCCCGGGCTCGGCAGCGCCACCTTGAGCCGGCGCAGCGACGCCAGCAGGCGGCGGCGATGCTCGCGCCACAGCGCCTCGGCGAAGCTGTCGGCCTTGCCGGCGGCAAGCTGGTCCTGCAGCGCGGCCAGCGGCCGATGGTCGAGCCTGTTGTCGCGCTCGAGCCGGCGGCGCGCCGCCAGCCGGTCCGGCGGCGCCACCGCGCGGAAGGCGCGCCACACCGCCCAGCCGAGCGCGAGCGCGAACACCACGATCGCGCCGACATGCAGCCAGAACGGCAGGTCGGGCATGACGTCGAGCAGCGCCAGCGAGACGAACACGCCGGCGATCCCGACCAGCGGCCACAGCGCCGGCCACAGCCGCTCCCACAGGAGCGCGAGCCACGCCAGTGCCATGCGGCTGGGCGGCAGGGGCAGGGGGGATTCAGGCGCGTCGTGCCGCTGGGTCAATCGGGGATCCTCGCAGGTTGCTCCTCAGGCGGCCGCTGATCCGGCCGCCGACTCAAATGTTTGGCGCGCGGATCAACACGCGCCTAGGCCGCGCCGCGGGCGCGCGAGCGCGCGATGGCGCTCACCCCCGGGGCGGACATCCACTCCGGGAGCCGGTCGGCGCCAAGCATGTCGTCGTAGCTCTGGCGCGGACGGACCAGGGCGAAACGGTCGCCATCGACCATCACTTCGGCCGGCAACGGCCTCAGATTGTAGGTCGAAGCCATGACGAAACCGTAAGCACCGCAGGAGAGTATCGCAAGTAACTCGTCCGCGACCACCGGGGGCAGCGGCCTTTGGGCGGCGAACAGGTCGCTGCTCTCGCAGATCGGTCCGACCACGTCGACCGGTGCCTCCGGGGCGCCGCGGGCGGGCTGGCGCACCGGCCGGATGGCGTGGAAGGCGCCGTACATCGCCGGACGCACGAGGTCGTTCATCGCCGCATCCACCACCAGGAACTGCCGCGCCTCGCCCTGCTTGACCCGGATCACGCGCGTCAGCAGCAGTCCGGCATTGCCGACCAGCGCCCGCCCCGGTTCGAACACCAGCGAACAGCCGAGGTTTCCCACGGTTTCGGCCACGGCCGTGGCGTATTCCTTAAGATCGATGACCGGTCCCGGCTGATACGCAATCCCGATGCCGCCGCCCAGGTCCAGGCGCTGGACGGCGATGCCCTCCGCGCGCAACGCCCGCGTCAGCTCGGCCAGCCGGGCAAAGGCCTGGCGGTACGGCTTGATGGTCGTCAATTGCGAGCCGATATGCAGCGCCAAGCCGGTGAAGGCGAGGCCCGGCAGCCGCGCCGCCTGGGCCGCGATCGCCGGCGCGCGGGCGATGTCGATGCCGAACTTGTTCTCCTTGCGGCCGGTCGTGATCTTCTCGTGCGTGCCGGCGTCGACGTCGGGATTGACGCGCAGCGCCACGGCGGCCCGTGTCCCGCGCGCCGCGGCCGCCGCGGACAGGGTCTCGAGCTCGTCCTCCGATTCGACGTTGAACTGGTGGATGCCGGCATCGATCGCGGCGTCGATCTCGTCCCTGGTCTTGCCGACGCCGGCGAAGACGATGCGCCCGGCCGGGATGCCGGCCTGCAGCGCGCGCTTCATCTCGCCCACCGACACCACGTCGGCGCCGGCGCCGAGCTCGGCGAACGTGCGCACCACGGCCAGGTTGCCGTTCGCCTTGACGGCGTAGCAGATCATGCCGTCGAGCCCGTCCAGCGCGCGCGCCAGGTCGCGATAGGCCCGGATCAGCTGGGCGCGCGAATAGACGTAGGTCGGCGTGCCGTGCGCCGCGGCGACGCGCGACAGGGCCACGCCCTCGACATGCGCCTCGCCCCCATGCCAGGCGATCAGGTCGAGGGGATCGGCGATGCTCATCGGGTCGTGCTCATGCCGGCCCCGGGAGCGTCTTGTCCGGCTTCGGGTAGGTGCGCTTCAGCGTCGGCGGATCGGACTCGGGGTCGCCCTTCTTGCCGCAGGCCGCGAGCGGCGCGGCCAGCAGCAGTCCCAGCATGATCCATGACAGCAGTCGTCTCATCGTCGAATTCCCTTGGGTCATGTCCCCTTGCGCGCGTTCCCGCCGAGGAAGCGGCGGCGCGCCGCCTTGCAGGCGCGGCGTACGTTGGCCGGCGCGGTGCCGCCGTAGCTCGTGCGCGTCCTGACCGCGCTCTCGACCTTGAGCACCTTGAACACGTCGGCGGTGACGCGCGGCTCGGCCGCGCGCATGTCCTCGAGCGTCAGGTCGTCCAGCCCGACTGCGCGCCCCTCGGCCAGCTTGACGATGCGCCCGGCAGCGTGATGCGCCTGGCGGAAGGGCATCCCGCCCGCGCGCACCAGCCAGTCCGCCAGGTCGGTCGCGGTCATGAAGCCGCCCGCGGTGGCGCGGCGCATCGCGCCGGCGTCGACCGCCATGTCGGCGACCATGCCGGCGGCGGCGGCCAGGCACACGACCAGCGTGTCGGTGGCGTCGAACACCGGCTCCTTGTCTTCCTGCATGTCCTTGTTGAAGGTGAGCGGCAGGCCTTTCAGCACCACCAGCAGCGCGTTCAGCGCGCCGATGATGCGGCCCGTCTTGCCGCGGGTCAATTCGGCGGCGTCGGCGTTGCGCTTCTGCGGCATGATCGAACTGCCGGTGGTGAAGGCGTCGCTGAGCCGGATGAAGCGGAACTGGTCCGAGCACCACAGCACGATTTCTTCCGCCAGCCGCGACAGGTGCACCGCGCACAACGCCGCCGCGGCCAGGTACTCGACCGCGAAGTCGCGGTCGGACACGCCGTCGAGCGAGTTGGCGCAAGGCCGGTCGAATCCCAGCGCCCTGGCCGTCAAGTGGCGGTCGATCGGGAAGGACGTGCCGGCCAGCGCCGCCGAGCCCAGCGGGGATTCGTTCATGCGCCGCCTGGCGTCGGCGAAGCGCCCGCGGTCGCGCCCGAACATCTCGACATAGGCGAGCAGGTGATGGCCGAAGGTCACCGGCTGCGCCGGCTGCAGGTGCGTGAATCCGGGCAGGATCGTATCCGCGTGCTCCTCGGCGCGCCGAATCAGCACGGCCTGCAGGCGCTCGAGCGCCTGGTCGATCTCGTCGATCGCGTCGCGCACCCACAGGCGCAGGTCGGTCGCGACCTGGTCGTTGCGCGAGCGTGCCGTGTGCACGCGGCCCCCGGCGGGCCCGATCAGCTCGATCAGCCGCGACTCGATGTTGAGGTGGATGTCCTCGAGCGCGATCTTGAACGCGAACTCGCCCCGGTCGATCTCGGCTTCGATGCGCTTCAAGCCCGCGACGATCGCCTTGGCGTCGGCGCGCGGGATGATCCCCTTGGACGCCAGCATCTCGGCATGCGCGATCGAGCCGCTGATGTCCTGCCGGTACATCTTCTTGTCGAAGCCGATCGACGGGTTGATGCGTTCCATCACCGCCGACGGCCCGCCGGAGAAGCGGCCGCCCCACATCGTGCTGGCCGCGGAAGCGCCGCCGCCGCTCGGCCTTGTCGCGCGGTTTTTATTGGACCGACGGGACGGTTTGATGGCAGAGGTCAGGGTCATCGATCCTGTTCAAAGTCAATGGGTTGGTAGGTGCGCCTTGTTGCACGGGGTTATACGGTATCGCCGGGCGTCTGTCGCGCGTCTTGGCGCCTTCTGCCTGGCCGCCCTGCTGCTCGGGCCCGCCGCGGCCGCCGATCGGCCGCCCCTCGGCGGCGACATGAAGGACTTCGTGCTGGCCGAGCCGCCCCGGCCGGTGCCGCCGCTCGCCTTCACCGACCTCGACGGCAAGGAGCTCACGCTGGAGGCGTTTCGCGGCAAGGTCGTCGTGCTGAACCTCTGGGCCACCTGGTGCGTGCCCTGCATCAAGGAGATGCCCTCGCTGCAGCGCTTGAGCGCCAAGCTCGCGGGCAAGGGCGTCGCCGTCATGGCCATGTCGCAGGACCGCGCCGGCGCCAGGGTCGTCGAACCGTTCCTCGACAAGCACGGGCTCAAGGCCCTGCCGGTCTACCTGGATCCCAAGGGCGCCGTGCTGCGGGCGCTCGCGGGGCGCGGCCTGCCGACGACGCTGGTGATCGACCGCGCGGGCCGCGAGATCGGCCGCCTGGAAGGCGACGCCGAATGGGACGGCCCGCACGCGCTCGCGCTCATCAACCACGTCGCCGCGCAGGGCGCCGACAACCGGCCGCCGCTGGTGAAGACGGGAGGGTGATTCAGAGGACAGATGACAGGGATCAGGTATCAGACGCCTTCTGATACCTGATCCCTGTCATCTGTCCCCTGTCAATCCACCGGCAGCTTCACGATGAACCGCGCGCCCTCGACCTGGCCGTCCGCGCCGATGCGGTTCTCGGCGCGGATGATGCCGAGATGGGCGTCGACGATCTGCTTGGAGATGCTCAGGCCCAGCCCGGAATGGGTGCCGAATTTCTCGCCGGCCGGACGCTCGCTGTAGAAGCGGTCGAAGATCGCCTGCTGCTTGCCTTCGGGGATGCCCGGCCCCTGGTCCTCGACCGTGGCGATCACGAAGCGGCCCTCGCGGAACACCCGCATGGCGATCTCGCCCCTGGGCGGGCTGAACGAGGCGGCGTTCGACAAGAGGTTGCGGAACACCTGCACCAGCCGGCTCTCGACCCCGGGCACGACGAGGTTCTGGCCCCTGGCGACCTCGAGCTTGAGGCGCGGCGCCTCGTTCCCCGTCTGGGTCGCCTCGTGCACGTCCTTGAGCGCGGCGAGCATCAGGGCGACGTCGACCGGACCGGCCTCGGCGCGGCTGAGCTCGGCGTCGAGCCGCGAGGCGTCGGAGATGTCCGAGATCAGCCGGTCCAGGCGCTGCACGTCGTCCTGGATGATCTGCATCAGCTTGCGCTGGTGGTCGGGGTTGGTGACGCGGCTGACCGTCTCGACCGCGCTGCGCAGCGAGGTCAGCGGGTTCTTGATCTCGTGCGCCACATCGGCGGCGAAGCGCTCGATCGCGTCCATGCGGCGCCACAGCGCTTCCGTCATCTCGCGCAGCGCGGCGCTGAGGTCGCCGATCTCGTCGCGCCGGTCCGTGAAGTCGGGGATCGGCTCCGGCGCGCGGCCGTGGCCGCGGCGCACGCGATCGGCGGCCGCCGCGAGCCGCCGGACCGGCCGCGCGATCGCGCTGGCAAGATAGAACGACAGCAGCACGGTCACCGCCGAGGCGACCAGGAAGATGCGCAGGATGTCGAAGCGCACCGCGCGCATCGAGCGCTCGATCTCGGTGCCGCCGCGCGACAGCATCAGCGCGCCCAGCACCTGCTTGTAGCGCTGCACCGGCACCGCGACCGACAGCACGAGGCTCTTGTCCTCGGCGACGCGCACGAGGCCCGAGGTCTCGCCGCGCAGCGCCCGGCGCGCCTCGTCGAAGTCGGCGGCGCGCTGGATCGCGTGCTCGACATAGGGCGGCGGGTCGCCGCGCGCGGGCAGCAGGCTCACGACCCAGTCGTAGGCGCCGAACAGCCAGCGCCTCACCGTCGGGCCGGTAGGCGGGGCGGGCAGCTCGCGGATCTGCACCACGCCGCCCGGGCCCATCAGGATGCGCGTGTCGGCGATCAGCTCGCCGTCGACGCCGAACAGCCTGGCGCGCGTCTCCATGGCCGAGACGAGCCGGCGCAGGAGCTGGCGCGAGGAGTCCTGCTGCAGCTGCGGCGGGTCGATCGCCGCGGTGTCGATGGCGCCCTCGCCGAGCGCGCTCGCCACGATGATCGCCTGGGTCTTCAGGTTCTCGATCTCCGAGGCGATCAGGCCCTTGCGGTAGTCGTCGAGATACAGCAGCCCGCCGCCCAGCAGCACCAGCGCCACGAGGTTGATCGCCAGGATCGGACGGATCAGCGGCGACACCAGGCGCCGCCGGCGCCGCGGCGCCTGCTCGCGCGGCGCCTCGGCGGTCAGCCTGAGCGGCTGCTTCTTCGTCCTGCGCTCGGACGGGTTCGGCGCCGGCGCTTCGAGAACGGGAGCGATCGGCGCCGTCCGCCGGTCGGCGTCGCGCCGGCCTGCCTCGGGCGCTTCGATCTCGACGGCCATCCGCTCCGGCCTCGGGTTGGTTTCCTGCAGTGCCAAGGATCGCGTCGTCCTCACGAGACGGCGGCTCAGGCGCGGCCTCCCGGCGGTGACGAGATCGAGCCTCTCGATCAAGCCTCTGGGGGCGTCATCCGCAGGAGCGCCCCCGGCATCAGGGGGCGCGTCTCTCGCGGATCAGATACAGGAAGCCGAGATGCGGGGAAAGCCTTGAAATCGGCGGCCTATTTCTCGCGATAGCGGTAGCCGACGCCGTACAGCGTCTCGATCTGGGCGAAGCCGTCGTCGACCGCCTTGAACTTCTTGCGCAGGCGCTTGATGTGGCTGTCGATGGTGCGGTCGTCGA
>CAZLBB010000042.1:0-39155 GCA_964557415.1 uncultured Rhodospirillaceae bacterium
TGGCGCACGCGCCAGCCCGCGTTCAGCGTCTGCCCGGCGCCGGGCACGACCGTCGTGTGCACCGTCACGTCGCCGTTCGGCAGGCTCTGGGCGGAGACGATCGTATAGGACTGCACCGGCATGGTGCCAAACTTCTCGATCGCCAGGTCGATGACGTAGGCCGAGAACAGCAGCGAGAATTCCTGGAACTCCCGGCTCTCCGGCCGGCGACCGAAGCGGCCGAGGGTGTGCATGGAGACGATGTCGAAGTCCACGCCATCGAGCAGGATGCGGCCGAGCTCGGCCCCGCGCTGCTGCGGCGAGATGTTCTGGGACTGCAGCACCGACAACGTGCGCTGGCCAAGCTTGTTGATGAATTCGCGAGCGGCGTCGGGGCTCAGCGCCGCTGCTTCCTGGGCCGAGCCCAGACCGGACCCGAAGACAACCCCCAGCGCCAGCAACACGCCCATAAGCTTACGCAACATGTCCCGCCCCGTCCTTCCGGCCGGCGCCCTTTCGGGCGAAAGCCCGGCTGCCTGATGCGACGGCCGGGCTTTCTAGCCGGAAATAGTTAAGAAATCGCCCCTCCTACTTCATCGCCTGCTGCACCACCGGCCACGCCTTCGAGTTCTTGTTCAGGTCCTTGAGCTTGTTGATCAGCCCGCCGACCGTGCTGACGCCGGCGCGCTCGAACTCGCCCGTGTAGTGCGTCCGCAGGCTGAACGACTCGACCTCCATGTCGTTCACCTTCGGCTTGCCGTCGACGTTCTTCACGCGCCACGCCACCTGCAGCGGCTTGTCGCCCGTGCGGTCGATCATGGTGTCGACCTTGGCGTCGCCGTTGGGCTCGCTCTTGACCGCGCCGATGGCGACCTTGTTGATCTGGATGTTGCCGAACTTCTCGAGCGCAACGTCGATCACGTAAGCCGCGAACAGGCGCGTGAACTCCTTCTTGTCGGGCGCCGAGGCCGTGCGCGCCATCTTGCCCAGGGTCGCCAGCGCGAGCGAATCGAAGTCCATCCCCTCGAGCATGAGGTTGGTGAACTCCTTGTTGCGTTCGGCCGGGTTGCCCTGCTTGGACAGGGTGGTCACGGCGCGATTGCCCATATCCGCAATGAACTGCTTTGCCTGATCGGGCGCCATGTTCTGGGCGCCCGCCGTGCCGGTCAGGCCGAACAGCGCCAGCGCAAGCGCAGCCGTCGCTGCGCCCCTCATCCATTCAAATTTCATGATGTTCCTACATCCATCTAATGCAGTGGCTCCCCCGCAGCAGATATAGCGAACGTGGCCATTTTCGCGCAAATGAATTCAGGAATTTCACGCGCCGCCGGCGGCACGGCCGACCCTAGGCCTGGGGCACGGGAAGGCGGCGCCAGCCGCCTGTTGCCCCATTGCCACGGGGCCGGTGGTATTGCCCCTCACGGCGTGAAACAGATTGACGCATCCCCCCCCGCGAGGAGGAAAATCCGGGCCGGCAAAAGGACATGGGAATGCCGATTTGCTCGGGGGGGCAGGGAGCAGTCGACAATGATGCGGAGCGCGCCCAATGCGAGCGTAGCACTCGCAACATTGTCGGCTGCCGTCCTGCTGGTCGGGATGGCAGCCCCGCCCGCATCGGCGGCCGAAGGATCGGCGGGTAACGGCCCGTATCTGCGTGCCTTTGGCGGCTATTCCGTCATCGAGGACCCCAGCATCCAGGGCGACAACATCTCGAACGGTGCCGTCGGGCCGGGCATCTCGCGCGGCTCGCTGTCGGCCTCGGGCGGCTTCATGGGCGGCGGCGCCGGCGGCTACCGCTGGGGCATCCTCCGGCTCGAGGGCATGGGAACCTACGAATCGCACGAGCTGAACTCGTTCACCACGCCCCAGTTCACGTACCGCGACCTCGGCGGCACGCTGAGGACCGACACGAACGCGGCGCCTTCGCTCAGCGGCAACATGCAGATCTTCACGGGTTTCGTGAACGCGATGCTGGACGTTGATTTCGGCTATCCGGTGCAGCCCTTTTTCGGCGGCGGCGTCGGCTTCGCCCATGTCAACATGGACAACGTGACCGGCACCAGCAACGGCAACATCTTCCGCTTCGCCGACGGCAGCGACACGGTGCTGGCCTTCCACGCGCTGGTCGGCGTCGCCTACAAGATCACCTCGATGTTCACGGCCGAGGCCGGCTATCGCTTCCTGACCATCAACGACGCGTCGTTCACCGACAGCACCGGCGGCAATTTCGACGTCGGCATCGATTCGCACCAGGGCTGGATCGGCCTGCGCGTCAACTTCTAGCCGCCACCCGCCCGCATCGTTTCGCGCCGCCAGCGCCCCCCGTCAGGACCTCATGGCCGCTTCGGCGTCGCGCTCGCCCGGGCGCACCCGGCCGAGCGGCTGCGGCGCGAAGGCATCGAGCCTCACCGTCCCGCCATCGGCGGTCAGCGCGTGCCCCTCCGGCACCTCGTGCCAGAACCCGGGCACCGCATCGAGAGGCTCGGACAGCACGAGCACCGAGCCGTCGCCGTCGGTGAAACGGCAGTCGCCGTCGATCACCGCCACCTCGCTGCCCGTGGCGTAGAACAAGGTCGGCGAGCGGGCGTCGGTCGAGTAGCGCAGCGCGACGATGCGCCGCCCGTCGCTGGCGGCCGCGGTGATGCGCAAGGGCTCGTCCACGTCGTGCGCTTCCATGATCGACTCGATCGCGACCACGGTGCTGCCCAGGGCGCCGAGCGGATCGTGATCGAGACCGTGCGCGAGCGCCAGCAGGAAGAACGCCTCGCTGTCGGTACTGCCCCAGCGATGGTTGTAGTACTCGCCCGGGATCAGCCCCTCCAGTTCGCGCCGGATGCGCGCGTAGCCGCCGATCTGGCCGTTGTGCATGAAGAGCCACGAGCCGTGGCGGAACGGATGGCAGTTGAGCCGGGTCGTCGGCGTGCCGGTCGAGGCGCGCACATGCGCGAAGAACAGGTGCGAGCGGATCTGCTCGGAGAGGCTCAAGAGGTTGCTGTCGTTCCAGGCCGGCATCGTGTCGCGGAACAGGCCCGGTGTCGGCAGCTCGCCGTACCAGCCCAGGCCGAACCCGTCGCCATTGGTCGGCACGATGCTGCGCCGGGCCGACAGGCTCTGCCGGATCAGCGAGTTGCTGGGCTGGAAGAGCAGCGTGGCCATCGGGATCGGACGGCCGGAATACGCCAGCCAGCGACACATGGTGCCTCCTTCGCGCCGGGACGGATGCGGCCCGAGCATACGCGGTCGCTGCCCGGTTAACAGCCCGCCGGGTTGCTGGTACCTATACATGCCACGATGCGCCCCAAGATGCGTCGCCGAATCGCCCTGCTGCGCGCGGTCGCCGCGAGCGCCCTTCTCCCGGGCACCGTCGCCATGTGGAGTTTGGCGGCCGAGGCCTCGGGCCGCGACCTCGACGGCTACGCGCGCGTCCGGTTCGGCATGACCCTGGACGAGGTGAGGGAGGCCCGGCCGGACGGGGAGTTCAACCGCGAGAAGGGCGAATACTGGATCGTGACCGAGCGCAGGGAGCCGGGCCAGGCCAGCCCCAGCAGCAAGTTCCGCCTGCGCGTGCAGTTCAACCGCGCCGGGCGCGTGGACCGGATCACCAACGACAATCTGCTGGCTGCCGATGCGAAGGACTACGCCGAGTGCCGCGCCCTGTTCGTCGCCACGGTACAGCGCCTGGCCGGGCAGCTCGGCGACCCGGAGAAGGTGCATGTGCTGAACGAACCGGAGTTCCTGTTCGGGCAGCGTTACCGCGCGCGCAACCACGCCTATTTCAGCTTCGCCAACGGCGCGACGGCCGACGTATACGCCGTCTGGGACGAATACCGCGTCTTCACCCGGCTCGTCCGCGACACGTCCTGCTCGGCCTATACGGACTTCTATCGCCCGTAGGACGACGGGTCGGCTTTGCCGCCCGCGCTAGGAAGAATTTTCCCCTCGGCGGTGCCGGCGGGAGCTTTTCCACCGGCTTGGCGCGCCGGCCTTTTGGGATTGTTCCGTTTTTTCAACGTGTTGGATTGTGGCACGGGCCTTGCGGACGTCCCCGGCCAGTCGCACCACGGACGCATTTGGGATTTGGGAGCAGTATCATGGCCGCGCAAGTCAACCTTTCCGCAGCTACGCGGACGAACCTGCTGGCGCTGCAGAATACGACCAAGCTGATCGGGCGCACGCAAGAGCGCCTGTCGACCGGGCTCAAGGTCAACAGCGCGCTCGATGACGCATCGGCGTTCTTCCAGTCGCGCTCGCTGATGAACCGCGCCGGCGACCTCAGCGGCATCAAGGACAGCGTCGACCAGGGCGTGTCGACGCTCAAGGCCGCGCTGAACGGCATCGAGCAGGCGACCAAGATCGTCGAGCAGATCAAGGGCCTGGCGGAGAGCGCGCGCACCGCGCTGACCGCGACGGAGCGTTCGGCCCTGGCGAACCAGGCCGAGCGCCTCGCGGCGCAGCTCAACAACCTGATCAACGACTCGAGCTACAACGGCGTCAACCTGATCAAGGCCACGCCGGACAACCTTCAGGTCAACTTCAACGAAGACTCGACGATCGAGCTGACCATCACCGGCATCAACCTTTCGGCCGCGAACCTCGGCGCCGATATCTCCACGGCGACCAATAACTGGGGCACGGTCGGCGACGTCAGCGCCGACATCAACGAGTACGCCAGCGCGCTGGGCCAGCTGCGCACCGCGGCCGCGACGCTCGGCTCGCAGAACACGCTGCTGCAGACGCGCCTCGACTTCACCAAGACGCTGATCGACACGCTGAAGGAAGGCTCGGACAAGCTGGTTATCGCCGACGTGAACGAGGAAGGCGCGAACCTGCTGGCGCTGCAGACCCGCCAGCAGCTCGGCATCAACTCGCTCAGCCTTGCGGCGCAGAGCGAGCAGGCGATCCTCAGCCTGTTCCAGTAACGTTTCTACCCCTGGCCGGTCCACCCAGCCCATTTCCGGGGGCGACAAGGACGGCCGCCGGGCTTCGGAGGGAAGCCCGGCGGCCGTCCGCCTTTCTAGCGGCGCCGCGCCGCGCGCTCGCTCAAGACCCGCCCCACCGCATCGCGCCATCCGCTCAAAGCGCGTTCGCGCACCCCTGACGCCATGGCCGGCTCGAAGCGGCGGTTGCGTTGCCAGACCGCGGCGACGTCGTCGAGCGATCGGAACAAACCGGCCTGCAACCCGGCCAGAGAGGCGGCGCCCAGCGCCGTCGTCTCGGTCACGACCGGCCGCTCGACCGGCAGCTCCAGTACGTCGGCCAGGAACTGCATCGCCCAGTCGTTCACCACCATGCCGCCGTCGACCCGGATCCCGGTCAGGCGCGTGACGCCGTCCTCGCGGATCGCGTCGATCAGGTCGCGCGTCTGGTAGCAGGCCGATTCCAGCGCCGCGCGCGCGACCTCGGCCACGCCGGTGTCGCGCGTCAGGCCGAGCAGCGCGCCGCGCGCGTCGGGATCCCAGTGCGGCGCGCCCAGGCCGGTGAAGGCGGGCACCAGGTACACGCCGCCCGTGTCGGGGATGGAGCGCGCGAGGCGCTCCGTCTCGGCGGCGCTGGCGATCACCTTCAACTCGTCGCGCAGCCACTTCACCGCCGTGCCGGCGTTGAAGATGCTGCCCTCGACGGCATAGGTCGCCTTGCCGCCGAGGCGGTAGGCGACCGTCGAGATCAGCCCGTGGCGCGATTCGACGATCCGCTCGCCGGTGTTCACCAGCATGAAAGCGCCCGTGCCGTAGGTGCTCTTGACATCGCCCGGCGCGAAGCAGGCCTGGCCGACCGTCGCCGCCTGCTGGTCGCCGGCGATGCCGAGAACCGGCGTCGCCGCCCCGTACACCTCCGCCGCGCAGACGCCGAAGACCGCGGCGCTGTCGAGCGCCCGCGGCAGCAGCGCGCGCGGCACACCGAAGAGCGCCAGCAACTCGTCGTCCCAGTCGCAGCGCCCGATGTCGAAGAGGAGCGTGCGCGAGGCATTGGTCGCGTCGGTCGCGTGCGCCTTGCCGCCGGTCAGGCGCCACAGCAGGAAGCTGTCCACCGTGCCGAAGGCGAGCTCGCCCCGCTCCGCCCGGGCGCGCGCGCCCGGCACGTTTTCCAGGAGCCAGGCGAGCTTGGTGCCCGAGAAATAGGGATCCAGGACCAGACCGGTCTTGCGCCGGACCAACGCCTCCTTGCCCGCATCCTTCAGCTTCTGGCATGCGTCGGCCGTGCGGCGGTCCTGCCAGACGATGGCGTTGTGGACCGGCTTGCCGGTGCCGCGCTCCCACAGCAGCGTGGTCTCGCGCTGGTTGGTGATGCCGACCCCGGCCAGCGCCGCCGGCCGCACCTGGGCCGCCTTCAGCGCCTCGCGGCAGACCTCGACGACGGTGGCCCAGATGTCTTCCGGGTCGTGCTCGACCCAGCCGTCGGCAGGGAAGATCTGGCGGAACTCCTGCTGGCCGACGCCCAGCGGCCTCAGCGCCTCGTCGAACACGATGGCACGGCTGCTGGTGGTGCCCTGGTCGATGGCAAGCAGATAGGCCTGGCCGGCCATGCCGCGTCCTCCCCTCCCCGTCGATTCGTCGGCCGGATGATCCCGGCCGGTCCCACGGGGGTCAAGTCATCAAACTGTCACATTTCGCGATGACGACGGCGGCGCGGCGCAATATTCTGCGGCGCATGCCCCACACGGAAGGACAGGACTTCGACCTGCTGGTCATCGGCGGCGGGATCAACGGCGTCGGCATCGCCCGCGACGCCGCCGGCCGCAGCCTCAAGGTGCTGCTGTGCGAGAAGGACGACCTCGCCAGCGCCACGTCCTCGGCCAGCTCCAAGCTGATCCACGGCGGCCTGCGCTATCTCGAGCAGTACGAGTTCCGCCTCGTGCGCGAGGCGCTGCAGGAGCGCGAGGTGCTGCTCGCATCGGCGCCGCATCTCGTCAGCCCCTTGAGGTTCGTGCTGCCGCATGACCGGCACCTGCGCCCGGTCTGGATGATCCGCGCCGGCCTGTTCCTCTACGACCACCTTGCGCGGCGCAAGGCGCTGCCCGGCTCGGAAGGCCTCCGATTCGACAGCCATCCGGCGGGACGGCCGCTGAAGCCCGATTTCCGGCGCGGCTTCGCCTATTCCGACTGCTGGGTCGACGACGCGCGCCTGGTGGTCCTGCTCGCGCGCGACGCGGCCGAGCGCGGCGCGGTCGTGCGGACCCGCACCGAGTGCATCGCGGCCCATCGCGCCGACGGCGGGTGGACCGCGGTGTTGCGTGCCCGGCAGGGCGGCGAGCATCGCGTCCGGGCGCGCGTGCTGGTCAACGCCGCCGGCCCGTGGGTCGGCCACGTGCTCGGACAGGTGATGGGCCGCAACGACGCGCATCCGCCGCGCCTGGTGAAGGGCAGCCACATCGTCGTGCGCCGGCTCTACGAGGGCGAGCACGCCTACATCCTGCAGAACGAGGATCGGCGCATCGTCTTCGTCATCCCCTACGAGGGCGAATACAGCCTGATCGGCACGACCGACGTGCCCTTCGCGGACGATCCCGCCAGGGTCGCCATCAGCGACGACGAGATCCGCTACCTGTGCTCGGTGGTCGGGCGCTGGTTCCGCCGCGCACCGGCGCCCGAGGACGTGGTCTGGACCTATGCCGGGGTGCGCCCGCTGTTCGACGACGCGAGCGAAAACCCCTCGGTGGTGACGCGCGACTACGTCCTCTCGGTCGAAGGCGGGCCCGACCAGCCGGCGCAGCTGTCGATCTATGGCGGCAAGATCACCACGTTCCGCCGCCTGGCCGAGCACGCGCTGGAGAAGCTGGCGCCGTTCCTGCCCGGCGCGAAGCCGGCGTGGACGGCGCGCGCCGTCCTGCCGGGCGGCGACATGGACGGCGACTTCGCCGCCTTCCTGGTCGACACGCGGCGGCGCTATCCGTTCCTGCCGCCCGTTCTCTCGCGCCGCCTGGCCCATGCCTACGGCACGCGCCTCGAGCGCGTACTAAACGGCGCCGGCGGCATCGCCGACCTCGGCCGCGACTTCGGCGCCGGCCTCTACGAGCACGAGGCGCGCTATCTGGTCGAGCAGGAATGGGCATGCACGGCGGACGACATCCTGTGGCGCCGCTCGAAGCTCGGACTGCACGTGCCGGCGGCCACCCACGCGGCCTTGGAGCGGTTCATGGGGCGCGCATGACGGGTACGGCCGCACCGGCCGCGCCGATCGCGGCCGCCCCGCCGCGCGCCGCACGCTCGACGCTCGCGACCTGCGGCGGCGTGCACGCCTTGCACGACGGGTTCAGCGACGCGATCTACCTGTTTCTGCCGATCTGGCAGGCCGAGTTCGGCTTGACACTGGCGCAGGCCGGCACGTTGAAGGCGCTGTACTCGCTCGGCATGGCGGGCCTGCAGCTGCCCGCCAGCATGCTGGCCGAACGCATCGGCGAGCGCGCGGTGCTGGCGGGCGGCACCATCCTGGTCGGGTTGGGCTTCCTCTCGGCGGGCTGGAGCGGCGCGTTCTGGGGCCTGGCGCTGGCGATGCTGCTGACGGGGATCGGCGCCGCGGTGCAGCACCCCTTGAGCAGCAGCCTGATCTCGCGCGCGGCTTCCGGCACGCAGCTGCGTGTCGCGCTCAGCACCTACAATTTCCTCGGCGACGTGGGCAAGGTCGTGGTTCCGGCCGCGGCCGCGCTCGCGGTCGCTGCGTGGAGCTGGCGGCCCGCGGTCGAATCGCTGGGGCTGCTGGCGATCGCGACCGGGTTGCTGATCCTGCCGCTGCTCAGACCGGGCGTCGCCGGCGCGCGGCTTCCCGCCGCCCCGGCCGAAGCATCCGCGCCGGCGCCGGCGGTCGACACGAACTGGCCGCACTTCGCCACGCTGGCCGCCATCGCGGTGATCGACAGCGCCGGCCGCGGCGGCGCCTTGATGCTGCTGCCGTTCATCCTGACCGCCAAGGGCGCGGACGTCTCGACCATCGGCCTTTGCCTGAGCCTGGTGTTCGTCGGCGGCGCCGCCGGCAAGTTCGCCTGCGGGCTGCTGGCGATCCGCTTCGGCGCGATCGGCACGGTGGTCGCGACGGAAGTCGCGACCGCGCTCGCGGTCCTGGCACTCGGCGCCTTGTCGCTCTATGCCGTGATGCCGCTCCTGCCGCTGCTCGGCCTCGCGCTCAACGGCACGTCCTCGGTGCTGTACGGCTCGGTGCCGGAAACGGTGTCGCGCGACAGGCTGCCGCGCGCCTTCGGGCTGTTCTACACGCTGTCGATCGGCGGCGGCGCCACCGCGCCGTTCGTCTATGGCTGGCTCAGCGACCAGCTCGGTCTCGAGACCGCGCTGGTCGTGCTCGCCGCGGCCGTGCTGCTGGCGCTGCCGCTGACCATCCCGTTGCGCGCGCTTCGGGCGCGCCGCCACTGAGCTCCGCTTTCCGCCGTCGCCCGGGCTACGCGCGCGGCAGATCGACCCAGGCCCCGTCGCGCTCGATCGATCGCAGGCAGGCTTCGATGAACGCGGCGCCGGCGACGCCGTCCTCGATGTCGGGGTAGAGCGGCCGCGCGACGGTCGCGCGCCGGGCGACGGCATCGGCCAGGTCGCCATAGACGGTCGCCAGCGCCTCGACCGTGCCTTCGACGTGGCCGGAGGGAAGGCGCGAGACGATGCCGGCATCGGGGCTCAGGCCCCGGCCCCCGCGCTGCAGCAGGCGTGTGGGCTCGCCGAGCGGCGTATGGCGCAGCAGGTCGGGCTCGCCGATCGACCATTCCAGCGCGCCGCGCGACCCCGCGATGCGCAACCGGATCCAGCGGCGATGGCCGGCGGCGGCGTGGCTGACCCAGATCACGCCGCGCCCGCCGCCCTCGAGCCGCAGCAACACGCGCGCGTCGTCCTCGGCCGGGCGTTCCGGCGTGAAGCGGGCGCCATCGGCCGCCGCGCGCTCGATCGCGGCACCGGCGACGAAGCGGACGAGGAACGCCGCGTGGACGCCGAGATCGGCGATCACGCCGACCGGCGCGCGCCCGTCGGGCATGCCCAGCGCCAAGCCTTCCGAGGCGTGCTCCGCCTGCACCATGCGCACGTCGCCCAGCGCGCCCTCGGCGATCATGGCGCGCGCCTGGCGCAGCATGGCGAAGCCCGCGAAATAATGGCCGAGCGCCACGATCCGGCCGGCGTGCTGCGCGGCCGCGCGCACCGTGAGCGCCGTGGCGTGATCGACGGCCAGCGGCTTCTCGCACATCACGTCGAACCCGCGCGCGAGGAAGTCCGTGGTCGCCGGCACATGCGTGTCATTGCCGCTGACGATCGCGACCACGTCGACGCGGTCGGCGCGACCGGCCTCGGCGGCAGCCATGGAGCGCCAGTCGGGATAGCAGCGCCCGGGCGCGATCATCAGGCGCCGCGCGGCGTCCTTTCCGCGCCCCGCATCGCGCGAGAAGCAGCCCGCCGCCAGATCGTACCGGCCGTCGAGCCGCGCAGCGAGCCGGTGGATCTCGCCGATGCCGCCCGGCCGGCCGCCGCCGACCATGCCCAGGCGCAGACGGCGGGCGGAGCCTGTCAGTTCGCCCATCCGCGCCGGAGATAGAATTCGCGCAACTGGCGCTCGCCGATGTCGCAGCCGCGCTCGTACACGGCCGCGGCCTGCAGGAAGCGCACGGGCATCGCCCCGGCCTGGAAGCGCGGCGCCGCGCGTCGCGCATGGCCAACGCGCCGAGGCGGCCCGAGCCCGGCGATCTCGAGGATCAGCTTGCGCCGGATCGCCTCGCCGAAGGCCTGGAAGTTCCCGGCGACGATGACGAAGGCGCCATCGCCGGCGATCACGCAGCCCTCGAAGTAGAGGTCGAGATCGGCAAGGCTGGGAAAGCCGAGCCGGTTCGGCCGGTCGTTGAGTATGGGCAGCCCGTTGATCACGATGCCCGCAGCGATGGCGCGCTCGCGCGCCTCGGTCACCAGCGGCCCGGCGTTGTTGGGGCCGTCGCCCGAAATGTCGATCACCTTGCGCGTGCCTTCGAAGCCATTGCGGTCGAACATCGGCAGGGCGAAGTCGATCGCGCCGCTGATCGAGGTGGCGACCCCGCCGCGGATCGGCGCGCGCCGGAGCCGCGCGGCGAACACCTCGGCGGTCTCCTGGTTCTTGACCAGCGACCAGTCGACGACGAGCCGGCGATCCTCGTAGCCCGACCATTCCATGTAGGCGACGGCGATGCGGCCGAGCACGCCGCGTGCGACCGCGCGCACCACCTCGGGATCGGCCAGCGCGGCCACGTAGCCGTCGCGCTGCAGCTGCATCTCCTCGGCGTCGATGCTGCCGGAGACGTCGACCGCCAGGACGAGCTCGAGGTCGACCGGAAGCAGCTCGGCCCCGGCCGACGCCATCGCGCCGAGCCAGGGGGCGACGCATCCCATGGCGATCGCGATGGCTTCGAAGAGCCGGAAGGGGCGACCATTCATCGCAGGGCCCTGCGTCGAGCCGTGTCGGGCGCCCCGGGGCGCCAGCCGATCCGTCTCGAAAAACATAATTCTATCATCTGCAAAGGCCTGGGTCGCCGTTGCGCGCGGAAACCAGAAAGTTGAACGGTGAGACACACAAACGCAATCAATAAAATGCAATCCATTTACCTACGCTGATAACGCATTCTTAAAGAAGATCAGCGAGCATCCGACCTGCGGCCAGGGTGGACCGCATGATGCCAGGTAGGGAGAACTACAATGAAGGCTCTGATTTCCAAGTTCGTGAAGGACGACTCGGGCGCCACCGCGATCGAATACGCGTTGCTCGCCGGCTTTCTGTCCGTCGTCATCATCGGCTCGCTGACCGCGGCGAGCGGCTCGGTTTCGGCGATCTGGGCGCAGATCGAGGCCGCGCTGGGCGTCGCCGCCGGCGGCTGATGCCGACGGTTCGGAAGCCCGTTAGCTCCTAGCTATCGGACGGGGAGCGGGAATGCCAGGCCGGCATTCCCGCGCATCCCCGGCAGGCGCCGGGAGGTCGGGCTGGGCCCGTTTGGCAACCGCCGTACCGGCCGAGTTTGCTTGCCGCGTGCCAAGTGGGGAGGCACTCATGGCAGCTCAGCTTTCGAAGTTCGTACGCGACGATATCGGGGCCTCGGCCGTCGAATACGGCCTCATCGCAGCGCTGATCTCGATTGCGGCGATCGGGTCCCTCCCGGGCGCTAGCACCTTCCTGCAAACGGCCTGGGGCAACATCGCTGCGGCGATCGGCGCCGCAGCGGCAGTCGGCGGGTGATGCCGTCGCGCGGCCTCGCCGGTGGAGAACGCGGATGAGCGCGCCGTTGCTGATCCATCTGCTGACGATCGCCACGTTCATGGGACTGCTGGTTTCCGCGGCGGTCGGCGACATCCGCACCTTCCGCATCGCGAACGTCTACAGCCTCGCCTTGATGGCCCTTTACCCGCTGTACGCCTGGAGCGCGCCGCACCCGGTGGCGCCGCTGGCGTCGGCCGGGGTGATGCTCGCCGTCCTGGTCGCGGGCTTCGTGGCGTTCGCGACGGGCCTGATCGGCGGCGGCGATGCCAAGCTGGCGAGCGCCGTCGCGCTCTATGCCGGCCCGGCGCTGGTTTTCGAGTTCCTCATGGTCACCGCGCTGGCCGGCGGCTTGATCGCGCTCTTGCTCACGCTGCGTCCCCTGCGCCTGGGCCTGGCCGTGGCCATGGATCACTGGGGTCATCAAGGGCTGCGCAACGCATTGCTGAAGGACACGATCCCCTACGGCGTGGCGATCGCTGCCGGCGGCATTTACCTGACGCTGCGCCTGGCCGGCATGGCCGCCATGCCGGCGTGACGCGCCTCTAGGAGTGGGTCCATGAACCTCCGCAACATCCTGATCGTCGCCGTGGCCGTCCTGGTCGCCGGTTTCACCGCGCTGCTGGTGCGCGGCTACCTGATCGCCCAGCGCGAGGCCATGAAGCCGCCGCCGGTCGTCGCCGAGGCGCCGCAAGAGGTCGGGCCGTCGGTGCTGGTGGCCAAGGCCAAGCTGTCCCCGGGCAGCTTCGTGCAGGCAAGCCATCTGGAGTGGGTCGTGTGGCCGAAGGACGGCGTCGTCAAGGGATTCGTCGTGAAGGGCGAGCGCACGCTCGAGGAGTTCGTCGGCGCCGTCGCGCGCACGCCGGTCAACCCGGGCGAGCCGATCATCGACCAGCGCTTCGCCAAGCCGGGCGACCGCGGCTTCCTCGCCGCGGTACTGAACCCGGGCCATCGCGCGATGACGGTGCCGATCACCTCGACCTCGGGCAATGCGGGCTTCGTCTTTCCCGGCGATCAGGTCGACGTGATCCTGACGGCCAAGTACGGCGACGACCCGGAGAAGGAAGAGGAAAAGCGGCATTTCGCCGCGACCGTGCTCAGCAAGGTGCGCGTGCTGGCGATCGACCAGAAGACCGAATACGCCAAGGGCGAGGTATCGGTCGGCAAGACCGCGACGATCGAAGTCGATCCCAAGCAGGCCGAGGTCGTCGCGCTCGCCCTGCAGATGGGGCAGATCGCCTTGAGTCTGCGCGCCCTGAGCGAGCAGCCCGACCCCGGTTCGGATGGAGCCGGCTCGGGCGAATCAGTCGCCATGAACAGCGATGGCAATACCGCAAAATCGACGAAAACCAAGTCGGAACAGAGCCGTAGCTACACGGTGGACAGGCAGTTGAAGTTCATGCTCGATGGCAACGGGCTGGGCAAACGTCAAGTGTTCATCTTGCGCGGGTCTGAGGAGACGAAAGCGGCCTTCTGAGGGGGCTGGCGGTCGGGGGTCAGGACAATGAGACTTCTCGCGGCGACCGCGTTGAGCATGGGCGTTCTGGTCGGCCTGCCGGCCGGATGGGTTTCGCCCTGCCGCGCGCAGGAATCGATACGCTACACAGCCGTTCACGTCGACCCGGACGAGCCGCGCGGCACGGCCGCCGTCACGCTCGCCTTGCCGCCCTTGCCGTCGATCCCGAGCCTGCCGGCCGTCCTGCCCGACCCGGCGACAAGCAAGGCCGGCCTGCCGGCGCTGCCCATCGCGCCGACCGTCGCCGAGATCGCCGCTATCGCGCCGGCCGCAGGGCCCGAGCCTGTCTCGCGGCAAACGCCCGCCATGCAGTCGCCTGCGGCGGACCTCGCGCCGGCGACGCCTGCCGCGAATTCGCGCAGGCCGACGGCCCGCGAGCGTATGGCCCAGGCCCAGCCGACCCAGGAGAAGCCGGCAACGGAGAAATCTGCGCCGGGGAAACCGGCGACCGGAAAACCCGCCCCGGAAAAGCCAGCACAGACCAAGCCGGCCTATCGACCGCCGATTACGCCGCCGGCGCCGGCGGCGCTGATGCCGGCGGCCGCGACCATGCCGGCGGCCCCGACCTCCTTGGCGCCGCGTGCCGCCGAAGGCGGCCCGAGCTTGGTGTCGCTCGAGATCAACCGCGGCCAGGTGATCCGCCTGCCGCGCCCGGCGGCGACAGTGTTCATCGCCAATCCCGAGATCGCCGACGTGCAGGTGAAGTCGGCCAATCTGGTCTATGTCTTCGCCAAGAAGGGCGGCGAGACGACCTTGGTCGCCGCCGACGACCAGGACCGGATCCTCGTCGACGCCCGCGTGGTGGTGACGGCCAATGTCGAGCGCCTGCGCGAGGGCATCAAGCAGCTCGTGCCCAACCGCCAGATCCAGGTGAGCTCGGTCGGCGGGCAGTTCGTGCTCGACGGAAGGGTCGCCTCGCCCACCGAGTCCGAGGACATCCGCCGCATGGCCTCGGCCATCGTCGGCGACGAGCGCCAGGTGATCAACCGCTTGAAGGTCACAGGGCCGGTCCAGGTGAACCTGCGGGTCCGCGTCGCCGAGATGACGAAGGAGATCACCAAGCAGCTCGGCTTCAACTGGGCCCTCGCGCGCGACATCCTCAGCACGACGTCGGAGCTGGCGGCCACCCTGACCGTGGTCAACCCCGAGACCGCCAACATCGCCAACAAGTTCCAGGTCACCGGCCGCAGGGGCGCGTTCGACGTCAACACCATCATCGACGCGATGGACGAGGAGAACCTCGTCAAGATCCTGGCGCAGCCGAACCTGACCGCGATCTCCGGTCAGACCGCGAGCTTCCTGGCCGGCGGCGAGTTCCCGATCCTGGTGCCGCAGACCCTCAACCTGGTGACGATCGAATACAAGAAGTTCGGCGTGCAGCTGGCGTTCCAGCCCACGGTGCTGAACGACAACCGCATCAACCTGCACGTGCGGCCGGAAGTGAGCGAGCTATCCGACGACGGCGCGGTCGTGCTTGCCGGCTTCGTCATTCCCGCGCTCACCACGCGGCGCGCCGAAACCACCGTGGAGGTGGCCAGCGGACAGAGCTTCGCCATCGCCGGCCTGATCCGCAACGATGTGACCCACCAGGTCACGAAATGGCCGGGGTTGGCGGACATCCCCATTCTCGGCGCGCTGTTCCGGTCGGACACGTTCAAGCGCAACGAGTCCGAGCTGGTCATCATCGTGACCCCCTATATCGTCGAGCCGGTCGATACGGCGCAGCAGGTGGCCGCGCCCACCGACGGCTTCCGGCCGGCGCACGACCTCGATCGCATCTTCCTCGGCGCCCAGTGGCGGCGCGACGTCGCGCCGGGCAGCACGGAAGCGCTGGTCGGCCGCCGGCCGCGCCTGACCGGCCCGGCCGGCTTCCAACTGGAGTAGTTGCATGAAGCGCAGACTCGTCGTCGCGCCGATCGCGATCGCGTTGTGCGTCGCGGCGGCCGGTTGCGGACCGGAGTTCAAGGAATTCACCAGCAAGGCGCCACCCGAGGCGCGCGCCGACCTGGTGCAGGTCGCGCACGACGTCTCGTTCGGCGGCGACGAGCTCTACATGTCCGAAGCCGCCGGGCGGCGGCTCGAGCAGTTTCTCGCCAATATCGGGCTGGACCACCAGGACCGGATCGTCGTTGTCGACCGCGATGCCACATCGCCCTGGGCGGCGCAACGCGCCGAGTCGGTGCGGGCGCACCTGACGCGGATGCAGGTTGCCAGCGAGCCGGGACATGTGCCGCCCGGCCCGTCGTCAAGACCGGACACCGTCAGCGTGGTGGTGGAGCGCTACGTGCTGGCCGCCCTCGACTGCCCGGACTGGACCCAGCCGCGGGGCAGCAACCCGGAGAATGCCACGCACCGCAACTTCGGCTGCGCCGACGCCCACAACCTGGGCCAGATGGTGGCGGACAAGCGTGACCTCGCGATCGGCCGGCCGCTCGGCCCCGCCGACGGCATGCTGATGGCGCGCGGCATCAACGACTATCGGCGCGACATCCAGAAGCCGCTCGAGGTCAGCATCGTCAGCGGCTTCGGCACGTTGCGGCAGCAGCAGCAGCAATCCGGCGGCGTTGCCGGCGCGGCCGGCGGAAGCGGCGGCGGCGCCTCGGGGGTCGGGCAGTAAGTATTTGATTTAACTGCCCGGCATTGGCCATTTCCCGGGCGGAAGTGACCATTTCTTAACCAAGCCTTGCTACTCAATTCACATGAGCGGTTTCCTTCGATCTCCGGCGGATGCGGCGGGCGGCGCGCCGCGCCTGCGCGAGCCTTTCGCGGCGTTCGTGCTGGACGACGCGTCGCGCCAGGCGGCCATCAAGGCCGCGAACGAACAGGGCTGGACGGGCGCGCGCATCGCCGATGGCGGCATCGCCGGCGCGATCGATACGCTCGTCGACGCCGTCACTCCCCGCGTCCTGCTGATCGACATCTCGGAATCTTCGAACCCGGTCGATGACATCAATCGCCTGGCCGAGGTGTGCCAGGAGGGCACGCGCGTCGTCGCCCTCGGCCGGGTCAACGACATCGAGCTGTTCCGCCACCTGATGCAGACTGGCGTCGACGACTACCTCGTCAAGCCGGTCACCTCGGACCAGTTGAACGCGGCTTTCGCGCGCCTGACGCGCGAGCGCGCGGCAGCGAGCGAGGCTTCCGCGCCGGGACAGTTGATCGTGCTGGTCGGCGCGCGCGGCGGCATCGGCTCGTCCGCCCTCGCGGTGAACCTGGCCTGGCTGACGGCACACGACATGCACAAGCGCACCGCGCTGGTCGACCTCGACCTGCAGTTCGGCAGCACGGCGCTGGCCCTCGATATCGAGCCGAGCCGCGGCATGGCCGAAGCGTTGCAGAATGCGGCACGCATCGACGATCTCCTGATCGAGCGCTCTTCCGTCAAGATCGACGACCAGCTTTGCGTCCTTTGCGCCGAGGAAGGCCTGGAGCGAGCGGTGCGCATGGATCCTGCGGCGATCGACGCGTTGATCGACCGATTGCGGACGACCTTCGAATGCGTCGTGGTCGACCTGCCGCGCGCCATGACGGCGGGACAAGCCACCCTGGTCAGCGCGGCGGACGCCGTCGTGGTCGTGACCGACTACACGCTGATCGGCGCGCGCGACTGCCCCCGCCTCTTGAAGCGCATTCGCGAGTCGGCGCCCAAGGGTAAGGTGCTCGTCGTCGCCAACCGCATCGGCGCGCCCGGCCATAGCGATCTCAGGCGCGCCGACATCGAGAAGACCATCGATGCCAAGGTCGATTTCGAGGTTCCGCAGGACCAGAAGGGCGCGAGCGAGAGCGTTCAGACCGGCAAGCCGCTGGTCGTCAGCGCGCCGCGCAGCAAGGCCGCCGAGGCGATGCGGGAGATCGCGCGCCGGCTCTGCGGCGACGCCGAAGCGGCGAAGCTCTCGCTCTGGCGCCGGCTGACGGGCAAGGCGGGTTGACGCGCATGTTCGGCCGGCGAAATCTCGGCGGCGCCGCTCCGCCACCGGCATCGCCGCAACCGCCCGCGCCGGCACCGGCCCGGGCCCCGGCCATGAACGGCGCCGCGGCGCATGCTGCCGCCCAGGACAGCGCCGCGCCGCCCGATTTCAGCCAACCGCTCCCCTTCGAGCGGCCGATGGCCGAATCCTCGGACAACGCCGCCAACGGCCAGGCGCCGCTTTCCGCCACGGTCGAAGACGCCAAACGGCGCGTCCAGCCGATCCTGCTGAAGCGCCTGGATCTCGGCATCGCGGCCGCCCTGCCGCGCGAGGAACTGCAGCGCCAGCTCACCGACGTCGTTTCGGAGATCCTGGCCGAGGAGCGCATCAACATCAACCTGTCGGAGCAGCGCGCGCTGGTCGCCGCGATGCTCAACGACATGCTCGGCCTGGGTCCGCTCGAGCCGCTGCTGGCGGACGAGTCGGTGACCGACATCCTGGTCAACGGCCCGCGCCAGGTCTATGTGGAGCGGCGCGGCAAGCTCGAGCTGACCGACGTCACCTTCCGCGACGATGCGCACGTGATGAACATCGCCACGCGCATCGTCAGCCGGGTCGGCCGGCGCGTCGACGAATCCGTGCCCCTGGCGGACGCCCGCCTGCTGGACGGCAGCCGCGTCAACATCATCATTCCGCCGCTTGCGATCGACGGGCCCTCGATCTCGATCCGCAAATTCTCCAAGAAGAAGATCACGCTCGACATCATGGAGCGGCAGAACAACATGTCGGCGGCCATGGCGCGGGTGTTGAAGATCGCCGGCCGCGCACGGCTCAACATCCTGATCTCCGGCGGCACCGGCTCGGGCAAGACGACGCTGCTCAACGCCATCTCGCGCATGATCGATCCGGCCGAGCGCATCGTGACGATCGAGGACGCCGCGGAGCTGCAGCTGCAGCAGCCGCACGTCGTGCGCCTCGAGACCCGCCCGCCCAACCTGGAAGGCACGGGCGAGATCGCCCAGCGCGACCTCGTCAAGAACGCGCTGCGCATGCGCCCCGATCGCATCATCCTCGGCGAAATCCGAGCCGCCGAGGCGCTGGACATGCTGCAGGCCATGAACACGGGCCACGACGGGTCAATGGGGACGATCCACGCCAATACCCCGCGCGAGGCGCTGACGCGTCTGGAGAACATGGTGGCGATGAGCGGCGTCAAGCTTCCCTCCGAGGCGGTGCGGTCGCAGATCGCCGCCGCGATCCAGATGATCGTCCAGATCAGCCGCATGCGCGACGGCATGCGCCGCATCGTGCGCATCACCGAAGTGGTCGGCATGGAAGGCGACATCATCACCACCCAGGACCTGTTCTGGTACGAGTTCAAGGGCGAGGATCGCGACGGCAAGCTGGCCGGCGAGTTCCGCTGCACCGGGCTGCGTCCGCATTTCACGCCGCGCGCCGAGTATTTCGGCCTCGACCGCGCGCTGCTGGAAGCCGTGGTATGAATTTCGCCGCCCTGACGACCGATCTCGGCTTCCTCACGGCCGCGGTTTTCGCTGGCATGGGCGTGCTGGTGCTCCTGGTGCTCTACGCCGTGGCCGGCAAGGGCGCCACGCGCGAGCGCAGCCTGAACCGGCGGGTCGCCGCGATGCGCCAGCGCGGCTACGGCTCGACGGCGGCGGCCAACGCCGCCAGCATCAAGAAGCTGGAGGCGCGGAGCGACATTCCCGGCCTCGAGGAGCTGACGCGCAAGTACCTGCCGCAACGCGCCCTGCTGACGGAGCGCCTCGCGCGCACGGGCAAGGAGATCGCCCTTGGCACCTACGCGCTGATCTGCCTTACGACCGCCGCGATATTCGCCGCAGCGCTGCACTTCGCGTTCGGGCGCTCGATGATCGTCGCCGTGCTGGGCGGGATCGCGGTGGGTGCCGGCCTGCCGCACCTCGTGGTCGGCTGGATGATCAACAAGCGCACGCGCAGCTTCCTGGCGATCTTTCCCGAGGCGATCGAGCTGATCGTCCGCGGCATCAAGTCGGGACTTCCCGTGACGGAGGAGATCAACGTCGTCGCACAGGAAATGGCCGATCCCGTCGGCAAGGAGTTTCGCCGTATCGCGGACGCGCTGAAGTTCGGGCAGAACATGGACGAGGCGCTTTGGGACGCCGCGCGGCGCCTGGACATCCCGGATTTCAACTTCTTCGTCATCAGCCTGTCGGTGCAGCGCGAGACCGGCGGCAACCTGGCCGAGACGCTGGAAAACCTCGCCGACATCCTGCGCCGCCGACGCCAGATGAAGCTGAAGATCAAGGCCGTTTCCTCCGAAGCCCGCGCCGGCGCCCTGATCATCGGCGCGCTGCCGTTCGCGGTCGGCGGCATCCTGTTCGTGATCGCGCCGGCCTACGTCTCCATGCTGTTCACGGACCCGCGCGGCATGATGGTCGCCGGGGCCGGGTTGACGTTGCAGGCGATCGGCGGCCTGGTGATGGCCAAGATGATCCGGTTCGAGATATGAACCTGCTGGAACTCTTGCCGGCGGGAGTCGGCCCGGAAGACGCGATCATCCTGTTCGCGGCGCTGAGCGCGTTCCTGGCGGTGCTCGCGGTCTGGCGGACGCTGCTGGTGCGCGACCCGCTGGCCGGCCGGTTGAAGCAGATCGAGCGCCGGCGGCTGGGCCTGCGCGACGAGATGCTGTCCACGCGCCGGCGTGCCACCGACCTGAAGCCGGCGCATGTCGATTTCATGCGCCAGGTGGTCGATCGCCTGAACCTGATGCGCGGGAACGTGACCGAGAAGGCGACGCTTCGGCTGGAACAGGCCGGCTATCGCTCGCGCGACGCCCTCGTCGCCTACGTGTTCATGAAGCTCGTGATGCCGCTCGCGGCGGGCGCGGGCGCCGTGCTGCTGCTGTACGGCCTCAACCTGTACAACCTGACGCCGCTGATGCGCATGGTGGTCGCGCTGGGCGTTGTGGCGCTCGTCTCCTATGCGCCCGACATCTACCTGAAAAACACCACGGCCAAGCGTCAGCTGAAGCTGCAACGGGCCCTGCCCGACGGCCTCGACCTGCTGGTGATCTGCGCCGAGGCGGGATTGAGCCTCGATGCGGCGCTGCAGCGCGTGTCGCGCGAGATCAGCAAGGGCTATCCCGAACTGGCCGACGAGCTGGCGCTGACCTCGGTCGAGCTGGGGTTCATGCCCGACCGTTCCAAGGCCCTGGACGGTCTCATGCGGCGCACGAACCTCCCGTCCATCCGCGGCCTCGTCAACACGCTGATGCAGACCGAGAAATACGGCACGCCGCTGGCCAACAGCCTGCGCGTGCTGGCCTCGGAGTTCCGCAACGAGCGCATGATGAAGGCCGAGGAGAAGGCAGCCAGGCTGCCCGCCACGATGACGATCCCGATGGTGCTGTTCATCCTGCCGGCGCTGTTCGTGGTGATCCTGGGTCCGGCGGTGCTGCGCGTGATCGACAGCTTCGCGGGAATGAAGTAGCGGCCGTCGCGATCCTGGAGCGCGATTCCCGAAGGCCGAAGCGACGTCCGCAAGCGCGCTCGAGCGGCCAAAGGCCGCAGGAAATCCACTTCCTCGTTCTTTCCTTCGTATCCTTCGCGCCGCCGAGCCTGTCGAAGGGCACGGTCGATCCCTTTCGCGCGGGACAAGCCCTTCGACAGGCTCGGGAAACGCGAAGGCCGGAAGGAAGGACACGAAGGGGACAAAGAGGAACGCGAACGTCACGCGGCGGCGCCGCGCCGTGACTCGTGGCCCGGGAAATACGCTCTAGTCGGCGACGCTGTCGGGCAGCCTCGGCAAGGACGCCGGCCGCATCGCGCCTTGGACGCGCTCCTGCCTTTCCGACGACAGCAGCTTGTCCAGCCTGACCGCTGGCGGCTTGCCGGGCGCGGGCTGCGCATCGGCCCGCTTCGACTCTTCCCGGTCGTCCGGTTGCGGCACCGCGCCGACCGTGCCCTGATCACCCTTCGTTTCCTCCGGCGCCGGCGGCGATTTCGCCGGCTCGCCGACGTCCGGTGCCGGCTTGGCCGGCCCCGTGTTCGCGCTCGGCGGTTGGAGCGGCGCGGTCTCGACGGCGGCGGCCGGCGCCGCGGACGGCAAGGTCGGCAGGCTTGGCGCCGGCTCGGCCTCCGGCTTGCCCTTCATCACGGCGGAGGAGCGGCCGCGGTCGCTCGTCGTCCGCAGCTGCTCGTAGTAGGCGAGGTTGCGACGCACCGATTCGTCGTCCAGATCCATGCGGCCGATTTCCGCGGCGCGCTCGGGCTGGCCCATCAGCCCGTAGACGAGGGCCAGGTTCTGCCGGTTGCGCGCGCTGCTCTGCGGCGATTCGACCAGGCGGGCGAGCTGGGCGACGGCCTGCTCGTAGTCGCCCGACAGCGCCAGCGACAGGCCCAGATTGTTATGCGCATTCAAGTCGTCGGGCTTGAGCGCCAGTGCGGCGCGGTATTGCTGCTGCGCGCCGCGATGGTCGCCCGTCATGTCGAGGGCCACGCCGAGGCCGTTGGCCAGGCGATGGTCGCGCGGTGCGCGCGCCAGCGCCGAGCGGAACTGCTCGACCGCATCGCGCGGGCGATCGAGACCGATCATCGTGTTGGCCTGGCCGCGCACGGCTTCGGGATTGCCGGGCTCGATGCGCAGGGCCTGCCGATAGACCTCGAGCGCGCCGCGATAGTCGTCGGCGCGGTAGAGCGCGCCGCCGAGGGCGAGCGCGGTGGACAAGGACGCCGGATCGAGCGCGAGCGCCCGGCGATAGAGCTGGATGGCGCCCGGCAGGTCGCCCTCCTCGGCCGCGCGCTTGGCCATGCGCTCGAGCGTCGTCGCGGTTTCCTTGGGCGTCGTGAGGGTCTTGAGGTCGCTGCGGGGCGCGGACGAATCGGTCGAGCGCGCGATCGGGCGCGCCGTGGTCGCCTCGGGCGCCGGACGCTGCAGCTGGGCCATCGATGGTTGCGGGCGTTCCGGGTCGCTGCCGCAGCCGGAAAGCACGAGGACCGCCGCGCCGAGCACCCATGCGCCAACGGGCCTCCTGGCCCCTTGACGCGGGAGCGCATCGTGCGCCGCCCGGCTCCAACTTGCGCCGCCCTCCGGCGGCAAGGCGATTCTGCTCACCACGATATAGCCCTATCCCCGGTCCCTACTATACAGGTTAAGTAGTTATCCACAAGATATTCCGAATCGCAGGGCCCCGGTCCACCATATATGGTTGAGCAAGTATAACCGGATTAACTTAAGAATCCCCTAATGGACCTTGGATGGACCGCGGCCGCCGCGTTGACAGAGGCCGGACCGGCCAAGATACTGCGCGGTTTCCCGCCGACCTGGCCGGAAGGCGCGCCTGGGGGCGCATCGGATCATCTTCCGGTGGGATTCCCGAGGCTTACCGAAACTCGTCGAGAAGGAGCGCCGTGCTGTGATCCCTGCCGTGTTGCCGTCCTATGCCCGGGCGGACCTTGCCATCGACCGGGGCGAAGGTTGCTACCTGTACGGCACGGACGGGCGACGTTACCTGGACTTCACCAGCGGCATCGCGGTCACGGCACTCGGCCACTGCCATCCGCATCTCGTGAAGTCGCTGCAGGAGCAGGCCGGCAAGCTGTGGCATTGCTCCAATCTGTTCCGCGTGCCGGGACAGGAGAAGCTGGCCGAGCGGCTGGTCAAGAACAGCTTCGCCGACACGGTGTTCTTCACCAATTCCGGCGTCGAGGCGCTGGAGTGCTCGATCAAGATCGTGCGCCACTATCACTACGACGCGGGCCATCCCGACCGCTACCGCATCATCACCTGCGACGGCGCCTTCCACGGCCGGTCGCTCGCCACGCTCGCCGCCGGCCGCAACGAGAAATACCTGAAGGGCTTCGGGCCGATCGTCGACGGCTTCGACCAGGTCGCGCTCGGCAATCTCAACGAGATGCGCGCGGCGATCCGGCCCGACACGGCCGCGATCCTGATCGAGCCGATCCAGGGCGAAGGCGGCATCCGCACGACCACACCCGGGTATCTGCGCGCGCTGCGCGAGATCTGCGACGAGTTCGGCCTGCTCCTGATGTTCGACGAGGTGCAGTGCGGCATGGGCCGTACCGGCAAGCTGTTCGCCCATGAATGGGCCGGGGTGAAGCCGGACGTGATGGCGCTGGCCAAGGGCCTCGGCAGCGGCTTTCCGGTCGGCGCGTGCCTGGCGACCGAGCGCGCGGCCAAGAGCATGACCGCCGGCACGCATGGCAGCACGTTCGGGGGAAACCCGCTGGCCATGGCGGCGGCCAACGCCGTGCTGGACGTGATGCTGGCCGACGGCTTCCTCGCGAGCGTCGACGCCCGCGGACGCCGCTTCCACGAGCGCCTCGACGGCATCGTGAAGCGCTATCCTTCGGTGTTCGCCGAGCTGCGCGGCCAGGGACTGCTGGTCGGCCTGAAATGCGTCGTGCCGAGCAACCCGCTGGTCGACGCGCTGCGCGCCGAGGGCCTGCTGACGGTCGGCGCCGGCGAGAACGTGGTCCGCGTGCTGCCGCCGCTGATCGCCAGCGACGCGGAGCTGGAACAGGGCGCCCAGATCATCGAGCGCGTGGCGGCGCGGCAGGCAGCCGCATCGGAACCCGCCGGTAGAGCGTGATGGCGCCGCGCCACTTCCTGGACCTCGACCGCTTCGAAACCGAGACCCTGCGCCGCGTGCTCGACATGGGACGCGGCTTCAAGAAGGGCGAGGCCGACGGCGCCCGGCCGCTCGCCGGCAAGATGCTGGCCATGCTGTTCGACAAGCCGTCGACGCGCACGCGCGTGTCGTTCGAGGTCGGCATGAAGCAGCTCGGCGGCGACGTCGTGACGCTGTCCTCGCGCGACACCCAGCTCGGCCGCGGCGAGACGGTGGCCGATACGGCGCGCGTGCTGTCGCGCTACGTCGACGCGATCATGATCCGCACCACCTCGCGCCGGAACCTGGAGGAGATGGCGCAGTACGCCACGGTGCCGGTGATCAACGGACTGACCGACGACAGCCATCCCTGCCAGCTGATGGCGGACGTCATGACCTTCGAGGAGCATCGCGGGCCGATCGCCGGCCGGGTGGTCGCGTGGTCGGGCGACGGCAACAACGTCGCGGCCTCGTGGGTGCACGCGGCGGTGAAGTTCGGCTTCGAACTCAGGCTCGCCTGCCCGCCCGAGCTGGCGCCGCCGAAGGAGCTGCTCGCGTGGGCCCGCAACCAAGGCGGCAACGTCACGTTGACGCACGAGCCGCTCGAAGCCGTCACGGGGGCCGATTGCGTGGTGACCGATGCCTGGCTGTCCATGGGCGACGAGCAGAAGGGCGAAACCAACCGGCACAATCTGCTGGCGCCGTACCGCGTGGACGAGCGCCTGATGGCGGCGGCCAAGCTGGACGCGATCTTCATGCACTGCCTGCCCGCCCACCGCGGCGAGGAAGTCACCGGCGCCGTGATCGACGGGCCGCGCTCGGTCGTCTGGGACGAAGCGGAAAACCGGCTGCACGTGCAGAAAGGCATCCTTGCCTGGTGTCTTGGTTGAGACGGCGTCTTGGCTGAACAGGGGCCCGGGATGACTCGGTGTTCGCGATGAGCCCTGGCGTCGCGATGCACGTAGCGGCCGGCGACGACATGGTGCTGCCCTTCCAGATCGACGCGCATGCCTTGCGCGGCCGGCTGGTGCGGCTGGGCGGCACGATCGACGCCATCTTGAACCGGCATGACTATCCCGAGGCGGTTGCCACGCTCCTAGGCGAAGCCCTGGTGCTCGCCGCGGCGCTCGCCGCCACGCTCAAGTACGACGGCGTGTTCACCCTGCAGACCAAGGGCGACGGGCCGGTCTCGATGATGGTCGCCGACGTGACCACCGAAGGGGCGCTGCGCGGCTACGCCCAGGTGGACCGGTCGAAGCTCGAGGCGGCGCTCCGGCGCGCCACGCGCGGCGCCGCGGCCTCGGGCCTCGACGGGCCGGTGCCCCGCCTGCTCGGCGCCGGCTATCTCGCCTTCACCGTCGACCAGGGGCCGGAGACCGAGCGCTATCAGGGCATCGTCGAGCTGACCGGCGCTACGCTCGCCGACTGCATCCACCACTATTTCCGCCAGTCCGAGCAGTTCCAGGCCGCGATCAACCTGGCGGTGGGACGCGTCGGGGAGGGGGATGGCGGCCGGCCGCGCTGGCGCGCCGGCGCCCTGATGATCCAGCGCCTGCCCGACCCGCGCGGCGCCGAGGCCGAGGAACGCGAAGAAGGCTGGCGCACCGCGATGGCGCTGATGGCCAGCGGCACGCGCCGCGAGCTGCTGGACCCGGACCTGCCGCCCGACCGGCTGCTGTACCGCCTGTTCCACGAGGAGGGCGTGCGGGTCTACCAGACCCGGCACCTGAAGGATTCTTGCCGTTGCTCGCGCCAGCGCGTTGCGGGCATGCTGCGCGGGCTGCCCCTGGCGGAGCTGGAGGACCTGAAGGTCGAGGGCGTGCTGATGGTGACCTGCGAATTCTGCAACCGGCGCTACAGATTCGGCGAGGACGACCTGGCCGCGCTGCACGCGCCCGGCGCGCCGTAGCAGGGGTGCGCATGCCGCGGCCTTGCCGTCGCCTCGGCCGGCTGTGCCTGCTCGCGTGGCTCGTCCTGGCGGCCGCCGCGGCGTCGGCGCAGGACCGGAAATTCGCCGAGATGACCTTCACGCATCTGGCGCCGCTGTCGCTCGACGTCCAGCGGGTCGAGGTGGTGCGCGAGTATGTCCCGCCCGGCGCCAAGCCCAACGTGGACCACCTGTTCCCCGTGCCGCCCGCCGACGCCGTCGCCCGCTGGGCCGGCGACCGGCTCAAGCCGGCCGGGCGCTTCCGCCTGGGCCGCGTGGTGATCAAGGACGCGTCGGTCGTCGAGGTGCCGCTGCAGAGGCCCGGCGGCATCAAGAGCTGGTTCACCACCGAGCAGGCCGAGCGCTACGACGCCATGGTCGAGGTGGTGGTCGAGATCCGCAGCGATGCCGGCCGCGACGCCTTCGCCGCGGCGCGCGTGAAGCGCTCGCAGACGATCGAGGAAGGCGCCTCGCCCAACCAGCGCCGCGAGCTCTGGTACTCCATGACCGAGCGCATGATGGCCGAACTGGACAAGGAGCTGGAGCGCTCCATGCGGCAGTACCTGGCGGCGTATCTGCGATAGGCTCGCCGCGCGTGCGGCGGTCACACGTTGTGCAGGTGTCCCGTGCCGCCGTCGCCGATGATGGCGAGGAACTCGCGCCGCGTGGACTGGTCGTCGCGGAAGGCACCCAGCATCTGGCTGGTCACCATGGTGGCGCCGGGCTTGTGCACGCCGCGCGTGGTCATGCATTGGTGCGCCGCCTCGATCACGACCGCCACGCCCGCCGGCTGCAGCACCTCCTGGATCGCGTTGGCGATCTGCGCCGTCATCTTCTCCTGTATCTGCAAGCGCTTGGCATAGGCCTGGACGAGCCGCGCCAGCTTGCTGATGCCGACCACGCGCCGCCGCGGCAGGTAGCCGACATGCGCCTTGCCCAGGATCGGCGCCAGATGGTGCTCGCAGTGCGATTCGAACCTTATGTCCTTCAGCACTACCATCTCGTCGTAGCCTTCGATCTCGGAGAAAGTGCGGCGGAGCACCTCGGCCGGATCCACGGCATAGCCCGCGAAGAACTCCTCGTAGGCGCGGACCACGCGCGATGGCGTGTCGACCAGGCCTTCACGCGCGGGATCGTCGCCGGCCCAGCGAATCAGCGTGCGCACCGCCGCCTCCGCCTCCTGGCGGCTGGGACGATCGGTCGCGACGGTCGTGCTTGGGCGGCGGCGCGCCGACACGGTCAATTGAGCCGCATCGTCTGGTGCGGGCTGTCGAGGGAAAACGGCGGGATGCGCACGTTGAACCGTTCGCCGTCCTCGCGTTCCATCTGGTAGCTGCCCTGCATGATGCCCGACGGCGTCGGCAGCGGCGTGCCGCTGGTGTACTCGAACGACTTGCCCGGCTTCAAGACCGGCTGCTGGCCGACGACGCCGGCGCCGCGCACCTCCTGGATGCGGCCGATGGCGTCGGTGATCACCCAATGCCGGTTGCGCAGCTGCACCGTGTCGTTGCCGCGATTCTCGATGCGCACGTGATAGGCCCAGACATAGTGGTTGTCGGCCGGCGAGGACTGGTCCTCGAGAAAGATCGGCTTCACCGTCACGCTGATCTCGCGGGTCGTGGCGCAGTAGGCCGAACCGCGCGTCAGCGACGCACCCGCGGCCTGGTCGCGCCGCCCGCCCTCGGCCCCGGCTTCCTCGTTCGTACCGGACGGGTCCACCAGCCTGAGATGCGGGTTGCTGCGCTTCGACGATGTCATGGTCGGCGTCCCTCTGTCCTGTGGTCGGCCCTGAGCAACCCGGCGGTCGCCTTGCCGGCGGCGTAGAGCCCGGGGCTGGAAGCAGGCGTCCGGCGGGTTCAAGCCGGGCGTTCGTCGCGCCTGTGACCAATGGGCTTCATCGATATTAAGCCCTGACCCGGGTTTGTCCAGCCGCCGGGCCGGCCCGAGGGCAAGCCGGCCGGGCTTCGCGCCGGCCCAAAAACAAGCCCGCCCGCGTCTTGCGACGCGGGCGGGCCCGTTGGTCCAGCGTGATCCGGTTCGCGTCTTACCTGAGGGTGATCTCGACGCGACGGTTACGCGCTTCCTTCACGCCATCGGCGGTGGGAACTGCCGGGCGATCTTCGCCGAAGGCCTGCTCCGTGACCACGTTCGCCGGCACGCCGCGGGCGACCATGGCCGAGAGCACCGCGTCGGCACGACGCTTGGACAGGCGCTGGTTGTAGGCCGAGCTGCCGGACTTGTCGGCATGGCCGGCCAGCGTCACCGAGGCGCGACCGCGCTTCTTGTACTCCGCCACCGCGTCGTCCACGACCTTCAGCGCAGCTGGGTTCAGCTTGTCGCTGTTGAAGTCGAAGTAGACGATGAAGTTGGCGGCTGCGGCCGGAGCCGGGGCGGGTGCGGCCGCCGGTGCCGGCGCGGGCGCCAGAGCCCGTTCGACCTCGGCCAGGGCCTTTTCGAACTCGCCCTTGCAGTAGGCGATGCGCGCCTTCTGCCACTGCTCTTCCTCTTCCTCGACCCAGCAGTCGTACATCACCTGGGCGCGGGCAGCGGCCTTGGGCGCCTTGTCGCGACCGCCGCGATCAAGCGCGGCCATCAGGCGCTGGCGGGCCTGCGTCAGCGGGCCACGGGCCGACTCGGGCACGCCACCCCATTCCGGCTCACCCGGCGTTTCCGGCAGGACCGCCTTGTTGGCCGCGGCGTCCAGGCCTTTCTTCGCCCAGCGATCCGCGTCCTGCCAGTCGAACTCCACCTTCTCTTCGTACGTGGAGAGTTCCAAGTACTCCTGCGCCAGGTACGAGTTGAAGGTCGTTCCCGACGGCTTCAACTTGGCGAGATCGCTGCGGCGCTCGTCATCGACGATCATGCCCGCGCACGCCCCTAGGAACATCGTCGCGGTTGCGACCGCGATTAACCTCAACCCTCTCATGCGTCCAAACTCCCGCTCTAAGTCGTCCTCACGCTCACCGGCCCGCGACGCGAACCGGCCTTTCGGACCCTACCCTCTCCACCAAGTCTGGCTTATGCCCCGTGCCCCCTACAATCAAGCAAAACCCGAGGAGTAAGCCAATTCGCCCTGACGTTCCTCCCGGTCTGTGGCAGAAGAATCACAGGTGTGGCGAAGCCGTAGGACAGGTCTGTAGCCCAGGCAACTTGTGGATATCAACCTCGTGAATGTCACCCCTGGGTTGCGCATCACCGCAAGCGACGACGGCATGTGCGGAATGGTTCCGCCGGGATTCCGCCATTCCCGGCAACCCGGAATCAACGGTAAATTGCAGCACTGCCGCCGCCCCGCCGGTCCACTCAGGCCGCCGACGTCCGCATCGCGCACGCCCCACGCATCCTCGGCCGCGAACTAGGCATATCCCTCTCGATTCGCCGGGCATCGACCCAGGTCCGGGAACAGAGGGTGTCCGTCGCGCGGGGGACCGGCGTCGCCGGCCATGACAGGCGAACGAATCGGCATCGAACCGGCCCGGCCATGCCCCGCCGGCGCGCGGTCCGACCGGAAATGCCGAACGGGTCGGCCGTCGGGGCGCTTCTTGCACCTCCCCCGGCGCTGCCCTACATTTCCGGCCGCGCGGGTGTAGCTCAATGGTAGAGCAGAAGCTTCCCAAGCTTACGACGAGGGTTCGATTCCCTTCACCCGCTCCAGCGTTCCGCCCATCATCTTGCCGTGCTTGAGATTTACGTCGACGCGGACGCCTGCCCGGTGAAGGACGAGGTCTATCGCGTGGCGCGCCGCGAGGGCCTCAGGGTCTGGGTGGTGACCAATGGCGGGGTGCGCATACCGGACGACCCGCTGTTCGAGCGCGTGATCGTGCCGGAAGGGCTCGACCGCGCCGACGACTGGATCGCCGAGCGCGCCGGCCCGGGCGACGTCGCCGTCACGGCGGACGTGCCGCTGGCCAGCCGCTGCGTGAAGCGCGGTGCCCGCGCGGTGGCGCCCGACGGCAAAGCCTTCACCGCGTCGTCGATCGGCGCGCAGCTCGCCACCCGCAACCTGCTGACCTCGCTGCGCGAGGCCGGCGCGATCCGCGGCGGCGGCCGCCCGTTTACGAAGCACGACCGCTCGCGCTTCCTCTCCGCGCTCGATCACGCGATCCAGTCGATCCGGCGGACCGGGAGATAGGGCTGTCAGCGGCCGCCGGTGCGTGCGAGAAAGGCGGCGACGCGCGGATCGCGGCCGAGCGCGGCGAGGTCCTCGGCGGTTGGCAGAAGCGGCTTGTCGCGCGCCGCGTTGACCATGCACAGGAAGCCCATCGTCTCGCGGTCATCGGCGCGGAACTGATGCCAGGTCATTGGCGGAATGGTGACGAGATCGTGCGGCTTCACCTGGCGCACCTCCCCGCCCAGCAGGCATTCGCCGCGGCCACGCAGGATCATCACGGCATGCACGTGCTGGTGGCGTTCCAGCGTGGAATAGCCGCCCGGCTGCATCTCGAAATAGCGCAGCTGGCAGCCGAGCTCGGGGTGCTCGAACAGCACTTGGCGCGAGATGTCGCGGAAGGGCGCGCTGCCTTCCTGCTTGTAGGCGAGCGTGGCGACGTCCTCCCAGCGGAAGCCGTCCCTGGCAGCGCGCAAGAGCCTGGTCTGTTCCGTCATGCGCTCCGCTCGTAGCCGTGGCTCGCGACCTGGTGGACGAAGCCGGCGGCCTGCTCGGCCATCCGCTCGCGTGCCGACAGCAGCGCGCCGCCGATCAGCAGCATCACGTCGCACCCGTAGAAATCCAGCATCTCGGCGACGCGTTCCGGCGGCATGCCCCCGGCCGGCACGGGCACTGTAGGCCTGAGCTCATGGTAGGCCATCCGCGCCGCCTCGGCGAGGGCACGGCAGGTCGCCGCCGTGTAGCCGAACCTGCCGCCGAAGTTCGGGAAGATGGTGGCATCGGCGCCGAGCATCCTGAACAGCCGCCCCAGCAGCAGCGGCGGTGCGATGCGCGCCGCCCCCGCCATCGCCGGATGCGCCATGAAGGCCATGTCGGGGGCGGAGCGCACGAGGGCATGGAAATTCGCCAGGCCCGCGATCATGGGCGCGATCAGCACGGCGTCGACCCCGAACTCGCGCGCCAGCGCCACCTGGCGCCGCATGGCATCCAAGTGGCCCGACAGGCTCGGCACGTAGCGCGTGCGCCGGCCGGTGGCGCGGCCGACCTCGGCCAGGGCGCCCGTCACGGCGCGCACGCGCTCGGCGAACGGGCTGTAGGCCTGGTCGGCCAAGCCGTGGTCGTCCTTGACGTAGTCGATGCCGCCTTCGGCCATGCGCTGGGCGAGAAGCGCCAGGCCATCCGCCGAAAGGCCTTGCGGCTTGAGGGCCGAGCACGTCATCGCCCGCCCCGCGGCGCCGCAACGCCGCCGCAGCCCTTGGAGCCCGTGGTTCGGCCCGCCGAAAGCGCGCGCCAGCGCGGCCGGCAGCTCCACGTCGTGCAGCACGACATCGTCCTGGATCGAGCTGTTTCCGAACAGCATGTTCAGAAGCTGTCCCGGCTCCGGCCCGGTCGTGGCGACGGCAAGCCCGATGCGGATTTCGAAGACGCCTTGGCCGACCTCGCGAATCCCGTCGACCCGGCCGACGATCTCGGCCAGCACGGTCGCCTCGTCGATCGCCTCGACCGGCATCTCGACGCTCTGCTCGACCGCAAGGGCGCGCGCGCGCGCCTCGATCGCGCCGGCGTCGCTGCGGATGCGGTAGATCGCGGTCAATCGCGCCATGGACCGGCTTCTATCGGGTTGACTTGCGGCCGGCAAGCGGGCCATCCTTCGTCTCTCTAACCTGGTAGAAGGTTACAATGTCCAATCAAGCGGCGCCCTTCACCTGGCGCGGTCTCGGCGCCGGCTTCCGCGGCGCCGGCGCGCCCGCCATCGGCGGCCTCGCCTTCGGCATCGCGTTCGGCCTGCTGGCGGACCAGGCCGGCCTGGCACTGTCGACCGCGGTGCTGATGAGCATGCTGGTCTATTCCGGCACGGCGCAGTTCGTGAGCCTGCAGGCCTGGGGCGACCCGATCCCGCTGGCGGCGATCTGCGGCGCGATCCTCGCCACCAACGCCCGTTACGTGCTGCTGGGCGCCTCGGTCAGGCCGTGGTTCCAGGGCGTGGGGCGGGTGAAGACCTATGGCTCGCTGTTCCTGCTGTCGGAAGGCAACTGGGCGCCGGCGCTGCGCGAGCGGCTGGAAGGCCGGCACGACGCCGCCTACCTCTTCGGCTGCGGCCTGGCGATGTACGCGACCTGGGTGTCGGCGACGGCGATCGGCCATGTCCTGGGCCGGCTCATCCCCGACCCCAAGGCGTTCGGCATCGACTTCGTGCTGCTAGCCTTCTTCACCGTCGTCGCGGCGGGCGTCTGGCGCGGGCGGCGCGACGTGGCGCCGCTCGTCGCTGCGGTCGTGGTGGCGCTGGCCGTCGGCCGCCTGGCACCCGGTCACTGGTACATCCTCGCCGGCGGCCTGGCCGGCAGCCTGGTCGCGGCGCTGAGGGGCGAGCATGACGCGTGACGTCGCCATCGCGCTCGCCGTCATGGCGGCCGTCTCCTACGCCTGTCGCATCAGCGGCTTCGTGCTGATGCGCTTCTTGCCGATCGATGCGCCGCGCATGCGCGCCTGGCTGGGCGGCATCCCGATCGCGATCATGGGCGCCCTGCTGGCGCCCGCACTCCTGAAGGGCGGGCCGGCGGAATGGATAGGCTTCGCCGTCGCCGGCGGGACCTACAGGGCGACGGGCAGCGACATCGCCGCGGTCGCGGCCGCAGTGCTGGCGGTCGCGCTGGTGCGCACGCAGCTCTGAGACCTCACGCCGCCTTCGCGATCTCGCTCTTGCGCCGCGCGACGAAGGCGTCAAGCGCCTCCAGCCGCGCCGGGTCGAGCGGCGGCGGCTCGTAGGCCCTGAGCAGCGCCTTGGCGATCGCGTGCGCGCGCTCGGTGGCCGAGCGCGCGCCCGCTTCCTGCCAAGCCTGGAAGTTGCGCCAGTCCGAGACCAGCGGCTGATAGAAGGCGGTCTCGTAGCGCGCCATCGTGTGCGCCGCGCCGAAGAAATGCCCGCCCGGGCCGACCTCCTCCATGGCGTCGATGGCGACCGCCTCGCGGTCGACGACGATCGGCTCGAGGAACGCCGCCATCATCTGCAGCATCTCGGCGTCGAGCACCATCTTCTCGAACGAGGCGACCAGGCCGCCCTCGAGCCAGCCGGTGGCGTGGTAGACGAGGTTGGCGTGGCCCATGACCGCGGCCCAGATCGACATCTCGGATTCGTAGGCCGCCTGCGCGTCGACGGTGTTGGCGGCGTTGGTGTTCGACGAGCGGTAGGGCAGGTTGTAGCGTCGCGCCATCTGCCCGCCGGCGAGCGTGGCGCGCGCGTATTCGGGCGTGCCGAAGGCCGGCGCGCCCGATTTCATGTCGACATTCGAGGTGAACCCGCCATAGATAACCGGCGCCCCGGGCTTGATCGATTGCAGATAGGCGATCACGGCCAGGGCCTCGGCGTTCTGCTGCGTCAGCGCGCCGGCGAGGCTGACCGGGCTCATGGCGCCGGCCAGCGTGAACGGCGTCACGATCAGCGGCTGCCCGGCCTCGACCATCGCCACGGCGCCGTCGAGCATTGGCCCGTCGACGCGCAGCGGCGAGTTGGTGTTGATGTTCGAGATCAGCATCGGCGTCCGCGCCAGCGCCGCGCGGTCGAGGCCGGTGGCCAGGCACATCATGTCGATGCCGTCGTCGATCCGCTCGCGGCCGAGCGCCGAAGGGCTCCAGATCTTGTCGGTCAGCGTGATGAAGGCGCGGTAGACGTCGAGGTGCCGCGTCTCCGCCGGCAGGTCGATCGGGGCGACGGGCTGGCCGCCGACCAGGTGCAGCGCGTTCAGCGACTGCTCGAGCCGCACGAGATCCGAGAAATCCTTGAACGAGCCGGGGCGGCGCCCGCCGTCGAGATCGGAACAGTTCGGCGGCCCGCCGACGCCGCTGAAATTGACGTGGTTGCCGCCGAGCACGATCGAGCGTCCGGGATGGCGCGCCCGGATCGCGAGCTCGGGCGGCGCCTTCGCGACCTGCTCCATGACCCAATGGCGATCGAAGCGGACATGCTGATTCGCCCGGTCGACCTGCTGACCGCCACGGGCAAGGTGGTCGAGCGCGGCGGCGCTCCAGAAGTCCATGCCGAGGCGCTCGAGCACGTCGAGCGACGATTCGTGGATGAACTCGACCTGGTCGGCGCTCAAGAGCTCGATCGGCTTGTAGGGATTGCGCAGCGACCGCCAGGGCGCCTGCGGCGGCACGCCGCCCGAGCCGGCGGCGGAGCGGCGCGCGGCGCGGCGGGCCGACAAGCGGGTCATGCGGATAGCCTCCGGCGACAGGCCGGCAGCATAGCCGGCCCGCCGCGATGCGGCAAAAGACGGCGGCGTCGCGCCGGCCGCGGAAGCTCAGCCGATCAGCAACGCCAGCCCGGTGGCCGCGACCGCGCCGCCGGCGAGCCGGAGCGAGAGGGCCGATGCGGCCGGCAGGAGCGCAAGGCCGCGGGCGAGGCCGATGCCGGCCAGGTGCAGCAGGAAGCTCGCCAGCACGAAGCCGATGGCGTAGCCGAGCGGCGACGCCGTCGCCGGCAGCTCGGCGCCGTGGGCGTGACCGTGGAACAGGGCGAAGACGCCGACCAGCGCCGCCGCCGCCGTGGCCGGCAGGCCGAAGCGCGTCGCCAGCATCGCGCCGAAGACGACCAGCGACGTCGCGATCCCGGCTTCGACCCCCGGCAGCGCCACGCCCGCGATCGCCAGCGCGCCGCCGATCGCCATGACCGCCATGAAGGCGAGCGGCAGCGCCCACAGCGCGCGGCCCTGGCCGCGCGCGGCGGCGATGGCGGCGAGCGCGCCGACGCTGATCATGGCCAGCAGATGGTCGACGCCCAGGAACGGATGCGCCAGCCCGGCGGCAAGGCCGCCGCCGATGTGAAGCCCGGTATGCGCCAGTGCCGGCTGCGCCGCGAGCGCGCCGGCCATGGCAAACGCGAAAGCCGTGGAAATTCTGCCGATCATGTGTCCCCACCTCCAGAAACCTACGCCGATAGCGCCCCGCCGGCGTCGCCCTGTCAAGTCGCTGCGTGTCAACGCCGGCCGTTTGACCTGCGGCACGTCCGTTCCTAGAGTCGCACGCAGGACAGGGAACCATCTGCAAGGATCGGACCATGACCTCGAGGCGCCGCGCCGTCGTGGCGGTCGCGGGCGCCTGCGCGCTGTGGCTCTTCGGCGCAGGCCCGGGCCTGCCCCAAGACGCCGGCTTCGGCCCGCGCGGCACGCCCGACGGCCCGCATCGCGCGCAGGACTGGCGCATTCCGCTGCCGCACGATCCCCAGCGCGGCATGGTCGCGAACGTGCTGCGACCGCCCGGCGAGGACCCGCGCCCGATGGCCGTCATCAACCACGGCTCTCCGGCCGACGCGGCCCAGCGCGCCTTCGAGCGCCCCGGCTTCGCGGCGGCCTCGGAGTGGTTCGTTGCCCGCGGCTACGTGGTCGTGCGGCCGATCCGCCGCGGCTACGGCGCGACGGGCGGCGCCTGGTCGGAGACCTACCGGTCCTGCGACGAGCCCACCTATCGCGAAGCCGGGCTGGAGACCGCCAAGGACATCGTCGCCGCGATCGCCTTCCTGGCGCGGCAGCCCTTCGTCCGGCCCGACCGCGTCGTCGTGGTCGGACAGTCGGCCGGCGGATGGGGTGCGCTGGCCCTGGCGGGCCTCAACCCGCCCGCCGTGTCCGCGGTCGTCAATTTCGCCGGCGGCCGCGGCGGCTACGCCGAAGGGCGGCCGCACACCAACTGCGCACCGGATCGACTCATCGCCGCGGCCGGCGCCTATGGCCGGACCGCGCGGATTCCGACCTTGTGGGTCTACACGGAGAACGACGGATACTTCGGGCCTTCGCTGTCGCGCGCCATGTATCGCGCCTTTTCCGAAAGCGGCGGTCGCGGGGAGTTCGTGCTGCTGCCGGGCTTCGGCAGCGACGGCCACGCGCTGTTCGGATCGCCCGCCGGCGTGAAGCACTGGGAGCCGCTGGTCGAACGGTTCCTCGCGGCGAACGCGGCGGCCAACTGACGCCGGCCGCCCCCGCGCAGGATCAGGGCGGCGCCAGGCCGCCCTTGCGCATCGCCGTGCCGCCGCCTTGGGCGATGGGGATGTTGCTGAAATTCTTGACCGTCACGCCATGCGTCGCCTGCAGTGCGACGGTACTGTCCGCGTTCTGCGGGGAAATGCTGATGTTGGTGAAGCAGTTGGTCCCGGCACAGCTGGTGCCAGTGACCTGGGGCTGATTGAGGTACTGGAAATTCGCGGCGCCAGCGAGCGCGGCGTAGTTGATCGTGCCGAGCGGGATGACACCGGAGAAATTGGGTCCCGAGACCTGGACGCGCGAATTGCCGCCGCCGAAGGTGCGCGCGCCGAAGTCGATATTGGCGAACAGCGCATAGCTGTGTCCGGTACCGAGCGAGACGTTCGACTGGCCATAGTAGAACTGCCCTGAGTTGACGGTACGCAGTTGGTCGTACGTGCTCTGGCCGTTCGGGATCGGCGTCGGATTGCTGACGGCGCCGGGCTTCTGCTCGGCGAGGCCGAAGCCGCTCAGCAGGTCGCCTTCCTGGTCCGTCAGGACCGAAAGCGCGTGTAGCAGGTTTGCGCCGGCCTTGCCGCCGGCGTTCAGCGCCAGGAGGCCCAGTTCGATCTCGCAGCTCTGCGACGCGCCGCAGCCCGAGCCGACGAATTCGCCCACGCCGCTGTTCTCGCCGTAGAAGAACACCGCGAACTGGTTGGGCGACATGTTGGCGTAGCTGAGCGGGTTGGGGATGCCGACGCCGGAGACGAGCGGCGAATCGATCTTCAGGTACGAGCCCGCCGTGGCGATCTGCCGCAAGCCGAAATCGACGTTGACGCCGAGGCTGTAGGAGCCGGATTGCGCGCCTGACGTGGTGAACAGCGGCACGTTCGACTGCGTGTAGTTGACCTGACCGCTCGCGACCTGCTGCAACTGGCCGATCGTGGTGATGCCGTCGATCACGATCTGCTGCGACGGGTTGGCCGACTGCTCGCGGAACTGCTGGTTGTTGGCGTCGCTGTTGACCTGGTTCGAGAACGTGATCGTGTTGTTGAGGAGCGCCAGCTGCTGCACCTCGCCCTTGGCGTTCGTGGCGCCGGCGCCGGCGTTGGCGGTCGCCTGGCCGCCGCCGCCGCCCTGCTGGCCGCCACCGCCGCCTGGCGGGGGCGGCGGCGGATTGAGCCGGTTCTGGATCGCCGCGATCATCTCGGTCGTGAAGCGGATCGCCCCGCCCCAGCCCTGGCCGCCGAAGCCGAGCTGGCTGCCGAATCCGGGCTGATTGATGGTGACCATGCCGCCGCCGCCGACATTGAGGACGATCGCGCCGACGCGATCGCTGCTGTCGACGTTGCTCCCCGGGCCGACCAGCACGACCTGCTGCTTCAGCCCGTCGAGCGACTGCGTGTTGGGCCGGTCGACCGAGCCCATGGCGATGGTGCCGCGGATGCCGATCGTGCCGACCGGCAGCTTGACCACCATGTCGGCGGGGTTGTTCTGCGCGACCTTGCCGGTGACGAAGCGGAACACGCCCTTGGCCACCGACGCGCCGACCTTGCCCGACCCGCGCGCGGGATCGTAGACGAATTCGTCGATCGTGATCTCGCTGTCGGGACCGATCGTGAAGGTGGTCTGGTCGAGCAGCAGGAGCTGCAGCCCGGCCTCCGGGCCGCTCTTGATGGCGTTGCCGAGGAAGACCGGCTCGCCCGATTTGACCAGGCGGCCCACCTCGCCCGCGCGCGCGGCGAGCTCGACCCGGCCTCGAACGGCGGCGGTGACCCCTGCCTGTTCCTGCGCCCAGGCCGAATTGTCCAACGTAACCCAGAGCACGCCGGCCGCCAGGATCGCACCCGAAGCGAGGCGTACATGCAAACCGCTCAGCGCCTGAACACGGTGCATGAGTCCTACCTTTCAACTCGCGGGGCGGTCGGCCGGCCGATGATGCCGTGTTTCAAGAGGGAGGTAAATACCCCAACACCGTTAACAACCATTAAAGATTGTCCTGCCGCGGCCCGCAAAGGCGAAGGCGGGCGGATGCGATCGGCTCAGATGTCCAGGAGCAGCCGCTGCGGGTCCTCGATGCATTCCTTGAGCCGCACCAGGAAGGTGACGGCCTCGCGCCCGTCGACGATGCGATGGTCGTAGCTGAGCGCGAGATACATCATCGGCCGCGCCTCGATCCGGTCGCCGATCACGACGGCGCGCTTCTGGGTCTTGTGCATGCCGAGGATGCCCGACTGCGGCGGGTTGAGGATCGGCGTCGACAGCAGCGAGCCGTACACCCCGCCGTTGGAGATGGTGAAGGTGCCGCCGGTCAGTTCCTCGAGCGCGAGCTTGCCCTCGCGCGCGCGCCGGCCAAAGTCGCCGATGCGCCGCTCGATCTCGGCGAAGCTCAAGCCGTCGGCGCCGCGCAGGATCGGCACCACCAGGCCCTGCGGCGTGCCCACGGCGACGCCGATGTCGTAGTAGTTCTTGTAGATGATCTCGTCGCCGTAGATCTCGGCGTTGATCGCCGGGATCTCCTTCAGCGCCAGCACCGAGGCCTTCACGAAGAAGGACATGAAGCCGAGCTTCACGCCATGCTTCTTCTCGAACCCGTCGCGGAACTGCTCGCGCAGCGCCATGACGTTGGTCATGTCCACCTCGTTGAAGGTGGTGAGCATGGCCGCGGTGTTCTGCGCGTCCTTCAGCCGCTGCGCGATGCGCTGGCGCAGGCGCGACATGCGCACGCGCTCCTCGCGCGCATCTGCCGGCCGTGGCGGCAACGGCTGGGGCGCAGCCTGGACCGGCGCCGGCACGGGTGCCGGGCGCACAGCGGCCGGGGCCGGCCGCGCCGCCAGATGCGCCAGCACGTCGCCCTTGGTGACGCGGCCTTCGCGGCCGGTCGCCGCGACCTGGGCGGCGTCGATCCCGCTGTCGGCCGCGATCTTGCGCGCCGCCGGCGAG
>CAZLBB010000043.1:0-38186 GCA_964557415.1 uncultured Rhodospirillaceae bacterium
CATGCGCGCGTCCGAGATGCGCACCATGTCGCGCACGCCCGCTCGCAACAGCGTCTTCGGGATCGGCAGCATGCCCCATTCCGGCATGCCGGGCGCGCCGACCGGGCCGGAGTCCTGCAGCACCAGCACGCTGTCCGAGGTCACGTCGAGGGTGGGATCGTCGATGCGGTCGTTGAGGTCGGCGTAGCTGCGGAACACGACGGCGGGCCCGGTATGCTGCAGCAACCTGGGCTCCGCCGCCGCGCGCTTCAATACCGCGCCGCGCGGCGCCAGGCTGCCGCGCAGCACCACGAGGCCGCCGGCGGGATAGACCGGGTCGTTGAGCGGGCGGATCACGTCGTCGTTCCACGTCTCGGCCGCCTCGATGTTCTCGCCCAGCGTCCGGCCGTTGGCGGTCATGCAGTCGAGCGCCAAGTGGCCGGCGATCTTGCGCAGCAGCGCCGGCAGGCCGCCGGCATGGTGGAAGTCCTCCATCAGGTACTTGCCTGCTGGCATCAGGTTGCAGATCACCGGGATGGTTTCGCTGGCCGCCGCGAAGTCGTCGAGGTCGAGCCTGAGACCGAAGCGGCGCGCCATGGCGACCAGATGGATCAGCGAGTTGGTCGAGCCCGAGAGCGCCATGTCGGCGACCACGGCGTTGTTCAGCGACGCTTGTGTCACGATGTCGCCGATGCGCAGGTTCTCCCACACCATCTCGACGATGCGCCGGCCGCAATGCTCGGCCATGCGCGCATGGGCGTTGTCGACCGCAGGGATCGAGCTGGCCCCGGGCAGGGTCAGGCCCATCACGTCGACCAGCGCGGTCATGGTCGAGGCCGTGCCCATGACGTTGCAGGTGCCGGGCGAGCGCACCGTGGCGGCGACCATCTCGCGATAGGTACGCTCGTCGATCTTGCCGGCGCGGTAGTCCGCCAGCGCCTCGGCGCCGCTCGACCCGGTGCCGAGCGTCCGGCCGTGCCAGTTGCCGCGCAGCATGGCGCCCGCCGGCAGGTAGACGGCGGGGATGTTCATCGACGCCGCGCCCATGACGAGCGCCGGCGTAGTCTTGTCGCAGCCGCCCATCAGCACCACGCCGTCGACCGGCTGCGAGCGGATGATCTCCTCCACCTCCATGGCGAGGAAATTGCGGTACATCAGCGTGCTGGGCTTGACGAAGGATTCGCTGACGCTCATCGCCGGCATCACCATGGGGCAGCCGCCGGCCTGCCAGACGCCGCGCTTGACCTCCTCTGTGCGCTGCGGAAACAGCGTGTGACAGGTCGCGAAGTCGGACCAGGTCTGGATGATGCCGATGATCGGCTTCCGATGGTGGTCCTCGGTGGTGAAGCCGCCCTGGTTCATGCGGTAGTACTTGGCGACCCCCGGCTTGCCCGGGGCGGCGAACCAGCGCTGGCTGCGCAAATCCTCGACCGCGATGCGGCGTTTCTGCATGCCGGGGACCTCCTTGGGCCTGCCGGTCCAACGGGGAATGGCTGCCTCGGTTCCAACCTTACGCCCGCCGGCCCGGGCGCCCAACCCGATGCATTTCTGCTCGATACTTGATATAACAAGTACAAGAAACGAAGATAATGCGCCCGGGCCGTTTCCAGCCGGGTGCCGGGAGGGGACGCGGCCGTGCTGCAACGACGGGAAACGCTGACCACGCAGCTCGTGCGGGAACTCAGTCGCCGCATCGCCCGCGGCGAACTGAAGCCGGGCGACAAGCTGCCGAGCGAGCAGCACCTGATCGCCTCGTTCAAGGTGAGCCGTACGGTGGTGCGCGAGGCGATCTCGAGCCTCAAGGCCGAGGGGCTGGTGTCGACGCGCCAGGGCGTCGGCGCCTTCGTGCTGCAGCGACATCCGACACCGCCCTTCCGCGTCAACCATGTCAGCTTCACCACGCTGAAGCAGGTGATCGACGTGCTGGAGCTCCGCATCGGCGTCGAGGCCGAGGCGGCGGCGCTGGCGGCCGAGCGGCGCAGCGAGCGCGACCTCGAGGCAATGCGTTTCGCGCTCGACCGCATGACACGCGACATCGAGGACGCGCGCGACGCGGTCGAGCCCGATCTGGATTTCCACCGCTGCGTCGCCGAGGCGACCAGCAACCCGCACTACACGCAGCTGTTCAACTCGCTCGGCATGATGCTGATCCCGCGCACGCGGGTCGAGACCTTCAAGTTCCACGCCGACGAGCCCGCCGCCTATCTCAGGCTCGTCAACGAGGAGCACGAGAGCATCTTCGACGCCATCAGGAACCGCGACGCCGAGGCGGCGCGCCAGGCGATGCGCCGGCACCTCGCCAACAGTCGCGAGCGGCTGAAGCGCGCCTACGAGCAGAGCCAGCAGGAAGCCGCGCCGGCTACCTGATCCCCGCCCGGAGGAAGCTCTGCACGAACTGGCGCTGGAAGATCAGGAAGGCGACCAGCAACGGGCCGGAGGCGAGCAGCGTCGCGGCGGTGATGATCGACCAGTCGATGCCCTGGTCGGTGCTGGCGAAGACCGACAGCCCCACGGTCAGCGGCCGCGTCTCGACCGAGTTGGTGACGATCAGCGGCCACAGGAAGTTGTTCCAGTGGTAGCTGACGGAGACCAGCGCATAGGCGAGGTAGACCGGCCGCGCCAGCGGCACGTAGACCCGCCAGAGGATGCCGAGCGTGCCGCAGCCCTCGACGCGGGCGGCCTCTTCCAGCTCCTTCGGCACGGTCTTGAAGGCTTGGCGCAAGAGGAAGATGCCGAAGGCCGAGGCGACATAGGGCAGCGCCATGCCGGCAACCGTGTCGATCAGCCCGAAGCGGCGCATGGTCGCGTAGTTCTCGACGATCAGCACGTCGGGCATGATCATGAGCTGCACTAGGACCAGCACGAAGGCGATCTGGTGGCCGGGGAACCGGAAGCGGGCGAAGGCGAAGGCTGCGAGCGTGCACAAGATCAGCTGCCCCGCCAGGATCGCCGTCACCAGCAGGAAGGAGTTGAGGAAGTAGCGAGCGAATGGCGCCGCGGCCCAGGCGGCCTCGAAGTTCCTGAGGGTGAGCGGTGCCAAGGGCACGAAGCGCGTCGAGAACTCGGCAGGATGGAACGCGGTCCACACCGCATAGAGCAGCGGCAGGAGCCAGAGGATGCCGAGCATCCAGGCGGCGACCGTGTTGAGCCAAAGGCCGATGCGCGCGCTCATTGGTAATGGATCCGCCGGTCGAGATAGAAGAACTGGAAACAGGCGACGAGGCCGAGCACCGCGAGCAGCACCATCGTGAGCGACGCGGCGTAGCCCACGTCCCAGAACTTGAAGCCGACCTCGTAGATGTAGAACAGCAGCAGCGAGGTCGTGTTGTCCGGCCCGCCGCGCGTCATCACCACCACGTGGTCGACCAGGCGGAAGGCGTTGATGACGGCGTTGATCAGCACGAACAGCGTGGTCGGCATCAGCAGCGGGAAAGTGACGCGGCGGAAGAAGTACCAGCGCCCGGCGCCCTCGATCGATGCCGCCTCGCCCAGGTCGGGCGGGATCTGCTGCAGCGCCGCCAGGTAGAAGATCATGAAGAACCCGGCTTCCTTCCACACCGTCACCACGATCAGGCACCACAGCGCCGTGTCGCGTGAGCCAAGCCAGTTCCACGCCGGCAGCCCGAACAGGCCGCGGATCTGGTCGAGCAGCCCGTAGTCGGGCGTATAGAAGAACAGCCAGATGTTCGCCACCGCGATCATCGGCAGCATGGTCGGCGTGAAATAGGCGAGCCGCAGCAGGCCGCGGCCGGCGATCTTCTCGTTCACCCACAGCGCCATGACGATCGCCAGCACGATCGACAGCGGGATGGTGGCGGCGGCGAACACCAGGTTGTTCTTGAGTGCGATCCAGAAGATCGGATCGTCGAGCATCGTCTCGTACTGCATCAGCCCGACGAAGCGCGCCGGCCGGTTGCCCTTCGGCGTCGAGAACAAGCTGTGCCAGAACGTCGCCACCGCCGGGTAGTGCGTGAACAGCGCCAGCAGCGCCGCCGCCGGCAGCAGCAGCAGCCAGCCATGGATCGCGGGGCGAAAGGATTTCATGCGGCAGAGAAAGCCTATGTCCCCCTTCCCTTGCGGGAGGGGGGACCGGGATCAAGGCTGGCCGCGTGCGCCACGGGCTACTTGAACGGCTTGAGAATGCGCTCGGCCTCCTTCTGCGCGTCCTTCATTGCCTGCTCAGGGCTCTTAGCGCCGGTGAGCGCCGCCTGCAGCCCGTCGTTGAGGGCCTTGGTGACGCGCTGGTTCTCGTGCGTCGACAGCTCGGCGACGGCGTGCTGCAGCTGGTCACGCGCGACCAGCGGGGCGGAGAACTCGGCGACGTACTTCTTCATCTCCGGCGTGTCCCAGGCGGCGGGCGAGACGGCAACATAGCCGGTGGCGATCGCCCATTCGGCCGCGCGCTTGGGCTCGGTCATGAACTTGACGAACTTGAGCGCCGCCTCGCGCTGCTCCGGAGTCGACTTCTTGAAGATGTAGAAGTTGCCGCCGCCGGTCGGCGAGCCGCGGCGCTTGTTCTCCGGCAGCATGGCGACGCCGAACGAGAACTTGGCGTTGGCCCTGATGTTGGTGAGGTTGCCGGTCGTGGTCCAGATGATCGCCGCCTTCTTCTCGAAGAAATCCTTCGGCGTCGTGCCCCACTCGACGATGCCGGGCGGATGGATCTTGTGCTTCTGGCTGAGATCGACCCAGTACTGCAGCGCCTCGATCACGCCCGGCTTGTCGTAATAGACCTCGGTGCCGGCCGTGTTCATCAGGATGGCGTTGTTCTGGGTGGTGAAGCCCTGGAACAGCCAGTAGGGGAAGCCCGAGGACGGCACCTGCACGCCCCAGGTGGCGACGTTGCCCGAGGCGTCGCGCTTGGTCAGCTTCTTGCCCATCTCGACCAGCTCGCCCCAGTTCTGCGGCGGCTTGTCGGGATTGAGCCCGGCCTCCTTGAACAGCTCCTTGTTCCAGTACATCACCACGGTCGAGCGCTGGAACGGGATGCCCCAGGTCTTGCCGCCGGTCTGGCTGTTCTCGAGGAAGCCCGGGTAGAAGCCCTTCATCCACGCCTTGTCGGCGTCGGTCTTGACCAGGTCGTCGAAGGGAACGATGGCGTCCTCGTCGATCAGCGTGAACATGTCGACGGCGAGGATGACCGAGAGCTGCGGCGCGTCGCCGCCCTTCATCGCGGTCAGCACCTTGGTGATCGTGTCCTGGTAGGAGCCGGAGTAGATCGGCTTCACCTTGATGGCCGGGTTCGCCTTCTCGAACTCCGCCGCCATGCCGTCGATGATCTTGGTGATCGGACCGCCGACGGCGACCGGATAGTAGAACGAGAGATCGACGGCGCCGGCGCTGCCGGCGCCGAGGCCCGCCGCCAGGCACAGCCCGGCGACGGCGACGGTCAGTCGCTGCTTGAGATCGCTCATGGTGTTCCTTCCTCCTTTGGTTCAACACGCATGGGCGGCCGGGCGCTTGCCCGTCCGCGCGGGCGGCGCGCTCTCGACGCGCGCGCCGTCGTCCTTTCGAAACAGGTGCTGCTCGGCCGCGTCCCAGGCCAGCGCGACGCGGTCGCCGGCGGCGACGGAGGCGTGCCCGGGCACGCGCGCGGCGAAGGGCTGGTCGGCGATGCGGCACTGGATCACCGTGTCGGCGCCGAGATACTCGACCGCCTCGACGGACGCGGGCACCCCGGACGACGCCAGCGTCACGCGCTCGGGCCGGACGCCGAGCAGCAGCGTTCCCTCCGCGGCGATCACGGGCAGGTGCGCCTGCACGGCGTCGAGGGCGATCAGGTTCATCGGCGGCGTGCCGAGGAAGCGCGCGGCGAAGGCGCTGGCCGGACGCGTGTAGAGCGCCTCGGGCGTGCCCTGCTGCTCGATGCGGCCCTCGCGCATCAGGATCACGTGGTCGGCCATGGTCATGGCCTCGGTCTGGTCATGCGTCACGTAGATCATGGTCATGCCGATGCGCCGCTGCAGCGCGCGGATCTCGCTGCGCATCTCGTGCCGAAGCTGTGCGTCGAGGTTCGACAGCGGCTCGTCCATCAGGCAGACCGGCGCCTCGGCGATGATGGCGCGGCCGAGCGCTACGCGCTGGCGCTGCCCGCCCGACAGCTGCGCCGGCTTGCGGTCGAGCAGGCCGGCGAGGCCTACGAGCTCGGCCACGCGCTTCAGGCGCCGGGCACGCTCGGCGGCGTCGACGCGGCGCACGCGCAGGCCGAAGACGATGTTCTCCGCCACGCTCAGGTGCGGGAACAGCGCGTAGGACTGGAACACCATGGCGATGCGCCGCTCGGCCGGGGCCAGGCGCGTGACGTCGCGCCCGCCGATCTCGATGCGGCCCTCGGTCGCTTCCTCGAGTCCCGCGATCAGGCGCAGCGTGGTCGACTTGCCGCAGCCGGACGGGCCCAGCAGCACGAGCAGCTGCCCGGCCTCGGCCACGAAGCCGACCCGGTCGACCGCGCGCGTGCCGCCCCAATCCTTGACGATGTCGCTGACGACGATGCGCGACATGACCCCCCGTTCGACGCACCCCGGTTTTCCACGGCGCCGCGGTCGGGCGCTTTACGTCTTTATTACAGTTTCATGACGAGAGGGCAAAGGGGGAATGGCGCGGCGTCTACTGGCTCGCCGTGATGCCGCCGTCGACATAGAGGATCTGCCCGGTGACGAAGCCCGAGGCCGGTGCGGCGAAGAACAGGATGGGGCCGACCACATCCTTGGGGTCGGCGATGCGGCCGAGCGGGATGCGGGCCAGGAGGCCGCGGCGGAACTTCGGGTTCTCCATCACATGCCGGATCATCTCGGTGTAGACGAAGGTCGGCGCCACGCCGTTGACGGTAATGCGGTGCGGCGCGAGCTCCATGGCGTGCTGGCGCACCAGCATGACGAGCCCGCCCTTGGTGGCGCAATACGCCGAGTAGCCGCGCCCGCGCAGGCCGAGTTGCGCGCGCACGGACAGCAGATGCACCTGCCGCCCGCCCTGGCCCGCCGCGATCTGCGCGCGGGCGCAGGCCTGGGCCAGAAACATGGCGGCCTTGAGGTTGACGCGGTAGACGCGGTCGAAAGCCTTCTCGCTCACCTCGGTCAGGGGCTCCTCGATCTGGATGCCGACGCAGTTGACCAGGATGTCGAGTCGGCCGAAGGCCTCGCACACACGGTCGACAGCGCGCCTGATGTCGGCGCTTCGCGTGACGTCGAGCGCGAGACCCACCGCCTCAAGCCCTGCGCGCCGCAGCGCCGCGGCCAGGGATTCTGCCTTGGCGCGCTGCCGGCCGGCGATCGCGACTTTGGCGCCGCTCATTGCCAGCCCCCAGGCGATCGCCTCGCCGAGGCCGCCGTACCCGCCCGGAACGAAGGCGACCTGCCCCGAAAGGTCGAACAGCCCGTCCAGCGCCTCGGGGAAATCCACGACCGGCGTGATGCGGCGTTTCCTCACGCCAGGCTCTCCGCATGGCGCGCCAGCTTGTCCCCCAGGTAGCGGCGCACGCGCTGGTCGGCGGCGAGTGCGGCGAAGCCGGGATGCGGCATGACGCCGCCGTCCGCCACGAACAGGAAACGCTCGCAGATTTCGCTCATGATATCGAGGTGGTAGCGCGCGGTCGGATGCACGCAGATGAACACCAGCCGTCCCTCGGCCCGCAGCTTGCGGAAGAAGTCGAGCATGAACCCGATATAGCCGTCCTGCGTGTTGAACTGCGGCTCGTCGAACAGATGGACGGCCGGATAGTCGGATCCCGCCGGATCGAGCAGGAACGACGGCACGCGCCGCCGGAATCGCCGCACCTGATAGGACTGGTGGTAGTGGATCGCCAGGCGGTCACGCTGCCGGTACTTGACGCGGTGGATGTCGCGGCCCAGGCAGAGCACGCGACCCCGCGTCGGCTGGTTGCTGCCCGTCATCATCTCGAACAGGGTCGTCTTGCCCGCCCCGTTCGGCCCCATGACGCCCACGAGCTCGGCGCGATCGAACGACAGGTTCGCCTCGAGCGAGAAGGTGACGCGCCGGCGCGGCCAACCCGTCGCGTACTGCTTGAGGATATTGTCCAGCACCAGTATCGGCGCAGCGTCCATCGTCAGGCCCCCAGGAGCTCCTTGCGGCGCGGGGCATCGTCGCGCAGGGACGCGGCAGACCCGGCATGGGCGATCCGGCCGCGGTCGAGCACGTAGACGCGATCCGCGACCGACAGCGCGGTCTCGGCATTCTGCTCGACGATCAGCACTGCGACGCCTTCCGCCTTCAGCCGACGCATCGTATCGAGCACGATGCCGACGATGCGCGGTGCAAGCCCCTGGCTCGGCTCGTCGAACAGCACGAGACCCGGCGCACCGAGCAGGGCGCGCGCGATGGCGACCATCTGCATTTCGCCGCCCGACAGGTTCTCGCACTCGCGCGGACGAAGGTACTCGAGCGGCGAGAAGATCTCGAATACCTCCTTGCGGGTCCAGGGCCGGAAGCCGGTCCGCTTGACGGCGATCGAGAGATTGCGATCGACGGTGAGCGTCGGGAAGATCCGCCGGTCGTCCGGCACCCACCCGATCCCGGCGCGCGCGACTTCGTGCGTCGGCTTGCGCGTGATGTCGGCGCCGTTGAAGCGGATGCTGCCGTGCCTGGCCGGCGTCAGGCCGAGCACCGAGCGGAGCGTTGTCGTCTTGCCGGCGCCGTTCGGCCCCAGAAGCGCCACGACCTCGCCCGCCTCGACTTCCAGCGAAACGCCGAACAGGGCCTGCGTTTCGCCGTAGTAGGTGTCGATGCCGCGGATCTCGAGGATCATGACGCGAGGCGCCCGAGGTTCGAGGCCCTGACCCACTCGTTCTCGCGCAGCGCCGCCGGCGTGCCATGGGCGATGACCTGGCCCCAGTGGATCACCGATATCGTATCGGCCAGGCCGAACAGGAACTCCATGTCGTGCTCGATCACGACGATGGTAAGGGCGCGTCTCAGTTCGAGGATCAGATCCGCCAGCCGCGCCGTCCCCTCGCCGCCGAGGCCCGACGTGGGCTCGTCGAGGAAGAGAATGCGCGGCTCGGCGGCCAGCGCGATGCCGATCTCGAGCGCGCGGCGGTCGCCGTAGGACAGCGCCTTGGCGATCGTGGACTCCTTGCCCGCGAGGCCGACCCGCGCCAGCACAACGGCTGCCCGGTCCTGCACCTCGCCGTCGCGGCCGATATCGTGGAACATGTCGAAGCCGCGGGCGCGCAGGGCCGGAAGGGCCAGGAGGACGTTGTCCAGCGCCGTGTACTGATCGAACACGTTCATCAACTGGAACGACCGCGACACGCCCTTGCGCGCGATCAGTCGCGGCGGCAGCCCGGTGATGTCCTCGCCGTCGAGCAGCACCTGGCCCCGGTCCGGCCGGTACCGGCCGGTCAGGACGTTGAAGCAGGTCGTCTTGCCGGCCCCGTTGGGACCGATGATGCCACTGAGCCGGCCTTCCGGGAAGGCGAGGTTGATTTCCTCCAGCACCACATGGTCGCCGAAGCGCTTGTGCAGATGGCGCGCTTCGAACAGCACGGCCGTCACCGCCGGAGGGCCGCGAGCGCTGCCGTCGCGCGGGACGGCTTGCGGCCGCCGAGGCGCCGCACCGCGTCCTGCCACATGCCGGCGATGCCCTCGGGCTTGAACATGACGATCAGCATGAAGGTGAGACCGTACCAGAGCAGCCAGGTCTCGGTGTAGGCGCCGAGCAGGTCGCGCAGGACAAAGAAGAACACGGTGCCGATCACCGGCCCCCAGAAACTGACGAAGCCGCCGCCGATCAGCGCCATCAGCACCACGACGCCGGACCACTGCAGGTTCATGATCTGCACGAACGCGCCGCTCTGCGCCATCGCGAACAGGCCGCCGGCGAAGCCGGCCACGGCGCAGGAGAGCGTGAAGCTCGCCCATTTGAACAGGTAGACATTGTGGCCGAGATAGCCCGTGCGCATCTCGTTCTGCTTGATGGCCTGCAACACCTTCCCGAACGGCGAATGGATCAGGCGCCAAAGACCGATCACCACGACGACGAAGGCGGCGAAGCACAGATAGTAGAACGCAGTATTGCTGCGGAGCGGCAGCGACACGATGCCGAAGTCGGCGGGCAGCCGGTCGATATTGAGCAGTCCGTCCTCGCCCTTGGTGACCGAGGTCCACTTGCTGGCGATGAAGAAGAACATCTGGCTGAAGGCGATGGTCATCAGCGCGAAGTAGATGCCGCGCCGGTGCGACAGGAACAGCGCGACGGCGCCGCCGAACGCCGCACCGGCGAGCGTGGCGCAGGCGAGGCCGACCCACAGGTTCGCCACGAGCTCGAACTGCGCCAGGCCCATCGCGTAGGCGCCGATGCCGAAGAACGCGCCGTGGCCGAAGGACGGCAGGCCCGTATAGCCGAGCAGCACGTTGAACCCGAGCGCGAAGATGCACCAGATCAGCACCTCGATCCCGAGATACGGGTAGAGGCCGATCCGGCCGATCCAGAAGGGCAGCGTGCCGAAGACGAGGAAAGCCACCAGCATCGACGGCGTGACGAGCCCCCCGGCCGGGCCGCGTGCGGCAGGCAACCCTGTCATGCTTCGAGCACGCTCTTCTTGCCGAACAAGCCGCGCGCGCGGAAGGTCACGACCGCGATCAGCAGCAGGTACATCGAGATCAGCGACCAGTCGGTGGCGAAGGCGCCGGTCAGGCCGACGACCATCCCCACCATCAGCCCGGCGATCACCGCGCCCCAGAAGCTGCCGACGCCGCCGAGGACGATAATGACAAAGGCCGGCACCACGGCGTCGACGCCGACATGCGGCCGCACGCCCCAGATCGGCGCCATCACGATGCCGGCCACCGCGGCCAGCGAGGTGCCGAACGCGAAGACCATCAGCCGGAGGCGCGTCAGGTTGACGCCGAGCGCGCGCACCATCTCGCCGTCATGGGCGCCCGCCTTGATCAGGGCGCCATAGGGCGTCTTCTGCAGGAACAGCCAGAGCAGCCCGATCATGCCGATCGCGAAGGTCGAGGCGAAAAAGCGGTACTTGGCGTAGATCAGGTCGCCGATGCGGACCCCGCCCGAGATTTCCTTCGGGATGGGCAGGAAGCGCTCGGTCGGGCCCCAGACCAGCCGGATCGACTCCTCCAGCACCAGCGCGGCCCCGAACGTCAGGAGCAGCCCGTAGAGCGGGTCCTTGCCATAGGTCCGCCTGAGGCACAGTTCCAGCCCCATGCCGACGATGCCTACCGCCAGCGGGGCGAGGACGAGGGCGACCGCGAGGCGCCACGCGACGGGAAGGGCGAAATATTCGCTGAGGAACGGCAACGCGAGTCCGCCGTCCGGTGTCATGAACACCAGGGCGACGTAGGCGCCCAGCGCGAACAGCGAGCCGTGCGCGAGGTTGATCACCTCCATCACGCCGATGATCAGCATGAAGCCGAGCGCCACCAGCGCGAAGAGCAGGCCGAGCGCGAGCCCGTTCAGCAGGTGCGGGAGAAGGCTCAGGAGCAAATCCATTGCACGCTTCGGCCGATCGCGGGCCGGCGCTCCCGTGCGGAGCGCCGGCCCGTCCCGGCTACTGCTCGTAGCTCGGCGTGGCGTCGTAGGGCTGCAGCTTGCAGTTCTTCGCCTCGTTCGGGTCTTTCGCCTCTTCGGGCGACGCCATGCTGACGATCTTGAAGTAGTCGGTCTTGTCCACCGGCTTGTCGTTGCGGCCGGCCAGATAGATCGTCTGCTGCACGTGGTGCGACACGGGGTCGATGTAGGCGTCGTGGTGCTGCATGCGGTCCGCGGCCGTCATCTTGCGGCCCTCGAGCGCCTTGATGATCTTGATGTTGTTGGTGCTGCCCGTCTCCTGGATCACCCGCAGCAGCTCGCGCATCGCGACGTAGCCGTTGTAGGTGACGTTGCCGGGCACGTCCATGCGGGTGTCCGGCCAGCGCTCCTGGTAGCGCTTCACGAACTCGGCGACGCCCGGCCGGTCGAGCTTGTGGTACCAGGTGGTGCCGAACACGCCGAAGACGGCCTCGATCCCGAGCCCGTAGATGTCGGGCCAGTCCTGCTGGTTGTTGAGCCAGGCCGGCTTGGTGTCGAGCTTCATGTCGACCACCTGTTGGCGCATGACCTTGAAGTCGTCCCCGCCGACCGCCGCCGCGACGACGTCCGCCTTTGCCTGCTGCACCTTCAGGAGAATCGGCGAGAAGTCGCGCGTGCCGACCGGTACCATGATCTCGTCGATGACCTCGGCGCCGAACTTGCCGGCGATCTCGCGCGTCGCCTTCGACGTGTTGTGGCCCCAGACGTAGTCGTTGGTGAGGAGGAGCCACTTCTTGCCGTAGGCCTTGATCGCGCTGGCGGCGGCCGCATTGGAGAAATTCGGGCCCGTGCCGTCCCACACGAACTTCACGCGCTGGCAGTCCTTGCCCGCCTCGGTCGGCGAGCTCGAGTTGGTGTTGAAGTAGACGACCCCGTATTTCTGCGCGACCTGGCCGATCGCGTTGGCGACGCCGGACTGGATCGCGCCGACGAGGAACGCCACCTCGTTGCGCGTGATCATGCGTTGCGCCACGCGCGTGCCGGTGGCCGGCGTGGTTTCGGTGTCGGCCCCGATGTAGGCGATCTTGCGGCCGAGCACGCCGCCCTTGGCGTTTGCCTCCTCGATCGCCATGACCGTGCCGCGCATCTCGTCCTGGCCCGAGTTGGCGAACTGACCGCTGGCGTCGTGCGTCAGGCCGATGAGGATCGGCTTGTCGGTCTTCGCGGCCCACACGCGATTGTGCTTCCATGGGCCCGCGACAGTGAATCCGGCACCGAGCGTGAACGCTGCGCCCGACTTCAGAAGATCGCGCCGCCTGATCCTGTATTTCATGATGTCCCTCCCTTGGCCGCTGTGATTGTCGGTCGCGGATGCGCTAGGGCGCGACCGAGACCGTCTCGAAATCCGCCGGGCTGGTGATCTCGATCACCGTGTAGTCGTCGGAGTATTCGAGCACGCGATGGCGGATGCCCGGCTCCTGGTACATGCACGAACCCGGCTCGAACCGGATCTCGCCCACGCCTTCGAACCAGACGCGCGCCCAGCCCTGGAGCACGTAGACCATCTGGAAGTCGAGGACGTGGTAGTGGAGATCGCCCGGCCCCTTGCATGGCCCGTTTGGCCGGATGACGTGGGCGCGAACCTTGCCGCCGCTGCGGTCGACCATGCCGAGATCGCGATAGGCGAAGTATTCGCGCAAGCCTTCGTCCCAATAGGCGCCCTTTTCGTGCGAGACATGGAAGACGCCCTTCTTCCAGCCGCCCGTTGTCGTCGCATGGCCGACGCCGTTCGATTTCGTGGCTGCGTCCATTCGTGCCCTCCGGTCTAGCGCGGCACCACCGAGGCCCCGGCAAGCTGCGCCTTGGCTTCGACCAGCGAGCCGACCAGGCGCCGACCGAAGCCGAGCGCGCTCGCCTCGACGAAGCATTGATGCGCCGCGTCGCCCATCGGCGACGGCACGCCCAGGGATTCGGCGAGATGCGTGTAGTAGCGCAGGTCCTTGCGCGCAAGATCGAGGCCGAAATTGAGGCCGCCGAAGTCGCCCTCCATCGCCTTGACCGCGAGCATCTGGAAGATGCCGCTGTTGGCGGCACCGGCCGAGATGATCTTGCAGAAGGCGCGCAGATCGACGCCGGCCTTGGCGCCGGTCACCAGCGCCTCGGCGATCAGCGCCGCCTGGCCCATGGTCAGCAGGTTGTTGAGCAGCTTCGCCTTGTGGCCGGAGCCGACGGCACCGAGATGGAAGACGTTCTCCGAGAACGCGTCGAGCACCGGCCGGATCGCGGCATAGACGTCGGGATCGGCGCCGACCATGACGTTGAGCCGGCCCTCCTCGGCTTCCTTGGGGGTGCGCGCCAGCGGCGCGTCGGCAAAGCGCACGCCCTTGCCGGCCGCGCGCTGGCTGAGGCGCAGCGTCGAGTCCGGCTCGCTGGTCGAGCAGTCGACGATGATCTGGCCCGCGCGGGCGGCAGCCAGCAGGCCCCCTTCTCCCAGGAGCACCGCCTCGACGTCGGGAGTGCCTGGAACGCAAACGATGATGACGTCGGCGGCGCCGGCGATCCCGTCTGCGCTCTTGGCCTCGCGCGCGCCGCGCTTCACCAGATCCTCGACCGGCGAACGATTGCGATGGCCGAGGACCGTCGTCGCGAAGCCCTTCTCGACGAGATTCCTTGCGATGCCGTGACCCATCAGGCCGACGCCGATCACGCCGAGGTTCGGCTTGTTTCCGGCCAACGCGTTCCCCCTTCTCTTCATTCCGCCGCGACGGGTCCGCCGCGATGGAACGATTATTCTATTGCGTTCTATGAATAGAATACATATTCTATCTGGACTGTAAAGGGGGAATCTCCGTTCCATCAGGGAGCATTGGGTGGCGCCGCCACGCACCTACGAGAACCTGCGTACGCAGATCGCGCGCAAGCATGCCCAACTTTCGGACCGGCTGCGGCGCATCGCCGAGTTCGCGGTGCAGAATCCGAACGACATGGCGCTCGAGACCGTTGCCACGCTCGCCGGACGCATCGGGGTCCAGCCTTCGAGCATCATCCGCTTCGCCAACAGCTTCGGCTACGACGGGTTCAGCGACATGCAGCTCGTGTTCCGCTCGCGGCTCGTCGCGGATGCGTCGCCCAGCTATCGCGAGCGCATCCAGGCCATGCGATCGTTCAAGGGTCGCGCCAACGGCGGCGAGAACGGCGCCGACGACGTGCTGTCGCATTTCGTCGCCGACGACATCGGTGCACTGGAGGACCTGCACAAAGACGTCGGCGGGCGGGAGCTCGAGCGTGCGGTCGGCCTGCTGGCGCGGGCGCAGTCGATTTTCCTGGTCGGGCAGCGCCGCTCGTTTCCCGTCGCGTTCTACCTGCACTACGCGCTGAGCCAGCTCGATCTGCGCAGTTTCCTGATCGACAGCGTCGGCGGCACGATCGAGACTCAGGCGCGGGCGGCCACGCGCGAGGACGTGCTCGTCGCGATCAGCTTCAAGGACTATTCGCCCGAGGTCGTGCGCCTGGTCGAGACCCTGGCCGGACGCAAGGTGCCGCTGATCGCCATCACCGATGCGCCGTTCAGCCCGATCGCGGGACCGGCCGCCGTCACCTTCGAGCTGCCCGACAGGCGCGGCCGTGCATTCCGCTCGCTAGCCGCGCCGATATGCCTGGCGCAGACGCTGGTCGTTGCGCTCGGCCATCAGATCGCGGCGCGCACATGAGCGGCGGGGCCGCATCGCGGCGCTTCGATTTCATCGCGCTCGGCCGCGCGGCCGTCGACTTCTACGGCGAGCAGATCGGCGGGCGGCTCGAGGACATGGCCAGCTTCGCCAAATATCTGGGCGGCTGTCCCGCCAACATCTCGGTCGGCGCGGCGCGGCTGGGCCTGAAGCCCGCCATGCTGACGCGGGTCGGCGACGAGCATATGGGTCGGTTCGTGCGCGAGACGCTGGCGGCGGAAGGGGTCGACGTCAGCCACGTGAAGACTGACCCGCGGCGCCTCACCGCGCTGGTGGTGCTGGGTATCCGCGACCGGAACACGTTCCCGCTGATCTTCTATCGCGAGAACTGCGCCGATATGGCGGTCGACGCGGAGGACTTCGACGCGGCGTTCATCGCCTCGGCGCGGGCACTGATCGTCACCGGCACGCATTTCTCCACGGCGCATGTCGACCGCACGAGCCGTCGCGCGATCGCCTATGCACGCGCCGCGGGCACCGAGGTCGTGCTGGACATAGACTACCGGCCGGTGCTCTGGGGCCTGACCGGCCACGGGCTGGGCGAGGAGCGTTTCGTCGCGTCGACCGATGTGACCGCGCATCTGCAGAGCATCGCGCCATTGTGCGATCTGATCGTCGGGACCGAGGAGGAGATCCACATCGCTGGCGGCAGCACCGACACGCTGGCCGCCGTGCGGGCCCTGCGCGCGGTGACCGCCGCGACGATCGTGGTCAAGCGGGGCGCCCAGGGATGCACCGTCTTCACCGGCGCCATCCCCGATCGCTTCGCCGACGCGATCGACTGCCCGGGCTTCCCCGTGGAGGTGTTCAACGTACTCGGCGCCGGCGACGGCTTCATGGCGGGCCTGATGCGCGGCTGGCTGCGCGGCGAGACCTGGGAAACGTCCAGCCGCTATGCGAATGCCTGCGGCGCCTTGGTCGTGTCGCGACATGGCTGCGCGCCGGCCATGCCGAGCTGGACGGAGCTTGACTGCTTCCTGGCGCGATCCGACCGTCCCGACCGGCTGCACGAGGACACGCGCACCGCCTATCTCCATCGCGTCACGGCCGGCCGGCGGCGCCGGGCGGAGATTTTCGCCCTGGCGTTCGACCATCGCCGCCAGTTCGACGATCTGGCGGCGCAGCATGGACAGCCCCTGGCGCGCGTCGCCGCGTTCAAGCGGCTGATCGCGGCGGCGCTCGATGCCGCGGGCGATCCCTTGCGTGCCGGGGCGATCGTCGACGAGCGGTTCGGCCGCGACTGTCTGCACGAGATGGCCGGCACGCACCTGTGGGTCGCGCGGCCGGTCGAGTTGCCGGGCGCCGTGCCGCTCGAATTCGAGGCCGGCGACGACCTGTCAACGACGCTGCGCGCCTGGCCCGCGGGCCAGGTGGCGAAGTGCCTGATCCAATACCATCCGGACGATCCGGAGCCGCTGCGCCGCGCGCAGGCGTCGCAGCTGCGTCGCCTGCAGCAGGCTGCACACGCCACCGGCCACGAATGGCTGCTGGAGATCGTTCCGCCGACCGAGCGGGGAATCGAGGACGGCGGCTGGGTCGCGGGCGCCGCGTCGCAATTCTATGCGGCCGGCCTGTTGCCGGAGTGGTGGAAGCTGCCACCGATGCGCCTGCCCCAGGCCTGGCGCGCGGTCGGCGCCGTGATCGCCCGCGAGGATCCGTACTGTCGCGGCATTCTGGTGCTGGGGCTGGACGCCGAGGAAACGGCGCTGGCGGAATCTTTCGCCGCCGCGCGCACGGAGCCGCGGGTCGCCGGCTTCGCGGTCGGGCGACATATCTTCTGGTCTGCGGCCGAGGACTGGTTCGCCGGCCGGTGCTCGGATGCCGAGGCGACCGAGCGCATCGCGCAGCGCTATCGCGCGGTCGTGGCGGCATGGGAGGCGGCCGCAGAAGCGCCGGCGGCGCGGCAGAGCGTCGCCCGCTAGGCTTTCCGCGAGGACCGCGTCCGCTTCGGCCGCACAGGCGGCCTTGGCGACTTGAATGTCCGCGCGGCCGGTGCGACCCTCGCCCGTCCATGGCATCCGACCGCACCCCGGCCGGCGCGGGCGATTCCCTGTGCCGCATTTCCGAGCGCACCATCGCCGACTACGAGCGGCGGGCCGAGGCCTTCTGGCAGGGCACGCGCGACCACGACGTCACGCAGAACTACGCGGCGCTGCTGGAGGCGATCGAGGGCGAGGTGCCCTTTCGCATCCTCGATTTCGGCTGCGGGCCGGGCCGGGACCTGAAGCATTTCCGCGCGCTCGGGCACGAAGCGGTCGGGCTCGAGGGCGCGCCGGCCTTCGTGGCGATGGCGCGCGCCCACTCGGGCTGCGCGGTGCTGCACCAGGATTTCCTGTCGCTGTCGCTGCCGCCGGCGCATTTTCACGGCGTGTTCGCCAACGCCTCGCTGTTCCACGTGCCGGCCGCCGAGCTGCCGCGGGTCCTGGGCGAGCTGCACGCGGCGCTGCGGCCGCGCGGTGTTCTGTTCTGCTCGAATCCGCACGGCAACAACGAAGAGGGCTGGCACGGCGGTCGCTATTGCTGCTTCTTCGACCTGAAAACCTGGCGCGGCCATGTGACCGCCGCCGGGTTCTCCGAGATCCGCCATTTCTATCGCCCGCCCGGCCTGCCGCGCGCGCAGCAGCCCTGGCTCGCGACCGTGTGGCGCAAGGACTAGACTGCGCCCCGGGCCATCATGACCTTCCGCCTTTCCGTCCTCGACCAGTCCAATGCGGTGACCGGCCGTTCGCCCGACGCGTCGATCCGCGAGACGCTGGCGCTCGCCCGGCTGTGCGACCGGCTCGGCTATCACCGTTACTGGGTGTCCGAGCATCACAACCACCCGGCCATCGTCGGCACCGCGCCGGAGATCCTGGTCGCCGCCATCGCCGCGACCACGACCCGCATCCGCGTCGGCCCGGCGGGCGTGATGCTGCCGCACTATGCCGCGCTCAAGGTCGCCGAGCAGTTCCGCGTGCTGGAGGCGATCGCGCCCGGCCGCATCGACCTGGGGCTCGGCCGCGCGCCGGGCAGCGACATGCGCACGGCGTTCGCCCTCAACCCCAACGCCGACACGGCGGCCGACCAGTTCCCGTCGCAGGTCCGCGACCTGATGGCCTGGGTCGGCGGCGAGGACCTGCCCGAGGGCCATCCGTTCCGCGGCGTGATCGCGCATCCCACGGGGCCGGGCGTGCCGGAAATCTGGGTCCTGGGCAGCTCGGACTACGGCGCGCAGGTCGCGGCCTATTTCGGCCTGCCCTATTGCTTCGCCTACTTCTTTGCCGACGGGCGCGGCGCCGAGCGGGCGCTGCAGCTCTATCGCCAGCAATACCGGGCGAGCGCACGCTGGCCCAGGCCGCATTCGGCGATCTGCGTCTGGGCGCTGGCGGCCGGCAGCGAGGACAAGGCGCAGCACCATTTCACCGCGCGCGCCGTCTGGCGCATCAAGCGCGACCGCGGCGTGCTGACCGCCCTGTCCTCGCCCGAAGAGGCCGCCGCCGAGGCGCTGTCCGCGCCGGAGGAGGCGCGCCTGGCCGAAATGCGCCGCACGTCGCTGGTCGGCCCGCCCGACAAGGTCGGCCGCATGCTGCGCGCGCTGGCCGGGGAAATGGCGGTCGACGAGGTCGCGGTCGTCACCTGGACGCACGACGCCGAGGTTCGGCGGCGCTCCTACACGCTGCTGGCGGAGGAGTTTGCCCTGGCCGAAGGATAGAGCAAGCAGCACGTTCCGCACCCGGCCCTTGGGCGGCCTCGTGACTTTGGCGTTTAGACGTCGCTGTCGGCGGCGGCAGCAGCGGATGCCGTCGGCGACACCCCGATCGTCAATGCGGGAAACGCCGCGCAGCTGCTCGGGCAGCGCTCCGCGCTCTGCCTGCTCATGATCCAGATCAACGCAGGCAAGAGCAAGCTGCTCTACTTCTTCCCCCTGCCCCTTGCGACGCACCGTCGTGCAACTTGGAGGCGGGAGATGTTGGACGCGATAGCCGTGCGTGCATCGGTATCGTGCGCACTATGTCTTGCACTGCTGCTCTCCGATCCGGCCACAGCCCAGCAGGAGTCGCCGCACGAAATCCTGGCGGCTACGGTTCGAGCGCAGGGCTTTCCCTGCGATCGTGCCATCAGCGCCGAGCGCGACCCCGCAAGTACGTCGAGCGACGAGGCCGCCTGGATCCTCCGATGCGATAACGCGACCTACCGGGTCAAGCTGGTTCCCCATCAAGCGGCGCACATCGACCGAATTCGATGAATGACGGGAGATGCCGTCGCGCGCCCATCGGCAAATGCGGGCGCGAGCGGTTCGAGCCGGCTGAACGCTACCGCCCGGTCGGTTGGCGGTTCCACGCGCCAAGTCGGGCATCCGACCGGCGACGTCGTCGGATTTCCGTCATTCACCCGCCCTTGATCAGCCGCTGTTGCGCAGGCCGGCGGCGATGCCGTTGATGCTGAGGTGGATGCCCTGCTGCACGGCCGCGTCGGTCGCGCCGGCGCGATGGCGCCGCAGCAACGCGATCTGCACGTGGTTGAGCGGGTCGAGATAGGGGAAGCGGTTGCGGATCGAGCGCGCCAGCAGCGGGTTGGGCTCGAGCAGCGAGCGCTGGCCGGTGACCGCGAGCAGCGCGTCGATCGTGCCCTGCCATTCCGCGCGCAGCCGCGCGAAGACCGCCGCGCGCAGTTCGGCGTCCGATACCAGTTCGGCATAGCGCGAGGCGATGGCGATGTCGCTCTTCGCCAGCACCATGTCCATGTTCGACAGCAGCGTGCGGAAGAACGGCCATTCGCGGTGCATCGCGCGCAGGAGGTCGAGCCCATCCTTCGGCCGCGTGGCGATCCAGTTGCGCACGGCGGCGCCGAAGCCGTACCAGCCCGGCAGCATCAGCCGGCATTGCGACCAGCTGAACACCCAGGGGATGGCGCGCAGGTCCTCGATGCGGCGCGAGTTCTTGCGCGAGGCCGGGCGGCTGCCGATATTGAGGTTGGCGATCTCGCCGATCACCGTCGATTCCCAGAAGAAGCGCTCGAAGCCCTCGGTTTCGTACACCAGGCTGCGATAGGCGCGATAGGCGTGGCCCGACAGCTCTTCCATTGCCTGGGTGAAGGCGGGGCGCGCCGCCGGCTGGTCCGCCTGCAGCAGCGTCGCCTCGAGCGTGGCCGCGGCCAGGATCTCGAGATTGCGCCTGCCGACCTCGGGATTGGAGTACTTGGCCGCGATCACCTCGCCCTGCTCGGTCACGCGGATCGACCCCTGCACCGCGCCGTGCGGCTGCGCCAGGATCGCCTGGTAGCTAGGGCCGCCGCCGCGCCCGACCGAGCCGCCGCGGCCGTGGAACAGGCGCAGGCGCACGCCGTGCTTCGCGAAGACCTCGACCAGTGCGCGCTGCGCCTTGTACAGCTCCCAGTTCGAGGTCAGGAAGCCGCCGTCCTTGTTGCTGTCGGAATAGCCGAGCATGACCTCCTGCGTGCGGCCGCGGCCCTCGAGCAGCCGGGCATAGGCCGGGATCGCGAGCAGCCGGTCCATCACCGGGCCGCAGCGGCGCAAGTCGTCGATCGTCTCGAACAGGGGCACGATGTCGACGGCGAGCACGCCGTCGCGTGGCCGCAGCAGGCCGCTTTCCTTCAGCAGCACGGCGACCTCCAGAACGTCGGACACGCCGTCGGCCTTCGAGATCACGTAGTTCGGCACGGCGGCGGCGCCGTAGCGGCGATGCGCTGCTTCCGCGTCGGCTAGGATCGCCAGCTCCGCCTTCGTCTCGTCGGAATAGGCGAGGAACCGCGAGGCCAGCGGCCGCGCGGTCTTGAGCTCGTCAAGCAGCAGCGCCACGCGCGCGTCCTCGTCCAGCTCGCGGTAGCGAACGCCGGTCCCGGCCCCGGAAAACAGCTCGGCCAGCACGCGCTCGTGCACGTCGGCGTTCTGCCGCAGGTCGATCGCGGCGAGATGGAAGCCGAACACATCGACAGCGCGGCTCAGCGCGCGCAGCCGGCCGCGCGCCACCGGCAGCGAGCCGTTCGCCGCCAGCGAGTCGAAGATCGTCTTGAGATCGGCGCCCAGCTCGGCCGCGGTGCCGTAGGGCGGCGCGTCGCCGACGGCGTGGCGCGGCGCCTCGAGCCGGTCGAGCGACCAGGCCGTCGCCGCGAGGCGCGCATACATGCCGGAGATGGCGCGCCGATAGGGCTCGTCCTGGCGATGCGGCGAGCGGTCGGGTGAGCGCTCCGCCAGCGCGCGCAGCTCCAGCGAGACCCCGTGATTGCGCCCGTCGATCGAAAGCTCCCCGCCCAGCGCGTGCAGTTCCTCCAGATAGAAGCCGAGCGCGCGCCTACTCTGCAGGCGCAGCGCCTCGCGCAGGATCTCGGCGGTGACGAAGGGGTTGCCGTCGCGGTCGCCGCCGATCCAGCTGCCCATGCGCAGGAAGGACGGCACCGGCACGCCGTCCCAGGAGGGATCGATCGTGCCCAGCCGGTCTTCCAGCTCGGCGTAGAAGCGCGGCAATTCGCGCAGGAAGGTGTAGTCATAGTAGGATAAGCCATTGGCGACCTCGTCGACCACGCGCAGGCGCGTCTTGCGCAGCACGCTGGTCTGCCACAGCGTCAGCACGGCGCGGCGGAGCGCCTTGCGGTTGGCGGCCAGCTCGTCCGGCGTGAACAGCATCCGGTCGCGCTCCGCCAGGAGCTGCGCCACCTCCATCTCGCGGTCGATGCTGCTCTTGCGCCGGACCTCGGTCGGGTGCGCGGTCAGGACCGGGCTTATCAGCGCGCTGTCGAAGAACGCCTGCAGCCGCGCGCGCGCGACGCCGGCGTCGCGCGCGCGCGCCAGCGCATAGACCATGGTGCCCTCGCGCGGCGCCGAGGCCGCCATGGCATGCGCGCGCGTGCGGCGGATGTGGTGCTGGTCCTCGGCCAGGTTGGCGAGATGCGAGAAATAGCCGAAGGCGCGGATGATGCGGATCGTCTGCTCCGGCGGCAGGCTGCTCAGGGTCGATTCGAGCTCGCGCCGGGCCGCCTCGTCCTCGTCGCGATGGAAGCGGATCGAGCACTGGCGGATGTGCTCCACCAGGTCGAACACGCGCTCGCCTTCCTGGCTCCTGATCGTCTCGCCCAGGATGCGGCCGAGCAGGCGGATGTCGTAGCGAAGCGGCTGGTCCTTGTCGGCGGCGGCGTCGGGGCTCATGCCCGAACTATCCAACAGGAAAGGGGCGCGGCGCCAGGGCCATGCTAGCCTTCGCCCCGACAGCACCGGTCGGAGGTGGGAGATGAACGACGTCGGCAAGCCCAGTCAGGTCACGGTCGAGCCCTGCGCCAAGCGGTTCCGGGTCTTCCTGGGCGACGCGGCGATCGCCGACAGCGTCGACGCCCGGCTGCTGTTCGAGCCGGGGCGCCAGCCGGCGATCTATTTCCCGCAAGCCGATGTGGCCATGGACCGGCTCGAGCCGACGGCGCACGCGACGCGCTGCCCGCTGAAGGGCGAGGCCGCGTACTGGACGGTGACCGCCGGCGGCAAGCGGGCGGAGAACGCGGCCTGGAGCTACCGCCGCCCGCTGCCGGCGGCGGCCGGCATCGCCGGCTACATGTCCTTCGAATGGCACGGGATGGATCGCTGGATGGAGGAGGACCAGCCGCTGCTCGGCCATGCCCGCGACCCGCACAAGCGCATCGACACGCTGCCGACGACGCGCCGGGTCACCGTCCTTGCCGGAGGGGAGGTGCTGGCCGACAGCCGCTCGGCCGTGCTGCTGTTCGAGACCGGCCTGCCGGTCAGGCCCTATTTCGACCGTGCCGACGTCGCCATGCACCTGCTCCGCCCTTCGTCCACGCGCACGGTCTGCCCGTACAAGGGCGTGGCCAGCTACTACGACGCCTCGGTCGGCGGCACGGTGATCCGCGACGCGGTTTGGTGCTATGAAGACCCGTTTCCGGAGGTCGGGCCCATCAAGGGCAGGCTGGCTTTCTACCCCGAGCGGGTCGACACGCTGGAGATCGCCGCACGCTAGGCGCGCAACTATTCGCAATCGGGAACCGATGGCCAAGAGCACGAAACGGCCGGTTCGCTCGAAGACCGGCGCCAAGAAGACGAAAGGGGCAACTCGCCCGGCGAGGCCGGGAACCGCGCCCACGAAGCGGGCCGCACGGCCGGCCGCCGCCAGGCCCGCGCGGCGGCCCGGTCGGCCCCTGCACACGACGGAGCAGGACTTCCAGTCGCTGGTCGAGACGGCGGCAACCGCGTTCCTGCTGCTGTCGCCGAGCTTCGAGATCCTGGAGGCGAACGCGGAGGCGGTACAGCTCTACCGGCGCAGCCGCGCCCAGATGATCGGCCGCGGCTTCTTCGCGACACTGGACGCCGACGGTCGCGGCGGGCTGACGCGCGCCGACCTCGAGCAGGTGCTGGCCGGGCATGCGCTGCGCAACGTCGAGGGCCGCGCGCGCCGGCCCGACGGCAGCGAGCGCGTGCTGCTGTGGAACGCCACGCGGCTGCTCGACGGCCGCGGCAAGCCCAGGGCCGTGATCGCGGCGGCGCAGGACATCACCGAGCGGCAGCGCGCCGAGGAGGCGCTCAGGGAGCGCGAGGCGCGCATCAGCTCGATCATCGCGACCGCGCCCGATGCGATCATCACGATCGACGAGCGCGGCGTCATCCAGTCGTTCAGCAGCGCCGCCGAGCGGCTGTTCGGCTATGCCGGGGGCGAGGTGATCGGCCGCAACGTGAACCTGCTGATGGCCTCGCCGCATCGCGAGATGCACGACGATTATCTGGCGCGCTACCTGCGCACCGGACAGCGGCGGATCATCGGCATCGGGCGGCAGGTCGAGGCGCGGCGCAAGGACGGCACGATCTTCCCGATCGAGCTGGCGGTGGGCGAGGTGAACGTCGGCAGGATACGCATCTTCACCGGCTTCATCCGCGACCTGACGGCGCGGGCGAGGATGGAGCAGGAGCTGCGCCAGGCCCAGAAGATGGAGGCAGTCGGCCAGCTGACCGGCGGGCTGGCGCACGATTTCAACAACCTGTTGACCGTGATCACCGGCAACCTGGAGATGCTGGAGTCGCGCCTCGACCAGCCGGAGCAGCGCGAGCTCCTGGCCGAGGCGCAGGGCGCCGCGGAGCTGGGCGCGAAGCTCGCCGGCCGGCTGCTCGCGTTCGGCCGCCGCCAGCCGCTCGCGCCCCGGCCGCTGGATCTGAGCCAGCTTGTCGAAGGCATGGTCGACCTCTTGCGCCGGACGCTGGGCGCCAACGTAGAGGTCGAGACCCGGCTGGCGCCCGGCATCGCGAAGCCCCTGGCCGATCCGGGACAGGTCGAGAATGCGCTGTTGAACCTGGCAATCAACGCGCGCGACGCCATGCCGGACGGCGGCAAGCTGACGATCGAGACGGCCGAGGCCGTGCTCGACCCGCAGGCCGTGGTCGGCCATCCGGGCCTGCCGCCCGGCCGCTACGCGATGCTGAGCGTGACCGACACCGGCGTCGGCATGCCGCCGGAGGTGCGCCAGCGCGCCTTCGAGCCGTTCTTCACCACCAAGAGCGCGGGCGTCGGCACCGGGCTCGGCCTCAGCATGGTCTACGGCTTCGTCAAGCAGTCGGGCGGTTCGATCCAGCTCTACAGCGAGCCGGGCCTCGGCACGACCGTTCGCATCTACCTGCCGATCCGCCCGGAGCTGGCCCGCGGCCGCGAAACCGAGGCGCAGGAGCTGCCGCCGCGGGCGGCAAAGGGCGAGCACGTCCTGCTCGTCGAGGACGATGCCCGCGTCCGCCGGGTCACGGTGCGCCGGCTGAAGGAGCTCGGCTATCGCGTGCTCGCGGCCGACAGCGCGCGCGCGGCGCTGGACGTGCTCGAGCGCGGCGAGACGGTCGACCTGCTGTTCACCGACATCATGATGCCGGGCGGCATGACCGGCATCGAGCTGGGGCGCGAGGTGCGCGAGCGCTGGCCGGCGATCAAGATCCTGTTCACCTCGGGCTATGCCGAGCCGCAGACGGTCGAGCGCGGCATGCTGACCGCCAACGCGCGCTGGCTCGCCAAGCCCTACAGCACGCGCGACTTGGCGGCGAAGTTGAGCGAGCTGCTGCGGGCTTAGGGCGCCCGATTCCGCGGCGGACCGCATTTCGGTCGGCCGGAGCGCGCATCCGCCCGGCTCGGCGGCCCTACCCGCGCGCCACCGTGGTGGCAAAAATGTAGCCGGCGCCGCGCACGGTCTTGATCAGTTCGGGGTTCTTCGGGTCGCGCTCGATCTTCTTGCGCAGGCGCACGATCTGCGTGTCTATGGCGCGGTCGGTCGCCGCCCATTCGCGGCCCTTGACCAGGTCCATGAGCTGGTCGCGGTTGAGCACCCGGTTGGGGCTGCGCGCGAGCGCCTGCAGCAGGTCGTATTCGCCGGTCGTGAGGGCGACCGGCTGGCCGTCCTCGTGCCTGAGTTCGCGCTTGAGCAGGTCGAGCCGCCAGCCGGAGAAGGCGAGCACGGAGCCGCCCTGCGTCGCGGCCGGCGCCGCAGCCGGTGCCGCCGGCGGTTCCTCCGCCGGCTGCGCCCGGCGCAGCACGGTGCGGATGCGCGCGAGCACCTCGCGCAGGTGGAAGGGTTTCGCCACGTAGTCGTCGGCGCCGGCCTCGAGCCCGGCCACGCGGTCGATCAGCTCGCCCTTGCCGGTCAACATGATGATCGGCAGCCGGGGATATTTCTGGCGGATGTAGCGGGCGACCGACAGCCCGTCCTCGCCCGGCAGCACCAGATCCAGCAGCACCAGGTCGACCCTTTGCTGGTCGATCACGCGGCGCATTTCCTCGCCGTCGGCGGCCGTCGCGACGGTGAAGCCCTCGTCGACGAGATAGCGGCGCAACATCGTGCGGATGCGCTCATCATCGTCTACAACCAGTATATGTGTAAAGACGGTCATGAAATCACGCGCTCGAACCCGGCGTATCCAGACAGACGTCCTTGCCTGTCACAGATTGTCACATTTGGTCGCAAACCGTACCAAACGCGGACTTCCCTGTCATCCGCACGTGACACAGCGGGCCTATTCCACTGTGCCACAGCCTGATGGACGGCTGGACGCGAGGAGGGACCCGACAATGTACGCTCAGGCGATGCATACTTCCGCCGCAACGTCCGACTACACCGGCTACGCGCTTTGCCGCGGCCTCGACCGCCGGGCGAGCTCCCAGGTCGCGACGATGGCGTCGACGCAGCGCCTGCAGGCCGGACAGCAGCTGTTCGGCGAAGGCGACCGGGCCGACGGCATCTACGAGGTCGTCTCGGGCCTCGTGCGCCTGTACAAGCTGCTGCCGGACGGTCGCCGCCAGATCATCGGCTTCCTGTCATCCGGCCACCTGCTCGGCCTGGCGCACCGCGAAAACTACGTCCACACGGCCGAGGCCGTGACGCCGGTGACCTTGCACCGCTATTCCCGCGCCGGATTCGACCGGCTGCTCGACGAGGTTCCGAGCCTCGCCCGCCGGCTGCTGTCCGCCACGTCGGACGAGCTGCGCGCGGCGCAGGACCAGATGCTGCTGCTCGGCCGCAAGTCGGCCGCCGAGAAGATCGCCAGCTTCCTTCTGACGATGGCCTCGCTGCACGGCGAGGAGACGGGCGCGGACGAGGTGAACGTGCCGATGGCCCGCTGCGACATCGCCGATTATCTCGGCCTGACGGTCGAGACCGTCAGCCGCACGCTCGCCAAGCTGAAGCAGGACGAAATCATCGAGCTCCCAACGCCGAACCGCGTGACGCTGGTCGATCGCGATCGCCTCGAGGACCTCGCCGCCGGCGAATGCGCCTGAGATCGGCCGCGGCCGCGGCCCGGCAGGCCCGTGTCATGACGAGTCAAAGCCCGACGCCCGTCCTGCGCACGCCCGATTCCGACAGCGGGGGCGGCCAGCGCATCATGGTGGTCGATTCCGACCCGGAGACACGCGAGCTGTGCCGCCGCGTGCTCCAGGCGCGAGGCTACTCGGTCGACATGCTGGGGAGCGGAGTCGCGGCCCTGACCGCGGCGCGGCAGAACCCGCCCGTCCTCATCCTCCTGGATCTGCAGCTCAGCGACGTCGACGGGATGCAGTTCGTCGCCTGGCTGCGCAGCGATCCGACCCTGCAATCCATTCCCGTGATCCCGATCAGCGCCACGGCGGAGGATGCCGCGCGCCTGCCGCCCGCCAAGCTCGGCCTGCTGTTGCGCAAGCCGCTCTCCGCCACGGCGATCACGCGCGCGGTGCGGCAGATCATGCAGGCCGCCGTCTAGGAGGCGGCGCCGTCCGCGCCCGCGCGGTCGAGAAGTCGGCCCGCGCGACAGCCGCTCCCCCGTCGCATTGACCTGGATCATTGGCGATCGGGCCCGGGCGATGGCAAATGGCACCAGCCAACCCAAGGGGAGAAACCAGCCATGGCCAAGGCCGAATCGAAGAAGCCGGCAAAAGCCGTCCGGAAGCGTGCGGCCGCCGCCGCGCCGATCGAGCTCACCGTGCCGTCCGACTTCCTCGACGTCCTGATCGACAAGGCCCACGAGTTCCAGGTCAAGGTCGAGGTGGTGGAACCCGACCCCGGCTCCAATCCGTCGGACGAGGACATGCGCGAGGTCCTGGAGGATTACAGCGACGACCCGGTGCACGAGGAGCTGCACGAGATGCTGGCGGACCTCAACCAGGACCAGCTTGCCGACCTCGTCGCGCTGGTGTGGCTGGGCCGTGGCGACTTCACCGTCTCGGAATGGGAGGAAAAGCGCGCCGAGGCCCTGCGCCTCGACCCGCGGCGCACGCCGGACTACCTGATCGAGACGCCACAGCTCGCCGACTATCTGGAAGAAGGTCTCGCGGCGCTGCGCCGCTGAGCGAGAGCGGGGCCCACTCGCCGTGCCGTACGCCGACCGCTCGGACTTGCCGGCCTCGCTCCGGCGGCGCCTGCCGCCGCACGCGCAGGACATCTATCTGCAGGCGTTCAACCACGCTCTCGTTACCTATCGCCGCCGGCCCGATCGCGAGCAGGTGGCGCACCGCGTCGCCTGGGCGGCGGTCAAGCGCTCCTACGTGCGCACGGCCGAGGCCTGGGTGCCGAAATACACGTCCGCCCTGGACACCTCGCACAGCGGTTGAACGCGGCGCGCGCGCCGCGCGCAAGCGACCTGCGCTCCGCAGCGGCCGCTAGACCTTCCCCTTGGAGAAAGGTGGAAACTCACAGTAGTGGCGCGCGGCGTCCCCGAATCCCGTCTGGCGGTAAGGGTTGATCTGGGTCAACGCGGGGGGCGGCGCGATCTTGTATTGAAGGCGACCATGGCAAGGATCGGAGCAAGTTGGCGCAAGTGGCTGCCGTGGCTCGGGATCGCCGTATGGGCCTTCCTGGTCGCTTCCGGCGCGGCTTTCATGCCCGACCGCGGACCTGGCACAGGCCACGTCTTCGAATCTTCCGCCGCCGGCCAGCATGACCCATCGATGCCCTGCCGGAACGGTGGCAGCCACAGCGACTATTCGCGCTGCGTCGCGAGCCATGGCGCGCCCGGTGCTGCCATGATCGGCGTCATTGCCGCGTTTCCGGCGCAGGCCCGCCAGGAGCCATGTGCCGATCCGCCGCCGATGCTTCGCGGCCTTGCCGCCCCTCCCCTTTTTCATCCGCCCAGGCCGAGCGCGCACGCCTGATCCGCGCGCGAGCGCGGAAGCGCCGGCGGCGGCCCGCTGAAGCCGAAGAGCCGAACCTGGTGACCCGTAACGCGTTGACGGACCACGCCCGTACGCACAGCCGGCACCGACCACCTAGACCGATTGGAGACGACAAATGACGACATTCAAGCTCGCTACCACTGCCGCCATTGCCATCCTGCTCGCCGCCGGCGGACCGCCTCGGGCGCAGGCCGAAGATGCACATCATCCGGCGCCCAGCACTGTGGCGCAGCAGCCCGCACCCACTCAACCCGGCGCCAGTGCCGGCGGGATGATGGGCCCGGGAGGCATGATGGGACCGGGCGGGATGATGGGCATGATGGGCGGAGGCCACATGATGGGCGGAGGCGGCATGATGGGCATGATGGGCGGCGGCGGCGGCACGATGATGCAGGGCCGCGGCATGGGCGGCATGCACATGCTCGACCACATCGAGGGCAGGATCGCCTTCCTGCGCGCCGAGCTGAAGATCACCGACGCCCAGGCGCCGGCCTGGAACACGCTGGCCGACGCGCTGCGCGCCGGCGCCAAGCGGATCGCCGATGCCCGCGCCGCGACGATGCCCGCCGCCGGGGCCGGCGGTCCGCCAGCGATGACGATCCCCGAGCGGCTGGATCGGCACGAGCGCCGGCTCGCCGCCTATCTCGAGAGCATCCGTGCCATCAAGGCGGCGCTTGCGCCACTCTACGCCAGCCTGTCCGACGAGCAGAAGAAGACGGCCGAGCAGCTCGTTCATCCGCACATGGGAATGATGGGTGGCGGAATGATGGGGCGCGGAATGATGGGACGCGGAATGATGATGGGGGCCCCCAACCAATGACAACCAAGGAATCGGCCCACAGGGCCGATCGTTCGGCACGAAGTGTGGCCTGGACCGGGCCGTAGCAGGGGGTAACCATGGACGACAGCAGCAAGGACCCTTCGGACCTCAGCCGCGAGAGGCGGCCGCTGACGACTCGCCGCGGCTTCATCGCCGCGGCCAGCCTCGGCGGCGTCAGCCTGTACGGGCTTTGGGCCGCCTTCGGCGCCGCGCCGTTCCGCCTGACGGGTGGGTCGGAGCACGATGCGCACGAGCCGACGCAGGAGGCCGGCGGCCACGGCGGCCACGGTGCGGCGCGCGGCCCGAGCGTCGAGGAGTTCCGCCGGCAGGCGGACGCATTCATCACTCGCCACCAGCAGGCCGACGGCAGCGTTCGCGTCGATGCCGCGGGCGTGCACACGGCGCCCGGCGCGACGTCGGGGGCCGCCGAGCACGGCGCGCATGCAGGGCACGGCGCTACGGCGACAACGGAGTCGACAGCGTCTCCCGGGCCCGCGGAGGTCTATCTGGTCGCCCAACGCTATTCCTACGAGCCGGCGCTGCTGCGGCTCGACGCCGGCGCGCCCTATCGCTTCCGCATGATGGCCCTCGACGCCGCGCACGGCGCATCGATCCAGCTCGGCGCCGGCAGCCGGATCATCCGCCTGCGCCAGGGCGCCTTGGTGGAGCAGGAGCTGACCTTCACGCGTCCGGGCGAGTACCTGGTCTATTGCACGATGTATTGCGGCATCGGCCATCACCAGATGAGCGCCAGAATCATCGTGAGCTGAGGTCGACATGGAAGGCAAATCGTTTACGCAAGGCGTTCGCGCGCTTCCCCGGGGCGATCGCGTTCTCCTGGCCGCCATGACCGTGGCGGCGCTGGCGACGCTCGCGATCGGCGTCGGGTTCGGGGTGATCACGGGACTGGCTCGCGCCGGCTTCGTCGCGCTCGATCCCGAGACGGGCTATCGCATGATGACGCTGCACGGCGTCACCGTCTTCTTCTACTGGCTCTATTTCGCGCAGATGGCGCTGCTGCTCGTCTTCGCGGCAATCCATACGCGCGCCGCGCCGCGGCTGGCCCTGGCGCCGGCGGCTTGGGCGGGATTCGCGCTCATGCTGCTCGGCTTCGCCGGCAACCAAGCCGGCTCCTGGTGGGGCACGCCGCTCCTTTACGACGCCTCGCCGGAGCTGGCAACGGAAGCGCCGGAAGCGGCCGGCGTCTTCTATCTCGGCTACCTGGCGCTGGGCGCGGGCCTGTTCCTGCTCTCCGCCGCCGCCATCGCCACGGCTCTCGCCGGAAAGGCCGAGTCGCCCGCGCCGGCATGGTCGACCATCGGCTTCGGCACGGTCGCCTGGGCCGGCCTGGTGATGGTGAGCGCCATCGCGACGGTGAACGCGTTCCTGCCGGCCACGCTTTGGACGTTCGGCCGGGGCCCGCTTCCCGCCGATCACGCGACGGGCTGGCACCTGCTGTTCCACAATCTCCACTACCTGCCGCTGATGGGAACGGTGCTGGCCTGGTACGCGCTCGTCCGCGACATGACCGGGATCGGGTCGATCTTCGGCCAGCGCTTCTCCAAGATCGTGTTCACGGCCTACCTGGTCTTCGTCCCGCCGACCTCGCTCTATCACATGTTCCTCGAGCCCGGCCTGGCGCCGCTGGTGCGCGCGCTCGGCTCGCTGCTGTCGCTGTTCATCGGCGTGCCGACGGTGGCCGTGTTCCTCATCATCGTCGCCTCGCTCGAGGCGCACGCGCGGGCCAGCGGCGCACGCGGCCTGTTCGGCTGGCTGCGGATGCTGCCCTGGCGCGAGCCGGCGATGACGGCCATCGGCATGGCGGTCGTCAACCTGGCGCTCGGCGGCGTGCTGGCGTTCGTGCTGATCCAGGAGCAGCTCGCGCAGCTCCTGAGCGACACGTTCTTCGTGCCCGGCTATTTCCATTTCCTGACGGTCGGCACCGTGTCGCTGACCCTGCTCGCGGCGCTCGGCCGCATGATCCCCGCCTTCACCGGCCGCGCGCTGGTTTCGGCGGGCCTTCTGCGTGTCCTGCCCTACGCGGTGACCGTCGGCGTCGTGGTGTTCGGGCTCGCCGGCATGACGGCGGGACTCACCGGCATGCCGCGGCGCGTCGTCGATGTCGCCTATGACGGTGCGGCGCCGGCCGGCTGGATCTGGCTGTCGGCCGTGATGGGCGCCGGCGCCGCCGTGATGGGACTGGCGCTCTTGGCCTACGCGATTGCCCTGCTTGCCGCGTTCCTGGCACCGCGAAGCCTGACGGAGCGCGGCATCGGTGGCCCCGCGCTCGCGGCCGCGCCCGGCGCGATGGCGATCAGGCAGGCGGCATGGACAGGACCGCTGTCGGTCGTGGCGCTCGTGGCGGCCATGTACGGCATGACGGCGCTGGCCTTCACGCTGCTGCGCGCGCTGCCGGTCTTGGGCGTAGGCGGCGGCGGACACTGAGGAGGCGACCATGACCGATGACGTCTGGCTGATCGGGTTCGTGACGGCGATCTGGGCGGTGCTGGCGGCGCTCTACGCCTTCGTGCCGATGTTCGACATGCCGGGCAGCGCGCTCATCTGGGGCAGTGGCGCGCTCGTATTCCTGTGCCTGACAGGGTTGGCGAGCGGTGCCGATCGGCGCGCCCGCTCCGTGGGCAATCGTCCGGTTCCGCCGGAAACCCGGTAAAACCGTCCATGGCGCCCCTCGAACTTGCATCCCGGACCGCGGCGGCCGCCGGCGCCGGGGAAACGGCGAAGGATCCGATCTGCGGCATGGTGGTGAAGAAGGCGACCGCGCTTACCTCCGAGCGGGCCGGACGCACCTACTACTTCTGCAGCCCGGCCTGCAAGAGGACCTTCGACGATCCCGAGCGCGAGCTGAAGTCGATGCGTACGCGCGTGACCATCGCGCTCACCGGCGTGCTCGCCCTGGCCGTGTTCCGCGCCGGCGCCTTCATCGCGCTCGCCACCGGCGCGACGCTGCTGACCTGGGTGCCGATCCCGGCCCTGCCGTGGTTCACCTGGGGCGTCTGGCTGTTCCTGCTCGTCACCCCGGTCCAGTTCATCGGCGGGTGGAGCTTCTACAAAGGCGCCTGGAGCGCGATCCGCACCCGCTCCATCAACATGGACTTCCTCATCGCCCTCGGCACGACGGTCGCCTACGCCTACAGCGTCGCCGTCGTGTTCTTCCCGGACGTGCTGCCGGTCAAGGTCGAGGAGCGCGACGTCTATTTCGAGGTCTCCGCCGTCATCATCGCCTTCGTGCTGCTGGGCAAGTACATGGAGGAGATCATCAAGAGGCGCTCGTCGGCGGCGGTGCGCAAGCTCATGGACCTGCGTCCCGCGACCGCGCGCGTACTGCGCGACGGCAAGGAGGTCGAGATCCCCGCCGAGTCGATCATGGCAGGCGAGACGGTCTTCGTGCGGCCCGGCGAGCGCGTGCCGACCGATGGCCAGGTGACCGAGGGGGCGTCGTCGGTCGACGAATCGATGCTGACGGGCGAATCGATGCCGGTGGAGAAGGCGCCCGGCGCCAACGTCATCGGCGGCACGCTGAACCGCAGCGGCTTCCTGCGCTTCACGGCGACGCGAGTCGGCAAGGACACGGCGCTGTCGCAGATCATCAAGATGGTCGAGGAGGCGCAGACGAGCACCGCGCAGGTGCAGCGGATCGCCGACCAGGTGACGGCGTGGTTCGTGCCGGCGGTGGTGGCGGTGGCGCTGCTGGCCTTCCTCGGCTGGTGGGCCGCGGGGAACTTCCCGCAGGCGCTGCTGGCGTTCATCGCGGTCCTCATCATCTCGTGCCCCTGCGCTCTGGGCGTCGCCACACCGGCCGCGCTGATGGTCGGCGTCGGGAAGGGCGCCGAGGCCGGCATCCTGATCCGCGGCGCCGAGGTGCTGGAGCGCGCGCGCAGGCTCGACACCGTCGTGTTCGACAAGACGGGGACGCTGACGCGCGGCGAGCCGAACGTCACCGACGTCGTGCCGCTCGGCGGCGGCAGCGAGCAGGAGGTGCTGCGGCTGGCGGCGGCCGTCGAGGTCGGGTCGGAACATCCGCTGGGCGAGGCGATCGTCAGGGCCGCGCGCCATCGGGCGCTCGACATTCCCGCGGCGGGCGGATTCGAGGCGATCGCCGGGCACGGCATCCGCGCCGAGGTCGACGGGCGGGCCGTCCTGCTCGGCAACCGGCGCCTGTTCCGCCGCGAGGCGATCGACACGGCACCGGCGGAAGAAGCGATGGTCGCGCTGGAGCGGCAAGGCAAGACCGCCATGCTGGTGGGCGCCGGGGGGCGCCTGGTCGGGGCGGTCGCCGTCGCCGACACGCTGAAGCCGGAAGCGAAGGACACGATCGCCGCCCTCAAGGGCGAGCGAATCGAGGTGGCGATGCTCACGGGCGACAACGAGCGCACCGCCCAGGCGATCGGCCGCGAGCTCGGCATCGACCGCATCATCGCGGAGGTGCTGCCGGGCGACAAGGCGAGGATGATCAGGGAGCTCCAGGCCGCCGGCCGCAACGTCGCCATGGTCGGCGACGGCGTGAACGACGCCCCGGCCCTGGCGACGGCGGATATCGGCATCGCCATCGGCTCAGGCTCGGACGTGGCGAAGGAAACCGGCGGCATCATCCTGATGCGCGACGACGTGCAGCAGGTCGTGCTCGCGATCCGGCTGTCGCGCCTGACGCTCAGGAAGATCAAGCAGAACCTGTTCTGGGCCTTCGTCTACAACACGATCGGCATCCCGATCGCCGCGCTCGGCTACCTCAACCCGATCGTCGCCGCCGCCGCCATGGCGCTCAGCTCGCTGTCGGTCGTCGCCAACTCCGCGGCGCTCAAGCTCGCGCGGCTGTCGAAGGCATGAGCCGAAGCCGCCCCGGCTGATCTGAACCCGCGCGCAGGCGCGGGCGGACGGGCATGGCACGGCGGAAGGCCAGGCGATGCCGCACCCCGGACTCCATCGTAGCCGCGATTGCGCGCGGCATGGAGAGACACATGAACCATGAAAGGGAAAGCAGCCGGCCGTCCTGGGCACGCTCGACGCTGGGTCTCGTGCTGTTCGCGCTCGGCATGTTCGCGGTCTTCCTGCTGCTGGCGGAGCACCGCGCCCATCTCGTCCTTGGCACCTGGCTGATCTGGCTGCTACCGCTCGGCTGCATCGCCGCGCATTTGTTCCTTGGAGGACATGGCGGGGGCGGCGGCCATGGCCGCCATTCCGACGACGGCGCCAATGCGCCAGGGACGCGCACGGGAGACAAGCCATGAATGCAGAAGCGCCGGCCTACGGGCTATGGACGCTGGTGGTCATAAACTCGACGATCTTCATCTTCTTCGCCTTCAGCTTCTTCAAGCCGCAGACCACGCGCGACTGGCGCTCGTTCGGCGCCTTCAGCGCGTTCCTCGTGGCCCTGTTCACCGAGATGTACGGCTTCCCGCTGACGATCTACCTGCTGTCGGGCTGGCTGCAGAGCCGGTACCCGAACGTCGACTGGTTCTCGCACGATGCCGGCCATCTGCTGGAAATGCTGCTGGGCTGGAAGGCCAACCCGCATTTCGGCCCGTTCCATCTCCTGAGCTTCGCCCTGATCGGCGGCGGGTTCGTCTTGATCTCGGCAGGCTGGCGCGTGCTCTACCGGGCGCAACGCGCACGCGGGCTTGCCACAACCGGGGTCTACGCCCACATCCGGCACCCGCAGTATGTCGGCTTCGTCCTGGTCTTGCTCGGTTTCCTGGTGCAGTGGCCGACGCTGCTCACGCTGGCCATGTTCCCGGTCCTGGTCGGCATGTACGCGTATCTCGCGCGCCAGGAGGAGCGCGAGACGCTGCGCGAGTTCGGCGACGAATACCGGCGCTACATGGCCCGCGTGCCGGCCTTCATCCCGAGGCTCAGGCTGTTCGGCACCGAGCGGCCGGTCTGAGCGACAGGGCGCCCGGTCGCGATCAGGGTTTGCACCTTGAGCGTTAGTGCGGAACTGCGCCCGGTCCGGCAATATGGACGGCGCCGATCACCGCCCGCTGCGGCCTCGCGGCCGGCAAGATCAGAGGACGCGCCGTACGCCATGCCCCATGTGACGACCGACGATTCCGTGCGCCTGTACTACGAGGAGGCGGGCAGCGGCTTTCCGATCCTGTTCATCCACGAGTTCGCCGGCGAGGCGCGGAGCTGGGAGCCGCAGCTGCGCCAGTTCTCGCGCAGCTACCGCTGCATCGCCTACAACGCGCGCGGCCATCCGCCGTCCGACGTGCCGGAGTCGCCCGACTCCTATTCGCAGGCCCGCGCCGTTGCCGACGCCGAGGCGGTGCTCGCCGCGCTCGGCATCGGCCATGCCCATGTGGTCGGCCTGTCGATGGGCGCCTATTGCGCGCTGCACCTGGCGCTGCGCCGCCCGGAGCTGGTGCGCTCGCTCGTCGTCGCCGGCTGCGGCTACGGCTCCGACCCCGCGCTGCGCGAGCAGTTCCAGGCCGGCTGCGCCGCGGCGGCCGATCGCTTCGAGCAGCTGGGCAGCGCCAAGGCGGCGGCGGTCTACGCCGACGTCCCCTCGCGCTGGCCGCTGCGCGACAAGGATCCGCGCGCCTGGGCCGAGTTCTGCGCCCGCCTGGCCGCGCATGACGCACGCGGCGCCGCCCTGACCCTGCGCGGCGTGCAGATGCGGCGGCCGTCGCTATGGGACCTGTCGGATCGGCTCCGCCGCATGCGCATCCCCACCCTGATCATCGCCGGGGACGCCGACGAACCGTGCATCTCGGCCTCGTTGTTCCTGCGCCGCGAAATCCCCGGGTCGGGGCTCCTGGTGCTGCCGCATGGCGGCCACGCCATCAATCTGGAGGATTCGGCCTGGTTCAATGCGGCGCTGGCCGAGTTCCTGCGGGCCGCCGAGCACGGGCGCTGGAGCCCGATTCCCGCGTAAAGCAACGGCAGCACGCCGTCACGCCCACGGCAGAACTGCCGCGATTCCCGATGGTGAGGCCCGGGGTCACCGCGTCCGGCCCGTCCGTGGCCCTGAAGCCCGAAGCGGCGCTATCCTGGCGCTCGTCGTGCACGGGCTTCCGACCGACGCCGTGAAGTACGGCGCGCTGGCGGTGCCCGAGGGCCGCGCGACCCTGGGGGTGGCACCGTGAAGTCGACCGCTGCTGCAGCGGTGGAACGAGAGCGCCGGTCCGCCAGTCAAGCCGCCCGGCCGGAAGGGCTTCGTCACGCGCGCCTTCGTCGCCAGCGTCGAGCGCCGGCCGCCAGGAACCGCACGCTTCGATCGGGCGGCGGCCACTGGGCGGTGCTCGACCCCGCGATCGCCGCACGCAACGGCCGGCGTCGACTGACGCGACCTTGAGCGTCGGCCGCTTCCGTCGCGGTCGGGGTTGACGCAGCCTCGCCCACCGCTTCATACAGGCCTTGCGGACATCGGGATGGCATGCGCCGTCCGTCGCGAGACCCCAAGGAAACGCCCGAGCAATGTCCACGCAGCTGGGCGCCGCCGGCGCCCGCACCGCTCTTGACGACGTCGACGGCCCGTATGCCTGGCGGCGGCTGTTCGTCTCGCTGATACTCAGCACCATCGGCGGCATCGGCCTGTGGTCGGTCGTCGTCGTGCTGCCCGCGGTGCAGGCCGAGTTCGGCGTGGCGCGCGGCAGCGCCTCGCTGCCCTATACGGCCACGATGATGGGCTTCGCGGCCGGCGGCATCCTGATGGGCCGTCTCGCCGATCGCTTCGGCATCGTCGCACCGATCATGCTCGGCTCGGTCATGCTGAGCGCCGCCTATGTCGCGCAGTCCTTCACGACAAGCCTGTGGCAGTTCGCGGCGGTGCAGGGCGCCATGATCGGCGCGCTCGGCAGCTCGTCGACCTTCGGTCCGCTGGTGGCGGACGTATCGCACTGGTTCTCGCGCCGGCGCGGTATCGCCGTATCGATCGTCGCCAGCGGCAACTATCTCGCCGGCACGATCTGGCCGCCCATCCTGCAGCATTTCATCGAGACCGTCGGCTGGCGCCAGGCGCATTTCGGCATCGGCGTGTTCTGCGCCGTGACCATGATCCCGCTGGGCCTCGCGCTCAGGCGCCGCGCGCCGATCCCGCATGCGCTGACCACGACGCGTGCAACCGCGGCCGCGAGCGGCCAAGCGGCGTCGCTCAGGACGGTGCAGGGATTGCTGATTGTCGCCGGCCTCAGCTGCTGCGTGGCCATGTCCATGCCGCAGGTCCACATCGTCGCGTATTGCGGCGACCTGGGCTATGGCGTGGCGCGCGGCGCAGAGATGCTGTCGCTGATGCTGGGCCTGGGCATCATCAGCCGCGTCGCCTCGGGCTGGATCGCCGACCATATCGGCGGCGTACGCACCTTGCTGCTGGGCTCGGCCGGACAGTGCCTGGCGCTGGTCTTCTACCTGCCGTTCGACGGGCTGACCTCTCTCTATGTTGTTTCGGCCCTGTTCGGCCTGGCGCAGGGCGGCATCGTGCCGAGCTATGCCGTCATCGTCCGCGAATATTTCCCGGCGCGCGAGGCCGGCACGCGCATCGGCGTCGTGCTGATGTCGACGATCGTCGGCATGGCGCTCGGCGGCTGGATGTCCGGCGCGATCTTCGACCTGACCGG